>CAINQO010000001.1 GCA_903852325.1 Candidatus Omnitrophota bacterium
ATACCGATTTTTAACATTGCCTAAATTTCCCGCCAGTAAAGGATCTTGCCGTCACGCTTAACTGCGCTTTCCACCGCGGAAGCTTACTCAAGCCGATCAGTGAAACGAATAAATTGGCCACAAAATAAATTGCCAGCAGCCCTACCAAACTTCCCAGGATGCGGTTAACCAGTTTTACGTCCAACTGCTCGAGGCTAAACCCCTGGAACCATTTACCGAAACTTCCCCTAACAAAGGAGATCCTTCCCAGCCAGGCCCCGAAATTCAGCCAGCTCATACCATGGCGCCGGCTGGATTGAGCATGCATTCCAAGAGAATTCTTGGAAGTCTCAATGATCTTTAGAAGTTGTTTTTCTGGAGTGAGAGATCTTTCCTGTGCCATCCGGATTCAATTTCCTCATTAATAATTTCATGGATCAAGGGCGCGTCAATGACAAACTTGTTTTTTAAAACCAATGTTTTTAAAGCCCGGTGGCAAAGCATGGTTATCCGGCGGGGATAACCCCGGGTATATTGATGCACCTCCCGGATCGCGTCATCCAGAAATAAATGCATGTTTGCCGAATACCCGGCCTGCTTGAGCCTGAACTCGATCATCTCCCGGGTCTCCTCGAAATCCAAAGGATTCAAAGTATATTTAAAACTTATCCGGTCGAAAAAATTGGCGATCTCGGTAATTTTAGCGTGCAGCTCCAATTGCCCCAAAAGCACCAGCTGAATAAGTTTAAATTCATTGGTCTCATAATTCAGGAGGACGCGTAAGACTTCCAGGGAGGATTCATTTAATTTCTGGGCTTCATCAACGATCAGGGTGACCGTTTTATTTTCCGTCACCCCTTTTTGAAATAAAAATCTTTCCAGCCCTTCGCGCAGCGCCACCACTCCCACCGGGGTATCATTATGGACATTGATCTCGAAATTTTTCGCTAAGGAAGTCAGAAACGGCTCCTCCCCCTCAAAAGAAGGGTCAAGGATAATATGAAAAATAAAATCCGGCCGGTCTTTTAACTCTTGGATCAATTTCCTGGACAGGGTGGTTTTACCGGTGCCGACATCCCCCAGGATAACCGAGAGCCCTCTTTTGAGGCGCAGTTCGATCAAGATATTGGCTAAAGCGGATTCGTGTTCCTTGGAAAGATAGAAAAAGTCGGGATCCGGGCTGGTGGAAAAAGGCTCTTTTTCGAATCCTAATACTTTGAAATAGCTCATGTTTTGGCTCTAATAAATATATTTAATCCCTATCAAAACTAAAACCTGATCTCTTAAAAAGAAATCAGGTTGACCTGGGTTGCGGGGTTTGGGCTGTATTTTCTAAATTATCATCCTGGTCCAGCTTTTTACGGATCAGGCTTAAGGAGTAACCCTGCTGCATCAAGTCCCTTATTTGCTTGATCCTGGATTTGATCGTACTTTTATCGTAATACCTTATATTCGCTTCTTTTTTTACTACCGGCAATAGCCCGAAATTAGTATAGTGGTTTACGATCTGATAGGAAACACTGAATTCCCTCATAATTTCTTTGGCAG
>CAINQO010000002.1 GCA_903852325.1 Candidatus Omnitrophota bacterium
CCAAGGAATGTATCCCCGTCCTGTTTCACCCTGTACAGATACATTCCGGGCTCGGGATCTTTGGTGGGTGATTTTCAGGTTTTAAAGATCCTTAATAACAAAGTGATTTTCATCCGTAACGGGGAGCCATTGGAAGTAGAATTAAATAAAGAGGAGGCAAAGTGAGAAAGATATTATGCGCATTCATTTTTTCTTTATTTATGCTAGGTGTTGCCGCGGGCGCCCCGGAAGGGCCGGTTGCTCAGGTTCAGGTCAATCCGGCGGCAATTGAGCCGGCGGCGCAGGCTTCGGCAGCCTCAAATGTGACCTTCGATTTTAAGGATGCCGATATAATTAACGTGCTTAAAATTATCTCCTATAAAGCCGGAGTGAATATCGTCACTACGCCCGACGTGATCGGCAATATTTCCGTGCGGTTAAGCGATGTCCCCTGGGATGTCGCCCTGGATGTGATCCTGAAAACTTACGGGTTCGGCTATCAGCGCCAGGGGAATGTGATCCTGGTCACCAAGCTGGAAAATGTCGCTAAGATTGCCGCCGAAGAACCCTTGCAGGTAGAAATCATTACTTTGAAATTCCTTGACGCCCAGGATGCCCAGAAAATAATTATCCCGCTTCTTTCCCCTCGGGGGAAGGTCTCGGTTCTATACACCCGCGGGCAAAAGGGGTGGCAATTCGGGACATTTAAGATTGGCCGGGAGTCTACCGCCAACCAGGCCCTGGCAAAAGAAGCTGCCGGGGTGACCAAATCCGAAACGGTTTCTTATGAAAAGACGGTTACCGGAGAAACGGTAATGAAGAAGGCGGATTTTGACCCGGCAATAAAATCTAAAATGCTGATCATCACGGATACGGCCAGCACGCTGGACAGGATCCGCAATATAATTTTACCTAAGCTGGATGTTAAGCCTAAACAGGTGCTTATCGAGACCAAGATCATCGAAGTGAACCGGGACAGGTTAAGGGATATCGGATTGGATTGGGGTATGGGTTCTTCAACCGCGGTAACCAGCCCGACCAGCCCGATCGGGACGCAGGGAGCAGGCGGTGGCACCGCTACCGGAGGCCGTTCCGGGACGATCTCTACGCCGCTTAATTCGCTGGTCCCTTCTTTGTTCGGACCGGCAACATCCACGATCGCCGGTTTCGAGCCTTACAATGCCGGCGCGGAATTTGTCTTTCAGAAACTTACCGGAACTAAATTCGAAGCGGTGATCCACGCTTTAGAGGATGATTCCAACACCAATACGCTTTCGGCGCCCAGCATTTTTACCCTGGATAACCAGGAGGCTTCGATGTTGGTCGGGTTCCATACGCCCATCCTGCAATCTACGGTTACCGCCGGTACTAACGGTGAAGGCGCCACGGTGACCCAGACCCTGGATTATTACCAGGAGATCGGTATCCGGTTGAATGTCGTCCCGCAAATAAGCGAAGAGGGTTATATTAACATGATCATCCATCCCAGTATTACTTCTACCGATTCCAGCGTGCTGGCTACTTCTACCGCTGGGAATCAGTCCACGGTCACCAGTTACCCGGTGATTGATGTGCGGGAAGTGCAAACCCAGGTTTTACTCCGGGACGGGGAAACGATCGTTATCGGCGGGCTGCTCAAGGATGTTAAAGGAAAAGAGTATATCGGGGTGCCGTTTTTGAAAGATTTGCCCTGGATAGGGAAGCTTTTCGGCCGCCAGACAAATACGATAACCAAAATCGACCTCCTGATCTTTATCAAGGCCAAGATCATTAAGGAGGGGGAGTATACGGATGAGGAACTGGCGAAATTGGAACAAAGGTTGGGGCGTACTTTAAAGCTGGATATGGTCAGCAAATTCCCCAAACGTAAATAGGCCGGTAAGGGGTTTTCGCCGGGATTGCCGGCCGGGAAAAGCCAGTTGAGCATATGTATAAAGTAAATTTTATTTTTTCTAAAACAGGGCTGATGCGTTATATTTCGCATTTAGACCTGATGCGCCTATTCACGCGCGCGATGCGCCGGGCAGATCTTCCTTTAAAGTTGACGGAAGGTTTCAGCCCGCATCCTAAATTAAGCTTGAAAAGAGCTTTAAAATTGGGAGTAGAGAGCCAGGAGGAAGAAGCTGCCGTGGTTTTACAATTTCCGGTTGCTCCTGAAGATTTTTGGCATAGGCTGCAAAAACAATTACCAGAAGGGATCCAGATTAAAAATGTCCAAGGAAATTTTAATTAATTCCGAGCCATCGGAGAAACGCGTAGCGATCGTCCAGGACGGTGTTTTGCAGGAGTTCCATATCGAGCGGCCGCAGGACCGCACGATCGTCGGAAATATCTATAAAGGCAGGATCGAGGCGGTGATGCCTTCCATCGGAGCGGCCTTCGTCGATATCGGCCTGCCCAAGAACGGTTTCCTGTATTTATCGGAGATCGAATCCGCTTACGAGTCGGTGGAATCCGTGCAGCAGACCCCGATCAAAGAGGTGAAGAAGGGGCAGGAGGTCCTGGTGCAGGTGGTTAAAGAATCCTTCGGCACCAAGGGGCCGCGCCTGTCTACGCAGATCGGTTTAGCCGGAAGGTACCTGGTGATCATGCCGCTGGAGCATCAGGGCGGGATATCCCGGCGCATTGAGAATGAGCCGGAAAGAAGGCGCCTGAAAGATATTTTCAAAAAACTTAAACTGCCTGATCCGGTCGGTTTTATCGTGCGTACCGCCGCCAGCGGGCGCAGCGAACAGGAGCTGGAGCGCGACGCGCAATTCCTTTATAAATTATGGAAACGCCTGGAGAAAACCGCGCAGGGGAAAAAAGCCCCGGCGCTGGTGTATGAAGAATATGACCTGCCGCTGCGGGCGATCCGTGATTCTTTTACCGAAGATGTAAGCAAGTTGATCGTCGATTCCAAGCCCGAGTTTTACCGTATCCAGCATTTTATGCACACCTTTTTAAGCTATCTGAGCCGCAAGGTCGAGCTTTACCGGGGGGATGATCTTTTTACCGCCAAAGACGTGGAAAAACAGATCAACCATATTTTTGAAAGCCACGTTTACATGAAATCCAAGGCTTATCTGATTATCGAGCCTACCGAAGGGCTGGTAGTGATTGACGTCAATAGCGGCGGTTTTAAGAAAAAGGTCAACCAGGAAGAGATGGCTTTTAAGGTTAATGCCGAAGCGGCGGTGGAGATCGCCCGGCAGCTGGTGCTGCGGGATCTGGGCGGGATTATCGTGATCGATTTTATCGATATGGAGCGGGAAGGACACCGCCGGGAGCTGCTGAATATTTTGAAAAATGCTTTGTCCGGAGACCGGGCAAAATACGATATATTGGGCATCTCTAAATTCGGGATCGTGGAGATGACCCGTGAACGGATCCATAAAACCGTACAGATGCTTTCTTTCCATCCCTGCCCGTATTGCAAAGGAAAAGGAAAGCTGCGTTCCCCGCAAACCCTGGGGATTTTCGCCTTAAAGGAGCTTAAGCGCTACCTTAAGGGCAAATCCTTAAAACAGGCCAATGTTACCCTGGCTCCTCCGGTGATCGATGAAATATTAAAAGATAAGGAAGCCTTGCGGGTAATTGAGAATAAATATAGGATCAAGATTAACCTGATCTCTAATCCTACCGCGCATCTGGAAGATATCAAGTTCAGCTAAGCGCGATTTTCTTAAACCATCACTTTTTGGCTTAAAAAAGAGAAAAAACCGCCCTTTTTAGGGCGGTTTTTCCCCCTAATTTTTGCTTGACCCTTAAATTTCCAGGGTATATAATAGAAAATTCTAAAGTAACCGAGTAGTTATCTTAAGGAGGCAGGTCAAATGTATGCAATTATTGAAGTTGGGTCAAAACAGTATAATGTGGAGAAGGATGATATTGTCCAGGTAAACAAAGAAGAAGTAGCCAAAGGGGATAAGTTCAGCATTGATAAGGTTTTGTTGGTTTCTGACGGGGAAAATGTCCAGATCGGCCAGCCCTATGTGAAAGGCGCCAAAGTGGAAGCTGAGGTACTTAAACAGGTTTTAGGTGTAAAGACTACGGCTTATAAATACCGCAGGCGTAAAAATTTTCACTGGGAAAAAGGGCATCGTGCCCAGCTTACCGAACTAAAGATCAAATCTATCTCTTTAGGTTTGTAAAAAGTGTTTATCGACGGGGCTAAAATCAATGTCCGCGCCGGCTCCGGGGGAAGGGGCTGCCAAAGTTTCTACCGGGATAAATACCAGCGGACGGGTATTGCCGACGGGGGAGACGGAGGTAAGGGCGCAGATGTTATCATTCGCGCCGACAGGAACCTGCTGACCCTTTTGGATTTTCAGCACCATCGGCATTTTTTCGGCGCCTCAGGCGGAATGGGTTCAGGCAACCAAAAAAAAGGCCGCGGCGCCGAGGATGTCATTGTCCGGGTCCCTTTGGGGACGATCGTTAAAGATTCCGCCACCGGTTCGGTTTTGCGCGACCTGGATCTTGACGGGGAGCAGGTGATCGTCGCCCGCGGAGGCAGGGGCGGCTCCGGGAACATGCACCGGGAGGAAGCGACGCCGGGTGAGCCGGGAGAAGAGAAGATAATCCTTTTGGATCTGAAACTCCTGGCGGACGTCGGGGTAGTGGGGTTTCCTAACGCCGGTAAATCCACCTTGATCCGCGCGGTTTCTAATGCGCATCCCAAAGTGGCCGCTTATCCGTTTACGACCCTGGCGCCGATTTTGGGGGTGGCTCAAAGCAAGCACCGCAAATTTGTGATTGCGGATATCCCGGGGTTGATCCCGGGAGCTTCCGAGGGGCGGGGTTTAGGGGATAAGTTCCTGAAACATATTGAGCGGACCAAGGTTTTGATCCACCTGGTGGATATCTCCGGTTTTGAAGGCCGGGACCCCCTGGAGGATTATAAAAACATAAATTTGGAATTAAAAAATTACAGCAAAGAGGTTTTTAGGAAACCCCAGGTTATTTGCGCCAATAAAATGGATCTTGCGGGAGCTGCGGATAACCTGGAGCGGTTTAAAAAAGCGGTCAGGAGAAAAATTTATCCGATCTCCGCGTTAAATAAAGAAGGGTTAGAGGAGTTAGTCGATGCCGTCGCCAAAAAAGTATAAAAGAGTGGTAGTCAAAATAGGCTCGAGCCTTTTTGCTTCCCGGCCGCAGCGGCTGGACACCCTTTTACTTGGTAATATCGCCAGGCAGATTTCGCAACTTGTCAAGCAGGGGCAGGAGGTAGTCATTGTTTCCTCCGGGGCGATTGCCATGGGGATGTCGATCTTAAAGCTGTCCAACCGGCCTAAAGAGCTGCCCGGCTTGCAGGCGGCAGCGGCGATCGGCCAGCATGAATTAATGCATATTTACAAACTGGCGTTTGCTAAGCTTGGATTAAATTGCGCGCAGCTGCTTTTAACCTGGGATGATTTCCTGGATAAGCGTTATCTTAACGCCCAGCATACCTTAAACACCCTTTTAAAATTGAAATGCGTGCCGATTATCAATGAAAATGATTCCGTGGCTACCGAAGAGATCCGTTTCGGGGATAACGACCAGCTTTCCGCGCTGGTAGCGATACTGGTCAACGCCCAACTTTTAATTATCCTTTCGGATGTGGATGGATTATTGGATGAGCATAAGCAGGTTATCCGCCGGGTGGATAAGATTACTGCCCAGATCAAATCCCTGGCTTGTCCAACCAGCAAAAAGACCTGCGTAGGGGGAATGGTTACTAAGATCACCGCGGCGAGCATCGCGGTAGAGGCGGGAATACCCTGCGTTATCGCTAACGGTAAAATAAACGGAGTGATCGCCCAGGTAGCAGGTAATCCTTTCAGTCAGGGGACGATATTTACTCCGGTAAAAAAATGAAA
This sequence comes from Candidatus Omnitrophota bacterium, assembly GCA_903852325.1. GTDB lineage: Bacteria > Omnitrophota > Gorgyraeia > Gygaellales > Profunditerraquicolaceae > UBA6249. Next base: position 5,823 of record CAINQO010000002.1, read on the forward strand.
AAAGACTTAAAAACTCAAGTTAAAGAAATAGCCGTAGGGGCAAAAAATGCCTGTGCGCCGCTGGCGCTTTTGTCTACAGCCCAAAAGAATGCGGTGCTGGAAGACATGGCTTTTGCTTTATTGGAAAAAAAGGAAGAAATTTTAAAGGCAAATAAAATCGATTGTTTAGCCGCTAAAAAGGAGAGCCGCGCCTTTATCGACCGGCTCAGCCTGAATAAAGCCAGGATCGAGCAGATGTCGGATTCCCTGCTCCAGATTTCCAGGCTCAGCGACCCGGTGGGAGGAGTAATTGCCGCCTGGAATACGCCTAATGGATTAAGCATCCGCAAGGTCCGCGTTCCTCTGGGGGTGGTGGCGATCATTTATGAATCCCGTCCGAATGTTACCGCTGATTGCATCGGCTTGTGTTTTAAATCCGGCAACAGCGTGATCCTGCGCGGCGGAAGCCAGGCGCTTAATTCCAACCTGGCAATTTTTAACGCAATCCAGCGGGTGATGCAGAAACATGGTCTGCCGGAAGGCTCGATCAACCTGGTAAGCTCTGCGGACCGCAAAGCGGTAGATCATCTGCTTAAATTAAATGACTATATCGACGTGGTTATTCCCCGGGGCGGAGAGGAATTGATCAGGAAAGTAGTGAAAACTTCGACCATTCCGGTGATCAAACACTATAAAGGGATTTGCCACGTTTACGTGGATGAAGACGCGGATTTGAATATGGCCGAAAATATCTGCTTTAATGCCAAGTGCCAGCGGCCGGGGGTCTGTAACGCGATGGAAAGCCTGCTGGTGCACCGGGATGTGGCCGCCAGGTTCCTGCCGGGAATGCTCAAAAAATTTAAAGATGCACAGGTGGAAATCCGCGGAGACGAACTTACGCGCAAGATCGCCAAATGGGCCAGGAAAGCGACGGAAAAAGACTACCGCACGGAATTTTCGGATTTAATTTTATCCGTCAAAGTGGTGGAGAGCCTGGATGAAGCGATCACCCGTATCAATACCTACGGTTCGCACCACTCCGACAGCATTGTCACGGACAATAACAGCGCCGCGGAGCAATTTTTAAAGCAGGTGGATTCCGCCTGCGTTTACCTGAATGCCTCGACCCGTTTTACCGACGGAAACCAGTTCGGGATGGGGGCGGAGATCGGGATCTCTACCGATAAATTGCATGCCCGCGGCCCCATGGGCCTGGAGGAGTTGACAACTTACAAGTACACGGTCTATGGAACGGGTCAAATAAGGAGTTAAACTCAAAATCCTAAACCCGAAACTCTAAACAAATCCAAAACCCAAAATCCAAAACTCAAAGTCAGTTTAGTTTTGTGTTTTGAGTTTAGAATTTTGAGTTTGTTTAGGATTTAGAGTTTAGTGTTTAGAGTTTTACATTATTAGCATGAGAATAGGCATTTTGGGGGGGACTTTTAATCCGGTCCATATCGGGCATTTGATTTTAGCCGAAGAGGTCAGGGAAAAATTGGGCCTGGATAAAATTATTTTTGTGCCTACCTCTTTGCCGCCGCACAAGGACAATTTAAATATCGCCCCGGCCAGTGACCGTTTAAAGATGCTTAAGCTGGCGGTAGCCTCCAATAAATATTTTTCGGTTTCCGATGCGGAGATCAGGCGCCAGGGCCGTTCTTACACCATTGATACCCTGAAGGAGTTTAAGAAAAAGTATCCGCACGACGAGCTTTATTTTATTATCGGTTCGGACCTGCTCAAGTATTTGAATGAGTGGAAGGATCTGAGCCAGATACTTTCGATGGTGAAATTCGTGGCGGCGACCCGGCCGGGGTATCCGTTGGAGCAGATGCCGGCTTATATTCAAACCGTACCGATCCGGGCGGTGGATGTTTCGGCATTTGAGATCCGCCAATGCGCTGCCCAGAATAAGTCTTTCGGGTACCTGGTTACGGATAAGGTTTTCGATTATATTAAGAAAAAAAAGCTTTACCGATAGAATAGACAGTATATACAAGTGTCTGATAATATGCTGGTTATGGAACAAATATTAGTAAGAAGCCGAGGAAGTATTTGATTTATAACTTATTGTTTTGCATGTTGTTATCTAAACTGTCTACAAGTGTAATTAATAAAAAGAAGGTGCAGGATGAAGATTAAAATCGCTCCATCCATATTGTCGGCGGATTTTAGCAAATTGGCGCTGGAACTGGAAAAGGTGAAAAAGGCCGGGGCGGATCTGGTGCACGTGGATGTAATGGACGGGCATTTTGTGCCCAATATTACCATCGGGCCGGTAGTGGTTAAATATATGCGCCGTTCATCGGATTTGACGCTGGACGTGCATTTAATGATCGAGAATCCGCAAAAATACATCGACGCGTTTGTTGACTCCGGAAGCGACATGATCACCGTACACATTGAGACGGTAAGCTTGCGGCAATTAAGAGAAATTAAAAAAATATTAAACAAGCGCAGGGTCAAGCTGGGGATTTCTTTGAACCCGGAGACCCCGCTGGCCAAGATCAAGCCCGTCTTAAAGCTGGTGGATTTTGTTCTGGTAATGTCGGTCCATCCGGGATTTGGCGGCCAGGCGTTTATTCCCGCGGCGGTAAATAAGATCCGCCAATTGCGCGCAATTTTTAACAAAGATATCGCCGTAGACGGGGGGATAAATAACCTTACGGCCAAGCTGGTCAAGGCTGCCGGGGCAAATCTCCTGGTCGCCGGTTCATATATTTTCGGGGCAAAGAATGTTAAGCAGGCAATCGATAGTTTGAGATAACGGCCCTTGCGGGCGAGGAGAAATTAAAATGAGCAATGCAGTGGCACAAATTAAATTCGGCACCGACGGGTGGAGAGCGGTCATCGCGGATACCTATACCATCGCCAATGTCAAGATCCTTGCCCAGGCAGTAGCGGATTTTTTAGGGGCGGGAAAAAAAGTAGTGGTTGGTTTTGACACCCGTTTTATGTCGGCCAAATTTGCCCAAAGCGCGGCAGTGGTTTTTAAAAGCAACGGCATCGAGGTCATTGTCTCCGACCGGCCGATACCGACCCCCTGTTTAAGTTATGCGGTCAAGTCCCGCAAACTGGACCTGGGGATCATGATCACCGCTTCGCATAATCCGGCGGAATACAACGGTTTTAAGATCAAGAATGCCGCCGGCGGCGGAGCCAGCCAGGAGTTGACCCGGGAAGTGGAAAATCTGTTGACCCAGAACCCGGTAAAGGATTCGGCGGCCCTGGAATCGATTAAGGTTCTGGATCTCACAAGCGATTATATAAAATTTATCCGCGGCTATATCGATCTGAAAAAGATCAAAAATAAGAAATTTAAAGTCTTGGTGGATTCCATGTACGGCTCCGGGGACAGTTTTATCTCTCAGGTGCTTAAAGGAACGAAGATAAAAATAGAATTTATGCGCAATACGATCAATCCGTCTTTCGGCGGAGGAAGGCCGGAGCCGGTGGAAGAGAACCTGGCGGAATTAAAACGCCGGGTCAAAGCCGAAAAATTCGATCTGGGCATTGCCCTTGACGGTGACGCCGACAGGATCGCCGCCGTTGCCCCCGGGGGAGTGTTTATCCACCCGCAAAAGATCCTCGGCCTTTTAGCGCTGCATTTAAACCAGGATCGCCATTGGAGCGGGGGGTTGGTGAAGACTATCTGCGGCTCGACGATGATGGATAATATCGCCAATTTCCTGGGGATCAAACTTTATGAGACCCCGGTGGGTTTTAAATACATCTCTACTTTAATGGAAACCCAGGATATTGTCGCCGGAGGGGAAGAAGCGGGCGGGATGGGGGTTAAAGGTTATATCCCGGAGCGGGATGGGACGATGGCCGGGCTGCTTTTGATCGAGATGATGGTTTACCGGAACAAGAATATTTTAAAGATCCTGAATGAAACCGAGAAGCAGTTCGGCAAATATTATTATGTGCGGCAGGATTTCCATCTGGAAAAACGGGTGGAGCCGAAAAAAGAGAATTTACCCAAAGAGCTTTTGGGCAAGAAAGTGGTGGAGGTCAAGGATTACGACGGGGTAAAGCTTATTTGTGAAGACCAGAGCTGGTTGATGTTTCGGGGCTCCGGTACCGAGCCGATCATGCGCACCTATGCCGAAGCGAAAAGCCTCACCCAAGCCAGGAATCTGCTTAAATTGGCGGAAAAGATAATTTTAGGAGGCAGCGCGCAGGCTTAACCGGTTTTTTAAACCTGTTTACAATATTCAAGTAACGCGTTAGAAGAAAATAAATTCACATAGAAAGGGGGAAGCCTTATCGGGAAACTTTGAGTCTGATAATGGCTAACATTCAACAATTAAAAAATAATTAATCTTAACCCTAGGGAGAGGGAGCGCCACAGGCGTAAAACCTTACCCGCAACCAAGGACAGTCCCTGTGTTTATGAGTACCGGGACCGCTCCTTAAAACCAAGAGCAAGAAAGGAAGTAATCGCAATGTCAGAATCCAGTAGAGCGGAATTAGAGCTGTTGTATAACCAGAGTATTAAAGTTTTAAAAGAAGGACAGGTAGTCAGCGGCAAGATCGTGGAAATTAAAACTAAAGAGGTCCTGGTCGATGTCGGGTTTAAATCCGAGGGGATCGTTCCGGTCACGGAATTCAGTACCGGGGACCTGGAAGTCGGTAAAGAGATGGAGTTTTTACTGGAAACCATGGAAAATGACGCCGGGGTAATGACCTTGTCCCGGGAAAAAGCCATGCGCATGCAGGGATGGGACAAGATCGTCAAGCTCTCCAATGACGGGACCCTGGTCGAAGGCAAGCCGGTAAAGAAAGTTAAAGGCGGATTCCTGGTCGATATCATGGGGATAGAGGGATTTTTACCCAGTTCGCTATCTTCTTTCCGCAATATCGCCGATAAGGATATCCTGTATAAGATCTTCAAGTTCAAGATCGTCAAAGTGAACAATTTACGCCGGAGCATCATTGTCAGCCGCCGCGAAGCGGTGCAGGCGGACAGGGATGTGGCCAAGGGCAAGATCTGGGGCGAATTAAAGATCGGCAACATCTATCCCGGGCTGGTCAAAGCGATCACTGATTTCGGCGCTTTCATCGACCTGGGCGGGGTGGACGGCCTTTTGCACATTACGGACATGTCCTGGTCAAAGATCAGTCATCCTTCGGAGATCGTGGCCATCGGGGACAAGATCGAAGTAATGGTCTTAAACATGGACCAGGCCTCCGGTAAAGTTTCCCTGGGGTTAAAGCAGAGGTTATCCGATCCCTGGAAGGACATCGAAGGCAAGTTCACCGTTGGTTCCAAGGTAAAGGGCAAGGTAGTCAACATCCTTCCTTACGGGGTTTTCGTGGAATTGGAAAAAGGCATTGAAGGCCTGATCCATGTTTCTGAGATCTCCTGGACCAAGCGGGTAAATAATCCCGGCGAGATGTTTGCCGTCGGAGATATGGTGGAAACCCAGATCTTAAGCGTGGAGAAGGATTCCCGCAGGATCTCTTTGAGCTTAAAGCAATTGGAGCAGAATCCCTGGCTGGAAGCCGATGCCAAATATCCGGTAGGAACCACGGTTTCCGGAAAAGTGCGCGGTTTTACCGAATACGGGGCGTTTGTGGAACTGGATTCCAACCTGGAAGGGATGATCCATGTGTCTGATATTTCCTGGACCAAAAGGATCGGCCACCCGCAGGATGTTTTAAAGAAAGGCCAAAAGATCGATGTCTCGATACTTTCGGTTGATTCGGCTAACCGGCGGATTGCTTTGGGTTTAAAGCAGCTGCAGGATAATCCTTGGAGCAAGATCGCCGAGCAATATCCCCTGGAAACTCAGGTGGAAGCGGAAGTTTCCAGTATTACCGAGTTCGGGGTGTTTGCCAAGATCGATAACGAGCTGGAAGGGTTGATCTATTCCAGCGAGATCGATAAAGAAACCGTGGCGAAATTAAAGCCTGGTGATAAAATAAAGGTAAAAATAATCAAGGTGGATGTGGAACAGGCCAAGATCGGCCTCACCGCAAGGTTATAAGCATCGACAGGCAGGCCGTTGCCTTAGGGTAACGGCCTGCCTGAATAAAAATATGGATATCGAAAAACAATTAGCCGTAATTAAAAGGGGCGTTGTGGATTTGATCTCTGAAGATGAGCTGCGTAAAAAGCTCGAGCAGAGCATTAAAACCGGGCGCCCCTTAAAAATTAAAGCCGGTTTTGACCCTACCGCTCCGGATTTACACCTGGGCCATACCGTGCTTTTGCGCAAGCTGCGCCAGTTCCAGGAGCTGGGCCATGAAGTTTATTTTCTGATCGGGGATTTCACCGGCCAGATCGGGGACCCCTCCGGGCGCTCGGAGATCAGAAAGCAGCTTTCTAAACAGGAAGTGGCCAAAAATGCCCTGACTTATAAAAAACAGGTCGCCAAGATCCTGGATATGCGCAAACTAAAAATAGTTTTTAACAGTAAATGGTTTGAAAAGATGTCAGGGGTGGAGATGCTGCGGTTGACTACTTTGGCTTCGGTTTCGCAGATGCTGGCCCGGGAAGATTTTAAAAAGCGTTATACCCAGGGAGAAAATATCTCCATTCTGGAATTCATTTATCCTTTGATGCAGGGGTATGATTCGGTGATGCTGGAGGCAGACCTGGAATTGGGCGGGGTAGACCAGATCTTCAACCTGTTAATGGGCAGGGAACTGCAGAAGGATTTTAAACAGCCGCAGCAGGTGGTGATGACCATGCCGCTGCTTGAGGGTACCGACGGGGTAGCGAAGATGAGCAAATCCTTCGGTAATTACATCGGGATCAATGAACCGGCCAAGGAGATGTTCGGCAAGATCATGTCGATCTCCGACGCGTTGATGCTGAAATATTATGAGCTGCTTACCGACGCGGACCTGGATCTAATCAAAAAGATGCACCCTAAGGAAGCCAAGGTTAATCTGGCTAAGATCATTATCACTCAATACCACAGCGCTGCTGACGCTACGGTACAGGCGGAAGAATTTGCCCGTGTGTTTTCCCAGAAAGAAATTCCGCTTGATATACCTGTATTTAAGAACGATGGCAAAAAAAATATCCTGGCTATTCTTACTGAAAGCAAGCAAGTGGTCAGCGGCAACGAAGCGCGTCGCCTAATCATGGCCGGTTCGGTTACTTCGTCGGGTTTAGAAATTAAAGAAATAAATTATATCCCTAAAGACGGGGAAGTTCTCAAAATCGGCAGCCGTCGCTACCTTAAAATCATAAAATGATCTGGACAGTGATTGGGGCGATAGCCGCCACTTTAACCATGTTTTCTTTTGTCCCGCAAATCTTCCGCTCCTTGCGCACCCGTTCCGTCAATGATGTGAGCCCGGTAACTTTATTCCAGCTTTCCGCGGGGGTTTTGCTCTGGATGATCTACGGGATCGCCCGCCGCGACCCGATAATCTTTATCGCCAACTTAGTCACTTTAATCACCTTAACCACCCTGATATTTTTATATTTTAAATATAAGTCTCTAAAACAAGGAGTGTGCCGATGAAAGGTATTATTTTAGCAGGGGGAAAGGCCACCCGGCTTTACCCGATCACTAAAGGGGTATGCAAGCAACTCCTGCCGATCTACGATAAGCCGATGATCTATTATCCGCTTTCGGTTTTAATGCTTGCCGGGATCAGGGATATTCTGATCATTTCCACCGCTAAAGATCTTCCCCGTTTTAGGGATCTGCTTGGCGACGGATCCGATCTGGGGATAAAACTTTCTTATATTATCCAGCCCGAGCCAAAAGGGATCGCGCAGTGCTTTATCCTGGCCGAGGATTTTATCGGCAAGGAGAGCGTCTGTCTTATCCTGGGGGATAATATATTTTACGGCTATAATTTAGTCGATCTTTTACGCAATGCCGCTAAGCTAAAAAGCGGGGCGGTGGTGTTCGGTTATACTGTCCGGGACCCGGAGCGTTACGGGGTCCTGGAACTTGATAAGCACAATAAGGTTGTGGGGATCCAGGAAAAGCCTAAAAAAGCAAAAACCAATTGGGCGGTCGCCGGCCTGTATTTTTATGATAACCAGGTGGTCAGGATCGCTAAAAACATCAAACCGTCCCCAAGGGGAGAGCTGGAGATCACCGACGTGAACAATGCTTATATTAAACTGGGCAAGCTTAGAGCCCAATTCCTCAGCCGCGGGCACGCCTGGCTGGATACCGGGACTTACGAATCGCTGATCGACGCCTCGATCTTTATTAAAACCATCGAAGACAGACAGGGTTTAAAGATCGGTTGTATCGAAGAGGTCGCTTACCGGATGAAATATATCAACAAGGCTCAATTGGCTAAGCTTGCCGACGGGTTCCATACCAGTTACGGCCAATACTTAAAGGAGTTACTTGATGAAAAATAAGAAGATCCTGATTACGGGGGCAGCCGGATTCATCGGCAGCGCTTTTGTAAGGTTAATCGCCGGGAAATACGCCGCTTCCGATATTGTCGTGGTCGATAAGCTCACCTACGCCGGGGACCTCAAACGCCTGGAACCGGTGAAAGGGAAGTTTAAATTCTATAAAACCGACATCTGCAATAAAAAACAGATCGATCGCATTTTTGCGCAAGAAAAACCGGATACCGTTTTGCATTTTGCCGCGGAAAGCCACGTTGACCGCAGTATAACCAACCCTACCGTTTTTATCGAAACCAACATTAAGGGCACGCAGATCCTTATGGATGCCGCCCGCAAATACGGAGTAAAGAAATTTATTTTCATCTCTACCGATGAAGTTTACGGGGAGATCGCTAACGGTAAGTTCAACGAAAAATCCCAGATCAAGCCGAACAGCCCGTATTCAGCCTCCAAAGCCGCCGCCGACCTTCTGGTGCAGGCGTATATCCGGACTTACCGGTTTCCGGCGGTAATTATCCGCCCCTCGAATAATTACGGGCCGTGGCAGTATCCGGAAAAGCTGCTTCCTCTGGCGATTTTAAGGATCCTGGGCGGCGGAAAAATCCCGGTTTACGGCCGGGGGATAAACGTGCGGGAATGGCTGTACGTGGAAGATTGCGTCCGGGGAGTCCTTTTAGTCCTCCAAAAAGGAAAGATCGGAGAGGCCTATAATTTGGGCAGCAGCTGTGAAAGCAGGAATATCGATACGGTGAAACTGTTGTTAAAAACCTTAAACGCCGCTCCGGACAGGTTTGAATTTGTCAAAGACCGCCTGGGCCACGATATAAGATACAGCCTTGATTCCGGAAGGATCCGTAAGGAGCTCGGCTGGCGCCCGCGGTTCAAACTGGTGCAGGGGCTAAAATCCACGGTAGACTGGTCGCTGAAGCACGAGAACTGGCTGAAAAGCAAACTAAAAGATATCAATAAACTCTATAAGTAAAAAGGGGGCGGTTTAAAACTACCGTCCCGGTCAAACATCAGGAGGATAGCGATGGATATCCGGACACTCAAGCATCCCAAATTCGTTACCAAAACCGAAGAGGGGCAGCCGAACGGTTATCTGGTCCCGATTTATAATC
>CAINQO010000003.1 GCA_903852325.1 Candidatus Omnitrophota bacterium
CACAAAATCCTGTTTTTCCCGTTCCAGGCGCTTGCGGGTATTTTCCAGGTCCGCCTGGTTACGCAACATCTTGTCCCAGCTTTCCCTGCCCTTTTTTACCTCTTCGATCAGCCCCAGATACTCCTCCTCCTTCAGGATGACCGTTTTTTCCTTGTCTTCTTTTTTCTGGTTATTTTTATGCTCTTCCGTATTCTTTTGGCTATCTTTGTGTTCTTCCATTATTACTCTCCTAAAAATCCTCCAGGATCTCATTCAGCGCTTCAGAGATATACTCCATAGTCGGGATAATATGACTGTACTCCATGCGCATCGGCCCTAATACCGCCAGCCTTCCGGACGGTTGGTTCTTGAGCTTAAACCCGGAAACGATCAAAGAACAATTCTCCACTTCCGAAATCCCCAGCTCATTACCGATATATACTTTCACCTTGCCGGAAAAATCCCGGTTAATGATGTCCAGCAGCTTTTCCTTATCCTCCATCAACCTGACCAGCAGGCGGATCTTGTCGGCATCCTTGAATTCCGGCTGGTCGAGTATCCGGCTGATCCCTTTATAGAAAATTTTGTCCTGCCACTGCAGAAAAGAAACGATCCCGGCATAATGCGTAATTTCCGAGATGACTTCGGAAGTATTTTCCAGGGTATCATCAAGCCGGCGCATCTTCCGCTTACAATCCTTAAAGATGCGCTGTTTCTCTTCATCCAGGAGTTCCATCTGCTGGACCAGAAAATCCACGTAATAACGGTAACCCTTGTCCGTGGGCACTCTTCCACCTGAGGTATAAGGATGTTTTAAATACCCCGATTCATCGAGCTCGGAAAATATATTCCTGATGGTTGCCGGACTCAGGTCGAATTCCTGGGCAATATCATCCGAAGCTACCGGAAGCGCGTTCTTGATGTAGCGGTTAATTGCCGCGTTTAAAACCTGCTTCCTGCGGGAATTGTGGTCCACGGTGCGCATTTGCCTGTCTCCTAAAAACCTACTTTTACCTTCTGTAAAAGCGTAATTCTAACATAATCTACTGTTTTGTCAATAAAATTAGCAATGGAAACAGTAGAGTGCTAATTTGAAGCCAAAAAAAATCATTCCCCCCTTCCTAATATTATCTTGATCCCATGGATGTTCACGTGTTTCTTCTCCATCAGGTAGTGCACATATTCCAGCCTTTTCAGGTCCTTAAGGGAATAAAGCCGGTTTTTCCTGCCCAAGCGCTTGGGCTTGACTACCCCCGCTTTATCCAACTGCCGTAATGTCCAAACCGGTATTTCCGTCAGCCGGCAAACCACCCCGATAACATATACGGGCTCCTCCGGTGAGATCTTAATCCTAAACACTGGCATATCTGGCCTCCTGACGAATTAAAGATAGCATATCTATTTTAATTTGTCAAGATAAATAATTATTTTAGTTAGATAATCTAACAGATATTTTTGGACGCTTACAGGCCGCTATCGACGCGTACGTCCGGATCTTTGTTGATCCGGTTGAACAGCGCCCGGGAGATCTCCAGCTCGATCTCAACCCCTTCCTGCAGGTAATCCACCTTCTTTACTTTTGCCTGCCGGTAGAAGAAATCAACCAGTTCCATGCGGTTATGCGGGAGTCTAACGCGCAGGTTGAGCATGAGGTCGGAAAAATTTCCGCTGATCGCTCCGGTCAATGCCTCCATGTTCTCCCCGGTCTTGGCGGATAAAAGCACCGCTCCCGGAAAATCTTTCCCGGTAAGCTCCAGCCAGCTGCGGTCCTCCACCAGGTCGACCTTATTTAATACTACCAGGATAGGTTTATCCTTGGCGCCTAATTCCTCCAGAACATCGAGTACTGCCTGGTTATGCTGAGACATCCTGGGATCGGAAATATCTAAAACATGGATCAGCAAATCCGCCTCCACCACCTCTTCCAGGGTGGCTTTAAAAGCTTCAATCAAATGGTGAGGCAGGTCATGCAAAAATCCCACAGTATCGGAGATTACAATGCTCTGCCCGTTGGCCAGGGTCATGCTTTTAGAAAGCGGATCTAAAGTAGTGAACAGCTTTTCCGAAGTCGGCTGGTTGGACGCGGTCAAAAGGTTCAAAAGCGTGGATTTTCCCGCGCTGGTGTAACCGACCAAGGCAACGGTCGGAATATGGCTGCTTTGCCTTTTTTTCCGCATCGTTGAGCGGTGCAGCCGGGTGTTCTTTAAATCTTCCCTTAATTTAGCGATCTTTTTTCTTGCCTGGCGGCGGTCCAGTTCTAACTTCGTTTCTCCCGGGCCGCGGGTGCCGATCCCTCCTCCGACGTCCGAGAGCATTACCCCTTTACCCGAGAGCCGGGGCAGCAAATATTCCATTTGCGCCAATTCCACCTGCAGCTTGCCTTCCGGGCTTTTTGCCCTGCGGCTGAAGATATCCAGGATCAACTGGGTGCGGTCGATCGTCTTTTTGCCAAAAGCTTTTTCCAGGTTACGCTGCTGGGTTCCGCTTAGTTCATGGCTGAAGATCACCACATCCACCTGTTCCTCATTAGCAATAAAACCGATCTCTTCGACCTTACCTTTCCCGATAAGATAATTGGGAGTGGCCCGGTCGCAAATACAAATTACGTTCTCCGCCACCTCGACTAAAGTCGAAGAAGCCAGCTCCTCTAATTCCGAGGATATATCTTCGATCCGCCAGTGATGCTTATCGGATTTTAATAGTACGCTGATTAAAAGTGCTTTTTCCATAGGATTTTATAATTGTTTATAGATACGTTTCGCGATCTCCGCGGGATTATCCTTCTCTTTGATATTTATCCACTTGATCCGCTTATCTTTCCTGAACCAGGTCAGCTGCCGCTTGGCATAATGCCGGCTGTTACGCTGTATCAAGCGCTTTGCCTCATCTAACGGATATTTTCCGGCAAGAAAACCGGCGATCTCCGGGACACCGATCGCCCGCGAAGCGGTCCGGCTTAATTTTTGCTTCCGCAGGCGTTTTACCTCGTTGATCACCCCGGCGGTGAACATTTTTTCCACTCTTTGGTCAATGATATTATATAGCGCCTGCCTGTCCGTGTTCAGTCCAAAGATTTTTATCTGAAATTCTTTGCCCAGGCCGACCCTGCTTTTTTGCAGCGCCGAAATCGGTTCACCGGCGGTCAAATATACCTCCAGCGCCCGGATGATCCGGCGGGAATCATGGGGATGGATCTTTTTGGCTGCCGGCGGGTCGACTTTGGCTAACCGGCGGTATAAATAATCATTTCCTTTAGCACTCAGCTGTTTTTCCAATTTTGCCCGGAGCAATTTGTCTTCGGGCACCGCCGGAAACAAACCGTCGACGATAACGGAATAATAAAGGCCGGTCCCCCCGGTAAACAGGGGGATTTTACCTTTTTTGAATAATTTATCGCAAAGGGATAATGCCGCCTGGCGGTATTGCGCCACATTATATTCCCGGCCGGGATCGATAATTCCCAAAAGGTGGTGCCGGACCTTTTTCCTCTCCCGGGCAGCAACCTTGGAAGTAAGAATATCCATTTTGCGGTATACCTGCATAGAATCGCAGGAGATGATTTCCGCGTTTATTTTTTCCGCCAGGAGGATCGCCGCTGCGGATTTACCGATCGCGGTAGGCCCCAGCAGGAAAATGATCCGCTTCAGCTTCTTGGGGGAATTTACGGGACGGGCATTCTTTTTAAGCATTACAGCGGGCAAACTTTGGTTTGAAAACCGTCACGGGAGAGCCTGTTCTCTAACTCCTGCGCTTCTTTTTGCGATGGGAATTTACCGACTTTCACCCGGTAGCCGGTGCCGGAATTTTCCACATAAGCGGGATAATCCTTGCTGATCAAAGTATTTTTGAAATTGTCGGCATTAGCGCTGCTGGTAAAAAAACCCACCTGCACGCAATACTGGCCGCCTTCAACGGAAACACCGGTAGCTTCCGGTTCGCAGGCTGGCGCAGGGAGATTTAAAAAGGTGATCCCTTTTGATTTTAGTTCCGGGCTCAGTGGAAAATCCTTTTTTAGCTTGAGCAGATACTCATTAGCCTTCTGATGATTTCCCCTTTTGGTTTCCAGCTGGCTCAAGCGGTACAATACCGCCGGTTTAAAGCTGCTGTTGGTGGCATCATTAACCAGTTTATTGTAAGCATCTTCAGCTTGCTGGAATTGCCCGGCAACCAAGAAAGTATCCGCCAAAGCCAGGCTGGCCTCCTGTTTAAATTTACTGTTGGAATTATTCAGGATCCTGCGGAAACAATTCTGCGCCAGGTCAACCTTAAATTCTTTAAGATAGCTTAAGCCCAGGATGTAGATAAGCTCATCGGTATTACCGAAATGCATCCGGTCGGCCTCCGCCTGGCCTTCAAAAATTACCCGGCGGTAATTACCGTGCAAAAAATCAGCCTTTAACTCATCCATATCCAGCGCCCAAGCCAGTACCGGCAGGAAAAAGGATGAGCAAACAGCGATCAGCCCTCTGGTTATATGTTTACGCATTATCATTGCCTTAGGTCTTTGGAAATCTTTCTCTGCAGATCCAGGATCTTTTTATGCCGCTTCTCTATTTCTTCCGGCTTGAGCGTTTCACAGATTTTTGCCGCTTCCGTGCCCGGGCGGGAGGAATATTTAAAGATATAGGCAGAGTTAAACTTGACTTTTTTAAACAGCGCGCAGGTTTCCTCAAACTCCTCTTGCGTTTCCGTGGGAAACCCCACGATCACATCCGTGGTCAACTTTCCGTCCTTAACAATTTTACGATAAGAATCAACTAAAGCCAAGTAATCTTTTGCGGTGTAGCCGCGGTTCATCAGCTTTAATATCCGGTCCGCGCCGGACTGCACCGGCAGATGCAGGGTTTTAGCCAGTTTTTCCAGGTCCCTGATCGCTTTAAAAATATCCTGACCGGCATCCTTAGGGTGCGAAGTGAAAAAACCGATTTCCTTTAAACCGGCGAGGCTGTTTACTTGCTCCAGCAGTTTGGCAAAATTAACCCCTGCCTCCCGGTAAGCATTCACATTCTGACCTAATAGGGTTACTTTACTTATCCCGTGGCTGATCGCCGTTTTGATTTCATTTAAAATATCTTCAGGTTTACGGTGACGCAAGCCTCCCCGCACATAAGGCACAACACAATAGGAACAGAAATTAGAGCAGCCCTCGGAAATGACGATAAAAGCGTGCTGCTTATCCTGGTAAAATTGCTGATGATAAATTTTTTCCGGGCGTAACTTACTATCTGTTTCCCATATCTTGCGCTCGAGTAAACTCTTGTTTTTTATCTTGCCGAGAATTTCCGGAAGTTTATGGATATCCTGCGGCCCAACCACAAAACTGACATCAGGATCGCGTTCAAAGGCGCGTTCCTTATAATTCTGCTACGAAGATTTCAGGGCATACGCCCCTAAATATCACAACTCCCGCACGATCAATG
>CAINQO010000004.1 GCA_903852325.1 Candidatus Omnitrophota bacterium
CAATCTGGCGACCTCGACAGGCCAAAAGACCAACGCGGTTTACGGATTCATCAATATACTTAAAAAAATATTAAAAGAGCAGAAACCGGATTACCTGGTTTGCTGTTTTGACCTGTCGCGGGAAACTTTCCGCCAGAAAAAATTTGCCGAATATAAAATGCACCGGCCTCCGATGCCCGACGGCCTGATCAGCCAGATCCCTTTGATCAAGGAAGTGGTCGCTGCCTACGGGGTGCCGATTTTCGAGAAGGAAGGTTTTGAAGCCGATGATATTATTGCCCAACTTGCCCGCGAAGCCGCTTCTAAATCCCTGAAGGTCACGATTGTCAGCAGCGATAAAGATATCCTGCAGCTGGTGGGAGAGCATGTTGCGGTATTCAGCCCTTACAAGGACAGCGGAATTCTGTATGATACGGAAACAGTAACGCAGCGCTACGGAGTCGGTCCTGGGCAGGTGGTGGATATTATCTGTCTTACGGGCGACACCGCGGATAATATCCCGGGAGTTCCCGGAGTGGGAGAAAAAACCGCGGAAAAACTTATCCGGGAGTTCGGTTCTTTGGAAAAATTACTTAAAAATATCGAAAAGGTCCAGCCGCAAAAAATCAAAGATGCGCTGATCGCTAACAGTGAACGCATAAAACTAAATAAGGAACTGATCCTTTTGGACCAGGACGTAAAAGTGGAGATCGACCTTAAAAAAGCTAAATGCGGGCAGCCGGATTACGCGCGCCTGGCGCAGATTTTTAAGAAATTGGAGTTTAAAAAGCTTTTAGCGGAGCTTCCCCAGGGCATGGAAACTGCGCCGGCGGCACCCCCGGATTTAAGCAGCTGCAGCCGGGGCCAGCTGGAGAAAATTTTATCTGCCGGGGAGGAGATCGCTGTTTCCGGAACCGGCGCCGGGGATCTGTTTTTTGCCGCCGGAGGGAAATTTTTCAGCGCGGCAAATGAGCCTGAGCAACTGCGCGCCTTGTTGAGTGCGCCGCGGGTAAAGAAAACCGGGCATGACCTGAAAAAATTAAAAGTCTCCCTTTTTAAAGAGGGATTGGTTTTAGAGGGGCTGGATTTTGATTTAATGATCGCCGCCTACGTGCTTAACCCTTCGCGGACAAGTTATACCCTTGAGGATCTGGCCCTGGAAAATCTGGGGGAATTTATCCGTCCCGGTTCTCTGGGGGCAAAAGAAGCGCTTGCTTTGGTGGTCAGGTTAAGGCCGGTGCTCAAAACCGCCCTGGAAGAAAAAGGGCTGTCCAAGCTTTTTTCCGAATTGGAAATGCCCCTGGTCGGGGTATTAGCGGCAATGGAGCAGGAGGGGATAAAACTCGATCTGAAATTGCTTAAGGAGCTCAGCCGGGAAATTGAACAGAGATTGATCAAACTGATCAATGATATCTATGAATCAAGCGGTACGCAGTTTAATATTAATTCCCCGAAGCAATTAGGGGAAGTGTTATTTGAAAAATTACGCCTGCCTGTGATTAAAAAAACCAAAACCGGGTTTTCTACTGACGAAGAGGTGCTCAAGCGCCTGGCGGAAAAACACGCGCTTCCGGGGCTTTTATTGACCTACCGGCAGTTGACGAAATTAAAAAATACTTATATCGACGCTTTGCCTAAATTGGTGGACCCGGCTACGGGAAGGGTGCATACCTCTTTTAACCAGACCGGCACCGAAACCGGCAGGTTGAGTTCAAGCAACCCGAACCTGCAGAATATCCCGGTCAAGACCGATATCGGAGCCAGGATCCGCGAAGCAATCATCGCTTCCGGGAAAGACAGCTGCCTTTTGGCCTGCGATTATTCGCAGATCGAATTGCGCGTCCTGGCGCATCTTTCCGGTGATGATACTTTGATCAAGGCCTTTAGCCGGGATGAGGATGTGCACCGCCTGACCGCTTCTTTAATTTTTGATGTTCCCGAGTTAAAGGTCCGGGAAGAGATGCGGGAAGCGGCGAAAAGAGTCAATTTCGGGATTATTTACGGCCAGAGCGCTTTCGGGCTGAGCAAGGACCTGGGCATACCGGTAAGGCAGGCCCAGGATTTTATCGATGCTTATTTTCTGCGTTATCCCAAGGTGCACGCTTATATCGACGCGCAGATCAAAAAAGCGCAGGAAGAAGGGTTTGTGACTACGTTATTAGGCAGAAGAAGATATCTTCCGGAAATCAATAATAAAAACATGGGGATCAGGCAATTTGCCCAGCGCCAGGCGGTAAATACCCCCATTCAGGGGTCCGCCAGCGACTTGATCAAGCTGGCGATGATCCGGATATCTCCCGGCATGAAAAGTAAAGGGATGGCGGCCAGGATGATCATGCAGATTCATGATGAGCTGGTGTTTGACCTTCCGGCTAAGGAGCTGGAAGAATTGGCGGGTCTGGTTAAAAAGGAAATGGAGAATGTGATGAAATTGGATGTGCCGATCAAAGTGGATATGAAAAAAGGAATGAACTGGCTGGAGATGCATGACCTTTCTAAAGCCAAGGCAGGTGCGCGATGAGGATCGCGATGGTTTCTTCCGAGGTTGTGCCTTTTGCCAAGACCGGGGGGCTGGCGGATGTGGCCGGGGCCTTGCCTTTAGCTTTAGAATATTGCGGCCACGAGGTAATCGTAATCATGCCCGGCTATAAATGCGTCGCCGATGCCAGACTGAAAATCAACCGGGTTTCCCCGGATGTCTCCAGCGCTACGCTCGGCAAAAACATCAAGGTGTACTTTATTGAAAATAAAGATTATTTCAACCGGGAAGGGCTTTACGGGGATAAGAATGGGGATTACCATGATAACCTGGAGCGTTTTGCTTTTTTCTGCCGCCGGGGGCTGGAGCTGTTGAAGGAGATTAATTTTTCCGCGGACATCCTGCATTTGCACGACTGGCAGGCCAGCCTTATCGCCGCGTACTTAAAAAACCTGTACCCCGGGGACAGTTTTTACAGCAGGATGAAGAGTATCTTGACCCTGCACAATGTCGGTTATCAGGGGGTTTTTGCCAGAGAGGAATTTTCCAAGCTCGGCCTGGACTGGGATTTGTTCGATATCGACGGTTTCGAATTTTACAATAAGATCAACCTCCTGAAAGGGGGGATAGTTTTTGCCGACGCCATCACTACGGTCAGCCCCACTTACGCCAGCGAGATCCAGACCCTGGATTTAGGTTTTGGTTTAGACGGGCTCCTGCGTTTGCGCAAAAATGTTTTAAGCGGTATCTTGAACGGGGTGGATTATTCCGTTTGGGACCCGAATACGGATAAATTTATCACGCAGAATTATTCCGCGGCCAATCCGCAGGACAAGGCGGCGAACAAAGAAGAGCTGCAAAGGGTATGCCGCCTCCCGGTAAATAAAAATATACCGGTTTTTGGCATGGTCAGCCGCTTGGCCGAGCAAAAGGGGTTAGATATCCTCGCCGAGGGCTTAGATGACCTTTGCCAGATGGAGGTGCAGTTGGTGATCCTGGGGGCAGGAGATCAGAAATACCAGGAGCTGCTTAAAGACGCCGCGGACAAATACCCCGGGAAGATATCTTTAAATTTAAAGTTCGATGATCCGCTGGCGCACAAAATTTATGCCGGAAGCGATATTTTTCTCATGCCTTCACAGTATGAACCCTGCGGGCTGGGGCAATTGATCAGCCTGCGCTACGGAACGATCCCTCTGGTTTTTAGGACCGGGGGGCTGGCGGACACGATCAATAAGTATAACGGTTTTGTTTTCAGCCAGTATACGAATACCGCCCTGCTTAAGCTGATCAATAAGGCGATCAGCGTATTCAAGGAAAAAAAGAAATGGGCGGGTTTGATCCGGTATGCCATGGGGTGTAACTTTTCCTGGAAGGTTTCGGCGGATAAATACATTCAGTTATATGCCAAGGTCAAGAAACAATAAGTTCGTCCTGGGGATTACCGGCTGTATCGGCAGCGGTAAAAGTACGGTGGCTGGTATGTTTAAGAGCGCCGCAACTCTGTTGATCGATGCCGATAGGCTGGGCCATGAAATTCTGTCCCGCCGCTCCGTACGCGCCAAGGTCCTTAAATTGTTCGGGGCCAAGATACTTAAATCCGATAATTCTATTGACCGGCGAAAACTGGGTAGAATAGTTTTTGGTAAAAAATCCGCCCTTTCCGGGCTTAACCTGATCATGTATCCTGAATTGGCCAGGCTGATCCGCAGGCGGATCGCTTCGACCAGTAAAAGAATTATCATCCTGGATGCCGCTTTAATTATCGAGGCCGGATTGACCGGCTTAGTCGATAAGCTGGTGGTGGTTACCGCCGGTAAAAGCCAAAAGCTTGCGCGCACGCGCAAAAAGCTTGGCCTTTCCGAAAGAGAGGCGATTTTGAGGATGAAATCCCAGATTTCGCAAAAGCAAAAAGAGCGCTTTGCGGATTTTATCATAGATAACAGCGCGAATTTAAGTAAAACCAAGAAGCAGGTTTCTCAAATACGGAGGCAGTTGTGGAAAAGTTAGATATAAAGAACCTTAAAGAAATGAAAATCACCGAGTTGAATAAACTCTCCAAAGAATTGAACGCCCAGGGGACCAGCGGTTTAAAAAAGCAGGATTTGATCTTTAAGATCCTGCAGGCCCAGGCGGAAAAAGAAGGTTTAATGTTCGGAGAAGGAGTTTTAGAGATCCTTTCCGAGGGGTTCGGTTTCCTGCGCAGCCCCAACTATAATTATCTTCCTTGTCCGGATGATATTTATATTTCGCCTTCTCAGATCCGCAAATTCGAATTGCGCACCGGGGATACGGTCAGCGGACAGATCCGTCCCCCGAAAGAAGGGGAGAAGTATTTTGCTTTATTAAAAGTAGAGGCGGTGAATTTTGAAAATCCCGAAGAGGTCAAAGAAAAAGTGCTTTTTGATAACCTGACCCCGGTTTATCCGAATCAACCTTTTAATTTGGAGACCCGGCCAGACGAATTATCCATGCGGATCATGAGCCTGTTGACTCCTATCGGGAAAGGGCAGCGCGGACTGATCGTGGCCCAGCCTTACAGCGGTAAAACCGTGCTCCTGCAGAAAATCGCCAACGCCATTACCACCAATAACCCCGATGCGGTGCTGATCGTCCTTTTGATCGACGAGCGCCCGGAAGAGGTCACCGATATGCAGCGCAACGTCAAGGGGGAGGTAATTTCTTCGACCTTCGATGAACCGCCGGAACGCCATGTGCAGGTAGCGGAAATCGTTTTAGAAAAAGCCAAACGCCTGGTCGAGCACAAGCGCGATGTGGTCGTGCTTTTAGACAGCATTACCCGTCTGGCCCGCGCTTATAATGCGGTGGTTCCCCACAGCGGTAAGGTGCTTTCCGGAGGGATCGATTCCAATGCCCTGCAGAAACCAAAGCGGTTCTTCGGCGCCGCCCGTGCCGTTGATGAAGGCGGAAGCTTAACCATCATTGCCACGGCCCTGGTCGATACCGGCAGCAGGATGGATGAAGTTATTTTTGAAGAGTTTAAGGGCACCGGTAACATGGAAACCCAGCTGGACCGTAACCTGTTCCAGCGCAGGATCTATCCGGCCATCGACATCAAGCGTTCCAATACGCGCCACGAGGAGCTTTTGGTTAAGCCGGATGTTTTGAGCAAGAGCTGGATCTTGAGAAAAGTCCTTAATGAATTGAATAACGTGGAAGCGATGGAGCTGTTGATCGAAAAGTTAAGCAAGACCAAGAATAACGAAGAGTTCTTGAACAGCATGAACCAGAAATAAACATTACGCCGCAAGCAGGATCTCCTGCAAGCGGCAAACCGGAGGATCAAAAATGAAAGAAAAAATTCACCCTAATTACAAAGAGAGTACGATCGTTTGCGCCTGCGGGGAGACAGTGCATACTCGTTCGACCAAACCGAGCATCCGCGTCGAAATTTGTTCGAAATGCCATCCGTTTTTTACCGGAAAACAGAAGTTAGTGGATTCTGCCGGCCGGGTGGATAAATTCGTGAAGAAATACGCGAAAAAATAAATAAGCGCAGGTTTACGGGGTTATCCGCCGGATACCCGGCGGGTCCATTTTAAGTATGTACGAACAACTGGAAAAATCGGCTGTCCGCTTGCAAGAACTCGAACAGCTTCTGGGCAGCGATGAACAAATCACTGACCGGCAGGCTTACAATAAGCTGGCCAAGGAGCTTTCCGACCTTAGGCCCACGGTGGCCCTGTACCGCGAATACAATGATCTGCTTAAAGAAATTTCCGAGCTTGAGGGGGTACTGGCGCAAAAACATGACCGGGAGTTCGTGGAATTAGCGCACGCCGAGCTGGAAAGCCTGGCTCAGAAAAAAACGGAGCTGGAGCAGAAATTGGACAAAATCCTCGCCGGGGAAGATAAGGACGCCGGCAGGGACTGTATGGTGGAGATCCGCCAGGGGACCGGAGGAGACGAGGCCGGGCTTTTTGCCGCCGATCTTTACCGGATGTATTCTAAATACGCGGATAATAAAGGCTGGACCATCGAACCGATGTACTCCAGTGTTAATGAAGCCGGCGGGATCAAAGAAATAGTTTTTAGCGTAAAAGGAAAAGACTCCTTTCGCTGCCTGAAATTCGAAAGCGGGGTGCACCGGGTCCAGCGCGTCCCGACCACGGAAGCCCAGGGCAGGATCCATACTTCTACCGCCACCGTGGCGGTGCTGGTTGAACCGGAGGAAGTGGATTTAGTGATCGAGCCCAAAGACCTCAGGATAGATACCTACCGTTCCAGCGGCCCCGGCGGGCAGCATATGCAAAAAACCGACTCGGCCGTAAGAATCACCCATCTTCCCACCGGAACAGTGGTGGCCTGCCAGGATGAACGTTCGCAGATCAAAAATAAAGCCAAGGCGATGCGCGTATTGCGCGCGCGGATCTTAGAGGCAAAAATAGAAACCGAAGCCAAGAGGATGTCCAGCGCCCGCAAGACCCAGATTGGCACCGGAGACCGCAGCGAAAAGATCCGCACTTACAATTATCCGGACCGCCGGGTTACCGATCACCGGATCAATTATACCTCGCATCAGCTGGAAGGGATTTTGGAGGGGCAGATGGACGAGCTTTTCGATGCTTTATTAAAAGCGGAGGCGGAGAAAAAACGCGAGGCCGCATCCGCAAAGGGGGCAGAGCGGTGAACGAAGCCGAATTAGTTTACAGCCATATTTTAAATTGCGACCGGCTTTCCCTGTATTTGAATAAAGATGCTGCCTTGGGGCCGGAAAAATGCGCCGAAGCCTCCAGGATATTAAAACGCAGGATTACGGGAGAGCCGCTTCAGTATATTCTAGGGGTTACCGAATTTATGGGGCTGAAGTTTAACGTGGACAGCCGGGCATTGATCCCGCGCCCGGAAACAGAGCTTCTGGTCAACTGCGTCCTGGAAAAAATAAAATCCGTCGGGCAGCCCCACCCAAGAAAGATCCTTGACCTGGGTACCGGGAGCGGATGCATCGCCGTGTCCCTGGCCAAGTTATTGCCCCATGCGCTGGTCTGGGCAAGCGATATATCCCTGCCTGCTTTGCAATTAGCCAAAGCCAATGCCGATCTGCATAAAGTAAAAGTAAGATTTTTTTACTCGGATATTTTCAGGGTGCTGGAAAAAACCAGGGAGAAGTTTGATTTAATTGTCAGCAATCCTCCTTATATCTCCAGTAAGGAATTTGGCGGCCTGGCCAGGGAAATATCCTTTGAGCCGGCCCTGGCTTTGGCGGCCGGGGTTGACGGCCTGGAGCTTTACCGCAGCATTATCCGCCAGTCTCCCGGTTACCTGAAAGAGAGCGGCCTTTTGATCCTGGAGATGGGGGCCGGACAGCGCAAGGCAATTGAAAATATATTAAAAAAATCTAAAAAATTTGAGATAATCGAAGTAATTAAGGATTATAATAGTATAGATAGAATAATGGTAGCTCAGAAACACTAA
>CAINQO010000005.1 GCA_903852325.1 Candidatus Omnitrophota bacterium
CTGCTTATAGCCGATATGGTCAGTAAAAAGAAACTTCAAATGGTGCTTGAAATAACCGAGGATTTGCCGAATATTGAGGCGGATGAATTAAGGGTAAAAGAGATACTTTATAACCTGCTTTCAAACGCGGTTAAATTTACCCCTGAGGGAGGCAAGATCGGCATGTGGGCTAAAAGAGCCGGTTCCGAAATAGAAATTGAGGTTTGGGATACGGGGGTCGGTATTGCCGAGGAGAACATGGGCAAGATTTTTGAGGGATTTTTCCGGGTGGATACCCCGTATTCCCGGGTAACTGAGGGCACCGGCCTGGGGTTGCCGCTTTCTAAAAAGCTGGTCGAACTGCACGGAGGAAAGTTTTCCGTAGCATCGCAAGGGCTGAATAAAGGTATCCAGGTCAGGTTTACTTTACCGATTGCATCCAGAAAGGCGGTGTGAGGTGGGCAAAAGAGCATTGATTATTGATGATAACGCCAACAATCTGACACTGGAAAAAGACCTGCTGGAGTTAGCCGGTTTTGCAGTATTTGTCTCCCAGGATGCTTCCAGCGGAATTGCCATGGCCGGGAAAGAAAAGCCGGACGTTATCATCATGGATGTGCGGCTTCCGGATATGCGCGGCAGCGAAGCG
This sequence comes from Candidatus Omnitrophota bacterium, assembly GCA_903852325.1. Lineage (GTDB taxonomy): Bacteria > Omnitrophota > Gorgyraeia > Gygaellales > Profunditerraquicolaceae > UBA6249. The sequence continues at coordinate 629 of CAINQO010000005.1, forward strand.
GCGAAAATATTGCGCCAAAGGCAAGAGACAAGCGGCATACCGATCGTTTTTGTGACCGCTTCGGTAATGGCGGAAGGTAAAGAAGAAATAAAGGACATTACTAACAGCGGGTTCATCGGCAAACCGATAAACACGCGCACTTTTGTGGCGGAGATCAGCCAATTTATCAAATAAACCGCCGGATAATGGGGAGCAAAATCAAAAGAGGGAGAGGATGAAAAGCCAGCCGTTAATTTTAGTAGTCGACGACCAGCTTCAGAATATTGAGCTTCTGGAAGCACATCTTATACCGCAGGGGTATGCAGTGGTTAAGGCGTCAAGCGGTAAAGAAGCATTGGAAAAAATCTCCGGTAATCAAATTGACCTGGTGCTCTTGGACATAATGATGCCCGGGATCTCCGGATTAGAAGTGCTGGAGAAATTACGCAAAGATAATAAAACGCGGCTTATTCCGGTGGTGATGGTCACCGCGCTCAGGGAGGATGAAGACAAGATAAAAGCCCTGGAGGCTGGATGCGATGATTTTATTTCTAAGCCTTTTGATAAGGTGGAGTTATTGGCCAGAGTCAAATCTATACTCAAAATAAGTGATTACCTGCGGCAGTTGGAAGAAAAAGAAAAATTCAAGGAAGTGGTGGACAAGGCAAGTGACGGTATCGCTATCTGCAGCCCGGATTATATAATTAAAGACGGCAACGCGGCGGTTTTAAAGTATTTAAATATTACCGAAGCAAAGAACTCCAATCTGGTTGAAATGCTCTTTAAGGATTACGCTGTTTCCATAAACAAAGAGGCGCTGATGGACTTAACGGTTGCGCATAAAACATTTGATCTCGTGCGCCAAAAATCAGAAACGGCGGAGGCGTTATATTTAGAAGTGACCCGGGATTTGGTGAAAAATTCCTCCGGAGAGCTATTAAGCATTGTTTTTATTTTGCGTGATGTTTCCGCTGCGCGCACGGAGGAACGGATAAAACAGGATACTCTAACCTTCATTGCGCATAAACTGCGTACGCCGCTGGGAGTGATCAGCGGGCATATGGCATTGCTTCAAGGCGGAACATACGGCCAGCTTAACGCGGAACAAAAAGAGGCGGTGGATGATGTTTCCAAACAATCTGCTTTGCTTGTATTGATAGCGGAGGAACTGCTTGGGTTAACTATAGCCGGCGGCCACTCTTTATGACCCATCTTGGCCTGCAATAAATGATCCTGCCTGCTAATGGGGAGTGCCTTTTTTTAGCTCTTTTTCAATCAGCGACTGAGTATTATCGCGCAATTCTTCGGCGAGCCGGTGGGATATAGCCGAGGGGTCCTTTCGATATGCTTCAACATAACCGCTAAGATCCAGGGGATTACCGATGCGCACGAAGACATCCCGGTTGCCCAGGGGACGGGGTCTTTTGAGGTTAAAGACTTCGCGTTCGAGTTTCATTACGATTTCGGCCAGCCTTTCTTCCGAAGGAGCCAGGCCGATATATTGCGGCTGCCATCCTGCCATTTGGATGGTTTCTTTAAGGTCTTTAATGTCTTTTTGAAACTGGATCCGGCTTTTTAAGCCAAAAAGTTCTTTGCGGCTTAGTTGCTCGCGAAGAAAAAAAATTATTTTCTGCGCACGGTCAACAAGCAGCGTTTGCGGGTCGATCTTAAGCTGCGGATATTTTATCCGGATTTTGGTAAGAAGCGCCGCCTGGACCTTGTGCAATTGTGCTTTGAGCTGGGTTATTTTACCGGAAACCGTTCGGGTGCGGTTAATGAGAGTTTGGCGCTTTAAAATCTTTGCCATGATCCGGATAATCTTTACCTGTAAAGTAAAGAAGCTTGCGCGGATCAAAAGGTGTTTTTCGATGGCCCGGATTTTTTTATCTAAAATCGAGCCGATCGGTTTGCGGTAACGGTATTTGATGGCCAGCGGCAATAAATAAGCCGTCCAAAGAGGTCTTGTTTTCCGGGCTTCAGCGATAGCCTGAAGATCCATATGGATTACTCCGGTTTTAAAGGGCTGGACCAGATCATTTAAATACGAGATTTCCCCTTCCGGGAACATGACCAGGGCATCGGAATCATTTTTAATCACTTCAACCGCATAACTCCTGGCCATCTGGTCGTTACCGCCTCTTTCGACGGAGAAGCCTCCTAAATGCTGTAAAAACCAGCCGATGAGGCCGTGGAATTCTTCAAAAGCTTCGGAATTGATCATAAAGGTAAATCGGCGATGGCAAAGGCGGGAAAGCTCGAAAACCACTTTCGGATCCATTTCATCGGAATGATTAGCGGTCAAGATCAACCCTGAATCCATGGGGATGTTTTTAAGGATTTCAAGATCATCCGGATCAATGCGCAGGCGATTATGCCAGGCAAGATCAAGGGCATTTAAAAAATGAAAGATTCCGATAACCCAGCCGTAATGTTTTGCCGGGCGGAAACCTATCGCCGAATTTGTGGAATTATCAGCTCTTTGCATTTTCTTTAAACGGGATAATTTTGTTAAAGGTAATTTAAATTTTAGCATAAATTGCGCTAAAATTCCATTTTAAGAGATATTTTCAAAAAACAGAAGTTGAAGTGTTCGGCTTCCGGCGGCAGTCAAAAAACAAGGATTTAACTGTTAAATGGTTGCGTAATTAGGCCCGAGAAGAAACGGACAAAACGGTGAGGGTTAAATCTCCCTAAAACCAGAATATTCTTGATATATTAAGGTAATAAGCCTATAATTGGCATTGAGAATCTAAGGTCGCAGCGATGGGTCCCATTTTTACGGCATTTTTCTGCAATATTTTGTAAAGTTATTATTTAGGGAAGTGGTCAAAAGTGTAAGAGTCTTTGCGCAAGTTAGCTTTTGCATGGTCGGCCGCCATCTGGTTAAATAATCAGGTGACGGTTTTTCTATGCAATGAAGCCCGGTAAGGGCCAAATAAATTATGAATAAAAAATTTGAGAATTTAGATATCGGTAATTTAAGGATAAAGATCCCGGTCATCCAGGGGGGGATGGGGGTGCGCGTGTCTTCCTCCTCATTGGTTTCGGCAGTATCCAACGAAGGGGCGCTTGGGGTGATTGCCGCCGTAGGGTTGGGGGAGGAATGCGGTAACGAGCAACGCGATTACAAAATGCGTTCGCGCGAAGAACTGACTAATCTCATCAGGGAGACTAAGCGGCTGACAAAAAATCCTTTTGGCGTAAATATCATGAGCGTACTGACTAACTACGATGAGTTAGTGGAGGCCGCTCAAGCCGAATCTGTGGATGTGATCATTTCCGGAGCCGGGTTACCTTTACGTTTGCCGTCTTTGATCAAGAATGACCGGACAAAGCTTATTCCGATTGTTTCTTCCGCGCGGGCAGCCCAGATTATTTGCAGTACCTGGGCCAGGAGGTATAAGCGGCTGCCGGATGCGATCATTGTCGAAGGGCCGCTTGCCGGCGGGCATCTGGGCTATAGTTTAGCCGAGCTAGCCGATGAAGAGCATGTCTTTCTGGATAAGATCCTGGTAGAGGTACTGGCGGTTACGCGCACTTTTGAGAATGACAGAACCCGCATTCCGGTGATTGCCGCCGGAGGGATTTTTGACGGCAAGGATATCGCCAGGGTGATGCGTTTAGGCGCCAGCGGCGTGCAGATGGCGACGCGTTTTGTTTGCACTAATGAATGCGATGTTTCCATAAAATATAAAGAGGCGTATCTGGCGGCTAAAAAAGAGGATATTGTGATCATCCAGAGCCCGGTGGGGTTGCCGGGAAGGGTTATCCGCAATGAATTCGTGAAGAAGGTTATGGAAGGGGCGCGCGTACCTTTCGGTTGCGAATATAAATGTTTGTATACCTGCGACGCCCAAAAAGTCAATTATTGTATTGCTAAAGCGCTGTTGAACGCGTCCCGGGGGGAGATGGAAAAAGGGTTTGCCATGTGCGGCAGCAATGCTTACCGGATCAAAGAGATCGTTTCCGTCAAGCATTTGATCCACGAACTGGTTACAGAAGCAGAAACTGCCTTGAACGCAAACAGTTAAGAATACCGAAGCGATCGCGGAGGCTTACGGCCTATGCTCTGGATACGGAGCATAGGCTTTTTTGTTTCGCGGTTCCGGGCTATTCTCCGTCCAGTCTGCTATCCACATCCCTGGCCAGAAGCTCAGCTATTTTTTCGGTAGGAACGAATTTAAAATAATGATCCACGACCGCATGGTCCATTTCATGGGCGATCACCGAATCGGTAATATCCTGTATCGAGGTATAGATCGTCTCGGTTCTCTGAGCATAAAACGCCCGGGAATTCGATCTCTCCCCGGAAATGCCTTGATAGGCATCGGCTAATTCTTTGTGGTTCCTGAACACCTTGATTATTATATGCATCTGGTCCGGGTTTACCCCCAAAATATCTTTTACGCGCGAAAGGATCGCCCCTAACCTGGCGACGATCCTGTTCTCGATATGATATTTGCGGTTACTGAATAAATCTCTTTCTGCGGAGGAAACCGGAAAATCGCGCCCGCGCAATCTGGCCTCCAGTTTTTTTAAATTTATTTCCGGAGGATAAATCACCTTGATTTGGCTGTTGCCTATGCTCAACCATGGAGTGGTTGCTGTGGCATTAATCGCAGCGGTATCCTCCGCCCTTAGGGGCGCAGGGAAGTAAGCGAGAAACCCGATGATCATTAAGCTTAATAATTTTATTTTCATTTAGGTCGCCTATTATAGCAAGCTTTTTAAACATGTTAAGTATTTTTTCTACCCAATCGCTATTACCGTCTTTATTTTATCCCTAAGCAGGAATTTGTAAATTGCCCGCTTCTACTTTTCTATGACTTTTTTCTACTGGGATTAAGGCAAAAAAAGGCTGAAAATAATTTTAAATTTTGTTCCGTGGCATTTTTTCCTGTATAATATAGTCACTAAAATGAATAAAAAAATAAAAAATAAGCCCTGGTTTCTTTATGTCGTGCAATGTAATGACCGCTCTCTTTACACCGGCGTGACTACGGATATTTTGCGGCGGGTAAAGACGCATAACGCTAAAAAAGGGGCTTTTTATACCAAGAATAAGCTGCCGGTCAAGCTGGTTTACTGGGAGAATATGCCTGACCAATCCGCAGCGCTGGTGCGCGAAAAGCAGGTTAAAAGATTAACCCGGGCGGAGAAGCTGGATTTAGTGGGATTAAGTTAAAAGCAGGGGACGCAGCTATTCAATTATAAAATAAATAATTAATAGCCGCGCCCCCGTTTTTTTTTGTTAGATTGCCTTCATTTTTACGTCAATTACCTTAAAAGGATAAGATGGCAAAAGAAAACTTAACTATCCACGATTTACCTCTGGTTGAACGCCCAAGAGAAAAATTGCTTAAATATGGCCCGGGGCGATTGTCTAACCCGGAGCTGTTAGCCATAGTGCTGCGCACCGGGAGAAAAGGGGAGAGTGTTTTATCCGTGGCCAAAGAACTGCTTAGGGAAATTTCACTGGATAAATTCTCCAGCCTATCCTGCACCGACCTGAAAATCCGCGGTATCGGTACAGCCAAAATATGCGAATTATTAGCCAGTATCGAGCTGGGCAAGCGTTTGTTTCTGGATAAGAAAGTAATGCTTACCCAGCTGCTTAGCCCGGAGGATGTTTTCGAAAACCTTAAAGATATCCGCGAAAGCAAGAAGGAGCATTTTATCGTTTTTCTGCTTGATTCGCATAATCAGCAGATCCACCGCGAAATTGTTTCCGTCGGTACCATAAATGCCAGCCTGGTCCATCCCCGGGAGGTTTTTGAGCCGGCAGTTAAATTTTTAGCCGCCCAAATTATCCTGGCGCACAACCACCCTACAGGTAACTTGGAGCAATCCGAAGACGATTTAAAGGTGAACAAGCGCCTCGTAGAAGCAGGTAAAATTATGGGGATCGAGGTTATTGACCACGTAATTGTCTCTAAGGGCGGGTTTATGAGCTTTAAAGAAAAAGGATTGTTTTGATCGCGAAAACGGCCAGGGGCGTTTTTGAAGTGAATCTTTTCCTACTTATTCTTTCTTAAAAGTGTTATAATTTAAGAGAATCAGGGGGAAGAAAGATGATTTTAGCCGAAAGCGTATCTATCCATATTTAACTGTATCCAAGCCCAGCCGCGCAAGCTGGGTTTTTTAATGAGAGGGAACGGATGTAAGGATGAGCGGCGTACTTTTTCCCATATTTTTTTTCGTCAGTATCGTAGTGTTCCTGGTTTTTCTTGCCAACCGCCGGGACAAAATTATAACGGAAACACTTTCGGCCCTGGGGGCAAAGACTGATTCCCTGGGCAGGTGTATTTTAAACAAAAACGGCATACCGTATTGGTATAGATATACCGCCGGCAGCAGAAATTCTCCGCCGATGCTTATTGTTTCCATCCCTTGTGTATCTCATGGTGAGTTTACAATTAACCCGGAAGGAGGGCTGGATAGGGAAGCGAAGAAGCTCGGATTTTCAGCGGAAATTCAAACCGGAGATGCGGAGTTTGATGATCAGTATTATATTGTTTCGGATACGCCGGAGTTTGCGCGGGTGTATTTTCAATCGGCAGAAAAAAGAGAGGTTATCAAAAAGATTTACAATACGGGTTTTACCCAGGTTAAACATGACGGTAAAACCATGCAGGCACAGTGGAGTTATTTTGACAAGAGCCTGCTTGCTCCGGAATTGATTACGGGAACAGCGGATAATCTTTTTGCTTTGTCGGATAATTTACCGGATTATTTTGCCAATGAAGAGATTCTGGGTATACCGCGGTTAAGGTTTAAGACGATTGCCGCCTATGCAATTCCTATTCTTGCGCTCCTGGCGGCAGGAATAGGGTTTATTTCGAATGTATATTACCCGCCCTTAGATATAATTACGGTCTTTTTGCGTTCCTTGCTGCTCTCCGTACCGCTATATATTATTTATATGGTTCTGGTGTTTTTTGCGATCCGCGGCCGCGCGGCCGCGCATAAGGATTTCCTTAATATTGCCGGAGTTTCCCTTATCGCTGCTTTATTTTTTGTGCACAATGGTTTTGTGTTCATGAACGGTAAACAGGATTCAAGTAAGCCGGTATTGCACAATACTTTTGTTACGGGTAAATATATAACCAGGAGTAAAAACAGCCAAACTTATCATGTGCTGGTTCATTCCTGGAGGCCCGGGCACGATACGGAAGGATTTTTGGTCGGGGAGTACAATTATAGATATATCCAACCGGGACAAACAGAGGCGGCGGTTGTGACCAAACAGGGCGCGCTGGGGTTTGAATGGGCGCTTTCGGAAAGTTTTAATACCGGGAAAAAATAAAGGTTTTATTTACCGGCGCCTATGCCGCAACCCAGGCAGAGCCTTTCGGTCGATAGGTTATGGAAATTATTACCAAAAAGATTTTATTAAATACCCAAGGCGCCCCGGACCTGGTGAATATTACGGATAAAATAAAAGATATCCTTGATTCCAGCGGATTGAAGCAGGGGAGCCTGACGGTTTTTGTGGTCGGTTCCACCGCGGCGATCACCTCCTTTGAATACGAGCCGGGGTTAGTCAAGGATATGCGGGAATTATATGATAAGCTTATTCCCCGGGGTAAACAGTATGCCCATGATGCTGCCTGGGGGGATGCCAACGGTTTCAGCCATTTAAGGGCGGCGCTGCAGGGGCCATCATTGACGGTGCCTTTTGATAAGGGGGAGCTTTTATTGGGAACATGGCAACAAGTGGTTTTAGCTGATTTTGATAACCGGCCGCGCCAGCGGGAAGTAGTGGTGCAAATCATAGGTGAATAAGTTTTTGGGTTGGGAGTGGCCGAAGCACTGGGTATTTAAAGCCCCCATCCTAATCCGAGAAGATTAATTATGAATAAAAAATAAAAATGAGGATAAAGCATGGAACAA
>CAINQO010000006.1 GCA_903852325.1 Candidatus Omnitrophota bacterium
CACCACTCCTGTATATCGATGCCGTAGCGCCCAATCAATATATGAAGAGCTTAAATACCAGGTCAACAAATATCCTCAGATCGATATGTTTCATGATGATTCTCCGGCTTTGAATTCCAATCTTAAGGAGTTATCACGGTTATGCGATCTTATAATCCAGGGCGGTTTGCGGATACATTGGTCGGGATTTGCCAGTGTTGATAAAAATATGGATGCTGTTTTATTGAAGAGGATGAAAGAAGCAGGCTGCGCAGGCCTGAATTTCGGAATTGAAAGCGGCTCGCAAAAAATAGTCGATAAAATGCGTAAAGGTTTTCGCATCGAGGATGCTGAAAATAACCTCCGCGATGCGCATAATTTAGGCATAGAAACAGTAGCAAATTTCATTATCGGCTTTCCCGGAGAAGATGAAGAAGATTTTCAGCGCACCTTAGATTTTATCCTTCGCAATAAACAATATATCTCTTTTGTCGGCAGCACAGCCTCTTGTTGGATCGGGCCATACATCTGGATGTATGAACATCCTGAAGAGTTTGGGATTACGGAAGAACAGGGGCAAGCCAATTGGTCATGCAAAGAAAACAATCATGAGATACGCAAGATGCGGGAACTCAAATTCAAAGCACTGCTGGATTCACTGGAAATAGACAAATCTTATCCGCAAGTAGTAGGTAAGAAATGAAAATTGCTTTAGTCCGGTGTCCCTGCGTTAATCTGCCTTATCCGCCTTCGGTCGGGCTGGCGTATATTAATTCCGTTTTAAAGAAAGCCGGCCACGAAGTTTTTGTTTTTGATTTAAACATTGAAATATTCCATGCCGCCGATGGCCAGGATAAAAACAAATGGAATATCCCGGATGTGTCGGGATTGATTGACCTGGGGCAGGAGATTTCCCGAAAACATGACCAACTTTTCCGGGAGAACCTTAAAAAGATAGCGGAAACCGGCTCCGGCGTAATCGGTTTTTCCGTCTGGGACAGTAACGCGGCTTTGAGTTTAAAGATCGCTAAAGAAATCAAACTGCTTTCCCCTCAGGTTAAGGTAATCTTCGGGGGCCCGGAATGTTTTCCGGAATGGGGCGGGAATGATTTGATTAAGCATGATTGCGTGGATTTGGTGGTATACGGAGAAGCGGAAGAAACGCTGCCGGAGGTAATTGAGTATCTGGAGCTGACCGGCAGGATCGGGCTGCACGCCGGGACAATTGCAAAAAGCAATGGCAGGGTTGTAAATTTCGGCAGCCGGCCGGCGCCGCCTGAGCTGGACAGCCTGCCCTTCCCGGACTTTGACGGGTTCCCTTTAGAGAAATATGCGACCAAAGAGATGCCGATCATTTTTAACCGGGGATGTTCGCGGAAATGCGTTTATTGTTCTTTGCCGGGCACTACTCCGGCTTACCGCAGCCGCAGCGCCCATTCTATTTTTGAAGAATTCAAATATCAATTAAATAAATACCCGCAAGTGGATGTGTTTCACTGCGACTCTCCGGCCTTAAACTCAAACCTTAAAGAATTGTCGCGCTTATGCGAGCTGATGATTAATGACGGCTTAAAGATAAGCTGGTCGGGGTTTGCGGTGATTGACAAGCGCATGGATGCGCAGCTTTTGGAAAAAATGAAAAAAGCCGGCTGCGCGGGGTTGAATTTCGGCATTGAAAGCGGCTCGCAAAAAATAGTCGATAAAATGCGTAAAGGTTTCTCTATCGAGGATGCGCAAAACAACCTCCGGGATGCTTACAATCTCGGGATGCAAACCGTGGCGAATTTTATCGTCGGATTTCCGGGTGAAAATGAAGAAGATTTTCAGGAAACCCTGGATTTTATTTCGCGGAATAAACAATATATCTCTTTTGTCGGCAGTACCGCTGCCTGCTGGATCGGCCCGTATATCTGGATCCAGGAGCACCCTGAAGAGTTTGCGATCACCCAGGAGCAGGACGGCTGGAGCTGCAAGGAAAATAATAACCAGGTGCGTAAACACAGGGAACTCCGGTTAAAGGAATTTGCCGATTCCCTGGGGATAGGGAAAGCCTATCCGAAACTGTCGGATAAAACATGAAAATTGCCTTGGTCTTAGCTCCAAGCTGGGGGATTGAGTCGCCGCATTTAGGGATTGCTTTGTTGTCCGCGGCTTTGCGTAAACGCGGCCACACGGTGGAAGTATTTGATTTCAATCTCCGGGTACATAAGCAAAACAAAGAAAAAGGATGGTGGAAGGGGGAGGAGGATCTGCATTGGGAAGATGCAAACACGGTTGGCGGCTTTATCCGGGACAACGAAGAGCTTTTAAAAACATTTGCTCAGGAAATTTATTTGAGCCGGGCCCAGGTGGTGAGTTTTTCTGTTTATAACACCACCTGGATGCTGAGCTTAGAATTAGCCAACCGGATCAAGGATGTGGATAAAAATAAATTCATTGTTTTCGGAGGCCAGCGCTGTTTTCCGGAGCTGGCCGCGGAAGGCTTGATTAAGCATGCGGCGGTGGATGCGGTAGTTCTGGGCGAGGGGGAGGAAGTTCTCCCCGAGCTTCTGGGAAAGATCGAGAAATTAAAAAGAATAGAGTTTTGCCCGGGTATATTCTATAAAGAAAAAGGAGAGGTTATTAATTGCGGCCGGCGGCCGGCGATCGCTAATATCGACGCTCTTACTTATCCGGATTTTAGCGATTTTTCGCTTGCGGAATACGGCAATCCGCACCAGCTTCCGATCCTTGCCAGCCGGGGATGCCCTTATCCTTGCATTTTCTGCAGCACTAAACTATTCTGGGTGAATTTCCGGTGTTTGAGCGGAGCAAGAATTTTCAAGGAGATGGATTTTCAACTGCACCGCCATCCGGGAGTCTCTTTTTTTACTTTTAACGACCATGTGATCAACGCGGATATGCAGGCGCTTTCGGATTTTTGCGACCTGGTTTTAGCGGCCAAACAAAACCAAAATCAGGATAATCCCTGGAAAGGGCTTAATTGGCGGGGGGCGGTAGTGATCCGCGAAGAGATGGATGCGCCTTTTTTGGCGAAGATGAAGGCAGCCGGCTGCATTGAGCTTGAATACGGCCTGGAGAGCGCATCTTTGGCGGTAAGGAAACTGATGCGTAAACCCCCTTACGATATTCAAGTCCTTGAACGGGTGATCACCGATACGCATAACTCCGGAATAAACGCCCGGGTAAATTTTATGTTCGGATTCCCCGGGGAAACCGAGGAGGATTTTCAGGAAACCCTGAATTTTCTTAAAAAGAATAGAGCTGCTTTCGCGCAGGTACATGCGAGCGAAACTTTCTGCCATGTTGACCCCGGGACGTATTTATTTGAGCATTTGAGCGAAGCAAAAATATCGGAAAAAAAATTCCACCCGCTTTATTGGGAATCGCAGGACGGTAAAAATAAATATCCTGAGCGGTTGCGCCGGCACCAGGAATTCTGCCAGCTGGCCGTCGCGTTAAATATTCCTTTAAGTTCCGGGGGGCATAAAATCATGCTGCACAAAGAGCATTTTTTAAAAAAATATGAGGAGAACCTTTGAGAGGGCTGGGGTAACCGCGCAAAAGAAGAAGCATCAACATCCTTAAGAATATATGTCGGTGATCAATAGAATTATCCTGGTTTTATGCGGTTTGTTGTTTTCCCTGCTGCTTTTGGAAGCGTCTGTCCGTTTTGTCCCCCACCCGCGTGCGCAACAACAGCTAAGCCGATACTCCGTCAAAGGGCATGACCGGGTAAGGGTGGACGGGATGAACAAGTTTTTCCGTGAAACCGGCTATTATTATTGCCGGCCGTCCGCAATCCCGGGAGTAGGCTACGAATTGATCCCGGGGGCCCGGGCGGAAGAGAAAGTTAATGTTTACGGGATGGTGGGCAAGGAATATCCGCTTATAAAAAGTAAGAACGTTTATCGCATCCTGGTATTGGGGGATTCTGTTACTGAAGAGTACTCTTTTGTTAAGAATCTGGAGGCGAGGCTGAATCGGGAATGCCCGAACAAAGTCTTTGAACTTTGGAATGCGGGTGTCGGCGGCTACGCCGTGAACCAGTATGCTGCTTATTTAAAGTATAAGGGGTTTCAATATAACCCCGACATGGTGATCGTGGACCTTTGTCTCAATGATTTCGATCTGGACACGATCGTTTATTATGAGACAGAAAAAGGGATAGTGGCATATGATAATGCCGGATACAACTTATCCAAGGCGGTTCCTTTAAATAAATGGCTCTATCTGCACTCTTATTTTTACCGTTTCTTGATCAGCCGCCTGGAAAGAGTCGCCGTTACTTATGAGCGTAAACACGCGGATAATTTTGCCGATGGCGGCAAGGTGGATGAGGGGGCCGTGGAAGGCAGGTATTACTTAAAGACTATAAGGGATATGTGCGCCAAGCATAATGTCCCCCTGGTGGTGGCGCTTTTCCCTTATCTTAAGGCGCGGGCAGAGTATGACGATGGGGAAAGCCAGAGCCATAGAATAATGGTCAAATCTCTGCAAGAATTCGGGATCAACTTTATTGACCTGGATGAGTATATTCCCGAAAACATCCGGCCCGGCCTGCGGTCGAATTTAAAGCTTTCTCCCGACTACGTGCATTTTACTCCGGAAGGTTATAAACTGGCAGCGGCAGCGGTTACCCCATACCTGATCAAAAATTATTTTAAGGCCAAATGTTCCGACACTCGCTAATTAAAGTCTACAGGTATCTCAAAGCAAGATTAAGCACGGCCCTGCTATTATTTGTTGTATGTTTTTACCTGGTGAATAATTGTCTTTGGCTGCGCCTGGACACCCCCTTCCCCACCTACTTTTATTACGCCTATGATTTCGGCAGGGTGATGGAATTTTACGATTTGCTCCAACGCTCGCAGTTCGGCTTGCTTTTGCATCAGCTCACCCATCAGCACAATGCTTTCCTTCACGCTTTGACGGTTGCCCTGACCGCATTCGTTTTCCACAAATCTTATATCGCCATATTGTTATTCCAGAATACCCTTTATTTTGCGATCGCCATAATTTCGATCTACTTGATCGGCAAGAAGATATCCGATAAGTTCACCGGTCTGCTCGCCGTTGCGATATTTTCCTTGTACCCGGCTGTCTACGGTACGTCACGGTTTTATATCATTGAATTTGCCCTCATGGGGATGATCCCGCTGTGCGTGCTGTATTTGCTGCGTTCGGAAGGATTTACCGAACGGAAATATTCCTTTTTGTTCGGCTTGGCTTTAGGGTGGGCAATGATGATCAAATATTCCGCAGTGACATTCATTGTCGGGCCGTTGCTCTACGTTGCGGCTAGGGCGCTTTTTTTCAGGCCGAAAGAGAACAGTCCAGGGTTGTTGCCGGTTGCCCTGAACATTGGGCTAGCGGCTTTTTCCGCGGGAATTATAATGGGAATAAAATACTTTAATATTGATAATTTAAAAATGTATCTTTCTCATCCCGTTCTTTGCGTAAGGCCGGGTGAGCAATGGTATAAACTAAGCAATCTCCGGTACTACACCTTAGGCTTAGCCGACCAACAGCTCTCCATGATTTATTTCTTCATCTTATTGTTCAGTCTGCCCGTATTCTTTTCGAAGGAGAAAAAAGGGACGATAATCATGCTTTGTTCCTGGATCATCGTGCCCTGGATAATTTTGCTGACCATGCCCAACGGTTACCGTTCGGCCCATTTTATAATACCCTATTTGCCTGCGCTGGCGATGAGATCAGCAGGATG
>CAINQO010000007.1 GCA_903852325.1 Candidatus Omnitrophota bacterium
AGAAGCAGTCATGCCTTGCGGAAAGAAAAGAAAAAGACAGAAAATTAAGACCCATAAGCGTAAGAAATTACGCCGCCGTCTTCGTCACTTGAAGAAAAGAGCCTGGGGCGGTAAAGGTTAACTCCGGATTTTGATCCTGTGGAAATTTTTTCGGGACCCGGGTTTGGGATAATTTAAGAAGGATACTTTGAAGTTTAGATACCTAAAAGGTGTAATCTTTTTTTGCCTTACCTGGGCCTTAAGCTTCCCTGCACAGGCCCAAGAAATACATAGGACAAAAGGGCATGGACTGGATTTTTATAACCAGATCCTCGCCCAGAATCCGCAAGACCGCTGCAAAAGAAGCCTAAGCCATTATATTCTGGGGGTTTATTACGAAGGCCTGGGGGACCTGGAGGAAGCGGTCAACCAGTATCACTTCGCCCTGGCCGATGACCCGCAAAGTTCTTTGTTGCATTTGAATCTGGCGGCAGTTTACATCCAGAAGGATAAGCCGGAGCAGGCGGTCGGAGAATTAAAACAATCCATCCGGCTTGCCCCGGAAACCGTGCAGCCGCGCGTGTTACTGGCTTTAGTTTATGCCTCGCAGAATAAATCCGATCTGGCCGAAGCCGAGTATGTCCAGGCCCTGGAAAATGCCGCTAAAGTTGAACCGGGAAACGCTGATCTTTATAAAGGCTTAGGGGCGCTTTACCTGCAGCAAAAAAAAATAAAACAGGCTGAAGTTGTTTTTAAGCTGGCGGCAAAACTTTCCCCCCTTGATCCGGAAACGCATTTTTACCTGGGCGATGTTTATTACGAGCTTAACGATTATCCCTTGGCCGAAAAAGAATTAAAGGCCGCGATAAAAATAAAGCCGGATTATCATGAGGCCTTGAATTTTCTGGGTTATTTTTACCTGGAGCAGGATAAATCCGTAGAGGCCGGCGGAGAATTGATCCGGAGGGCGCTGGCGCTTGACCCGGATAACGGCGCCTATACCGACAGCCTCGGGTGGTTTTACTACAAAAAAGGGAACTTTAAAGAAGCCTTGCGTTATATAGGAAAAGCCGCTTCTTTGCTGAGTGACCCGGAAATTTACGATCACTTGGGGGATGTTTATCTCAAGCTGGGTGATTCAAGCAGCGCGAAGATAAACTGGGAAAAATCCCTGAAATTAGATCCGCAGAACGATAAAGTAAAAGCGAAATTCAAAAACGCACCCTAAACCATGCCTGAGAAAAAATTGACCGTTGAAGAGCTGGAAAAAGAGGCCAAGCATATCCGGCGCCTGATCATCCAGATGCTTGCCCGGGCCGGCAGCGGGCATCCGGGAGGAAGCCTTTCCGCCACGGACTTGATCACCGCGCTTTATTTCCATGTTTTACGCTACAATAGCGCCGATCCGCGTTGGCCTGACCGGGACCGTTTTCACATGTCTAAAGGACATTGCTGCCCGCTTTGGTACGCGGTATTGTCGCGCGCAGGATATTTCTCGGAAGAAAAATTATTCACTTTGCGCCGCCTGGGCTCTATTCTTCAGGGGCATCCGGACCGCAAGACCCCCGGAGTGGAATCCGCTTCCGGTTCCCTCGGCCAGGGGCTTTCCGTCGCTTTGGGGATGAGCCTGGCCGCCAAGGTCGACAAAAAAGATTACCGGGTTTACTGCCTGATGGGGGACGGAGAAATGCAGGAAGGGAGCGTTTGGGAAGCGGCAATGGCCTGCGCGCATTTTTCCTGCAGCAATATTTGCGCGATCTTGGATGCTAACGGCTGCCAGATCGACGGAAGATGCGAAGATATTATGGGCTTAGAGCCGATGGCCGCCAAGTGGCAGGCTTTCGGCTGGCATGTGATCGAAATTAACGGGCACGACATGGTCCAGATCCTGGCCGCCTATGAACAGGCGGCTTTGATCAAAAATAAGCCTTCGATCATTATCGCCCGCACCGTAAAAGGCAAAGGAGTTTCTTTTATGGAAGGGGTGGTTGGTTTTCACGGCCGGGCCCCTACTGAAGAAGAAGCGCGCCTTGCTTTAAAGGAACTGGAATGAGCGAACAATTATACCAAAGGGATGTTTACGGCAAGGCGCTGGTCAAGCTGGGATTAGCGGATAAAAACGTCGTGGTCCTGGACGCCGACCTTTCCAGCTCAACGCGCACCGGCCTTTTTGCCAAGCAGTTCCCGGAAAGATTTTTCAATTTCGGCGTTGCCGAACAGAATATGATGGCTACGGCCGCGGGCTTAGCCAGCTGCGGTAAGAAAGTATTCCTTTCCACCTTTGCCGTATTTGCTGCCGGGCGCGCCTGGGACCAGGTGAGAGTCTCGGTAAGTTACAATAATTTTGATGTCAAGATTGTCGCCACTCACGCCGGGATCACCGTCGGCCCCGACGGAGCCAGCCACCAGGCGTTGGAAGATATCGCGTTAATGCGCGTGTTGCCGAATATGAATATAATCGTCCCCTGCGACGGCCCGCAGACCGAAGATGCGGTGATGGCGGCGGCCAATAACCCCGGCCCTTTTTACATACGCCTGGGCCGGTCAAAAGTAGCGACCATTGAAAACAAGGGGGAGTTCAAGTTCGGGCAGGCGCAGGTTTTAGCCGAAGGGGATGATGCGGCGATCATTGCCTGTGGGGTAATGGTTACTGAAGCGATCAGCGCGGTAAAGAACCTGGCCGCCAAAGGGATTAAAGCGCGCCTGATCAATATGCACACTATCCGGCCTTTGGATAAAGCGGTTATTCTTAAGGCGGCAAAAGAAACCAAGCTGCTGGTGGTCTGCGAAGAACATAGTACTATCGGCGGCCTGGCCTCCAGCATCGATGAGATAGTCGCCGAAAATTTTCCGGTCAAGGTCATCCGCGTAGGGGTGCGCAACCGTTTCGGCCAGTCCGGGGAACCGGAAGAGCTGCTTAAAGAATATAATTTGACCGGCGCCGACATCGAAAAAGCGGTTTTATCCAATCTTTCCAAATAAAACAAGTTCATGAGGCAGTCCGGCGGTCCGCATATCCAATCCTTTGCCAAATTAAACCTCTATCTGCAGGTATTAAACAAGCGTAAAGATAATTATCATGATTTGAGCACATTATTCGCGCGGATCAGCCTGGCGGATACCTTGACCTTTAAAGAACGCCAAGACGGTTTGATTAAGATCAAGTGCGCCAGCCCCGATGTGCCGGATAATGAAACCAACCTTTGTTACCGCGCCGCGGCGTTATTAAAGCAGGAATATAAACTGTGCCGGGGAATAGAGATAGGCCTAAAGAAACTTATCCCGGTAGGCGCCGGCCTGGGAGGCGGTTCATCCAATGCCGCCAGCGTTCTTATGGGCTTAAATAAATTCTGGAATTTAAATTTGCCCGCAACGCGGCTGGAAAAACTGGGAGCCCGGTTAGGCAGCGATGTCCCCTTTTTTATCCATAATGCGAAATTTGCCTTAGGCAGAGGCAGGGGGGATAAAATTAAAAAATTAGGCTCTCTGGACAAACTTAAGCTTTGGTTTGTCCTGGTTTATCCTAATTTTAAGGTGTCCACCCCCTTAATTTATCAAAAATTTGACAGTTTTTCCGGGTTGACAATGCCCCGGGGGGATGTTAAAATGTTAATCTCTGAATTGTCGAAAAAAGGCAAAGCGGCAGGCGCCGGTTGTTTTTTTAACAGCCTGGAAGCGGTGACCGTCAGCCTTTATCCTGCGGTTAACCAGGTTAAAAAAGCGCTCTTTGGAATGGGGTTAGATAAAGTAATGATGTCCGGAAGCGGCCCGGCCGTATTTGGTCTCTGCGATTCCGGCCGCCAGGCCCGGGAGTTAAAAAATCAGTTACTTAAAAAGCATAAATTTTGGCAGGCTTTTGCCGTCTCTACGGTTTAAGATACATCCGCCTGCCGGCTTCAACCAGCAGGGGAACGGGCGTGGAGATAACGGAAGTCAGGGTAATCTTAAAGGATTCTCAGGACAAGAAGTTAAAAGCATACGCTACAGTTACCTTCGATAACGTTTTTGTGGTGAGGGATATCAAAGTGATCGAAGGGGGCGCCGGATTATTTATCGCCATGCCTTCCCGTAAAGTAAGGCGGGCTTGCCCCAAATGCGCGTATAAAAATGAATTGCGCTCTAAATTTTGCAGTCAATGTGCCGCTCTCCTGCCGGCGGAGGTTAATCCGCAGCGCGCGGAAGAGGCAACGGGCAGCCAGTCTGAGCACCGGGATATCGCGCATCCGATAACCCAATCATTCAGGGAACAATTACAGACAAAAGTTCTGGAAGTTTACGCTCTGGAAAAAGCGAAAGAGCATTCTGGGCCTGTCGCTGGATGATGTCACGCTAAATAAAAGAGAATCGAGAATCGAAATTAGAACATGGCCGTTCGATCTCTAATTTTCGGTTTTTAAGTCTCTGGGACGTCGTCCAATGGTAGGACTCCAGAATTTGGGTCTGGCTATTATGGTTCGAATCCATACGTCCCAACCAAATTTTATTCTATAAACCGATGAAAATTTGGTGGACCCCCACATTCGAACCAAAGGGGTGCGGGGAGACCGTCCCCGCGGGTTCCCGCCACTAAAACGTTGGCGGGCTCCGCTGACATTAAGGCGGGCCCGACTAGAAGTGTGGCGGGCGGGGTAACAGCGACGAACGTAGTGAGGAGCGCCATAGGGGCGGAGCCCCTTGGGGAGGACGAGCGCAGCGAGGACGACTGGTTCGAATCCA
>CAINQO010000008.1 GCA_903852325.1 Candidatus Omnitrophota bacterium
ATTGGAGAATAAAGTAAAGTGAGAAAATTGATCCGGAAAAGTGTTTTAAAAGTTAATCCTTATGTTCCCGGTAAGCCGATCGAAGAAACAAAAAGGGAGCTGGGTTTAAAAGAAGTGATCAAGCTGGCCTCTAATGAAAATCCTCTGGGGGCCTCCCCGAAAGCGGTGAGCGCGATCAAAAAGGCGCTTTCCGGGATCAACCGTTATCCCGATGCGCAAGGGTATTATTTAAAGAAAAGCTTAGCCAATTCCCTCGGACTGGCCGCTGAAAATTTTGTTTTAGGTAACGGTTCGGATGAATTGATCGATGTGGTGATCAAGACTCTGGTAGAGCCGAATGAAAATATCCTCACTTCCGAGGGGACATTTCTGGAATATGAAATTATCGCCCAGGTAAATGACCGCCGGGTTAAAAAAGCGCCGCTGTATAATTTTAAATACGACCTGGAGGCGATGCTAAAGCTGATCGACGCTAAGACCAAGCTGGTTTTTATCGCCAACCCCAATAATCCTACGGGCACTTATTTGACTAAAAATAAGGTCGCGGAATTTATCAACGCGCTGCCGCCGAAGGTTTTTGTGGTCTTCGATGAAGCCTACAACGCTTTCATCGATGTTGACGATTACCCGGATGCCTTAAGTTTGCTCAAAAAAAATAAACGGGTGATCGTCCTGCGTACCTTTTCCAAGGCCTATGGCCTGGCCGGCCTGCGCTTAGGTTATGCGATCGCTGACGCGGAATTGGCCGGTTACCTGGAACGGATCCGCCAGCCTTTTAATGTTAACTTGCTTGCCCAGGTTGCCGGCTGCGCGGCTTTAGAGGACAAAGCTTTTTTAGCCAGGACCCGCCGCCTTATTTTATCCGGAAAAGATTTTTTTTACCGGGAGTTTTCCCGGCTGGGGATCAATTATGTGTGTTCGCAAGCGAATTTTATCCTGGTTGATACCGGCATAGACAGCCGCCAGGTATTTAAAACCATGCTTAGATCCGGGGTAATCGTCAGGGAAATGAGCCAGTACGGTTTAAAGAATTTTGTCCGGGTAACCATCGGCACTCCGAACGAAAATAAAAAATTACTCAGCGTTTTAAGCAAAACGATAAAAGGGAAGAAAAAATGATTATCGTCTTAAGACCCGACGCGACCAAAGAACAGGTAGAGCATATTATCGAAAAGGTAAAAGGCCTGGGCCTTACTCCGCATGTCTCCAGCGGTAAGGAAAGGACGATTATCGGAGTGATCGGCCCGGAGGATGTATTAAGGGTTACCCCGTTAGAGGTGTTTCCCGGGGTAGAAAATGTCATCCCGGTGCTTGCGCCGTTCCGCCTGGTTTCCCGGGAGTTCAAAAAAGAAGATTCGGTGATCGATTTGGGCAAAGGGGTGAAGATCGGCGGTAAGGAAATAGTAGTGATGGCCGGGCCGTGCACCATTGAGAATATCGATTCTTTATATGAGATCGGCCGGGAAGTTAAGAAAGCCGGAGCTACGGTTTTACGCGGCGGGGCGTTCAAGCCCCGGACCTCTCCCTATAGTTTTCAGGGGCTGGGAAAAGACGGACTGCAAATGCTTCGGGAGGTCGGGACAGAATTGAACCTGGTTACGGTAAGCGAGGTGATGGATAGCCGGGATGTAGGGTTGGTCGCCGAGTATGTGGATGTTTTACAGATCGGCTGCCGGAATATGCAGAATTTCAATCTTTTAAAGGAGGTCGGGGCCACGAAAAAGCCGGTGCTTTTAAAGCGCGGCATGGCTTCTACGGTCAAAGATATGCTGATGTCGGCGGAGTATATCCTGAGCGGGGGAAATTTCTCGGTAATTCTTTGCGAAAGAGGGATCCGTACTTTCGAAGATTCTACGCGCAACACC
>CAINQO010000009.1 GCA_903852325.1 Candidatus Omnitrophota bacterium
AGAGGGAGTGACAATACCGCAGAAACATAAAACAAAAATACTTTTTAATAAGAGCCTGGGCATCATATGTTTCTATAAAGCTTTCTCTAGAGATTCAATAATCGAACTTTTATCCTTCATCTTATTATTGGCAATATTGACTTCGCTTATATTTGATACCCCTTTGCTGCTCAAAATATTACCGATATATTTAAAGCACATTTTAACCCCCATACCGCTTCCTGAAGTAAGCAAAACAATAAGATTCTTATTGTTTAAACCCGTAACTTTATCCAAATATGTATTGATTGCCGGAGCAGGGGCAAACGCCCATACCGGCGAGCCGATAATAATAGCATCATAGCCGCTGGCGTCAAATTGCGCTTCTTCTATTTCGCAGCGTTTTTTATTTCTTGCGGCAGAGCATTGGGCAAAAAACGAGGTTATTTCTTCTTTTGGTTTAAGCCTTTGGATCTTTAGTTCGGATTTTTTCTCTAAAACTTCCTTAAGGATATCGATAACCTTTTCCGTAATTCCACTGTAGGAATAATAAATTATCAATGTTTTCATTTTTCCCTTTCAGATTAACACCGCAATACTGCCTTATCCTTAGAATCATTCTACTGTTTTGAAGAAAATCGTCAATTGATTATTTGGTGGATTTAGGGCGGGTGGTGGTCTTTTGCAAAAACTTAACGGTTTCGGAAAAAAGCACATCCGGCAGGCTCATCCGGTTCAGGTAAACTTTTATCTTTGACTCAGCGGAGGTAACCGGAAAGATCTCTTTTTTACCGGTCCAGGGCAGGCTTTGGGTATTGATCCCCAGGAATGATATTTTCTTGATCAGGTTGTGGATCACCGGAGCAAGCGGATCAACTTCACTGCCGGAGAAGACAATACTGTCTAACCCGCCTAAAACCGCGATCCCCTCTCCGATATATTTTAACAGCTGCGCCTGGTAAATTTCAAAAGCCAGGTCAACCTTCGGGTCTTTGCCATAAAATCTCACCAGCTCCTTTAATTCCAGATCATAGCCGGTAAGTCCCAAAAACCCGCTTTCATTTTTCAGGATATCATCGATCTTATAAATCGAAAATTTATGCACATTCATTAAATAAAATACAATTCCCGGATCCATATCCCCGCAGCTGGTCCGGGACATGATCCCTTCCAAGGGGGTAAACCCCAGGCTGATCGAAAGCGGCCGGTTATTTTCTACCGGACAAACTGTAGTCTGTTTATCAAAAACTATGGAAATACACTTTCCCGGCTCAGAAACCATCCCGGAATTAGCCTGATGAAATATACCGTGAAAACCCCATTTTTTAATTTTGTTGTTCTTATAAAGCTCCTGAGGAATGGCATAATACTTGGCTTTTTCCGGCAGCTTGGAAAAAAACGCGGTCTCAAAAAAGGCAATCTGCGGGATATCCTTAAAATCCCGGTAAAATATTTTAAGCATCTCCTGCATTAAAGGGATATAAAAAGGGAAAAAGCCGGTTAGCTTGGCAAACTTGACGAAAAACCCCTGGTTGATCAGTGAAGCTTTATCAAAAAATTCCCCGCCGAATAAGATCCGGAAAGCGATCGCGTTAATCTTCCCTCTGCCGGCCAGATTAAGGATATCCTGTTTAAGGGTTTTACTGGACCTTAGCTCTTCGGCATCCAAAACAAAAGATGCCGCCGGAACCTTGGCCAGGTTATCTTTATAAACCCAGAACTTTACTTCCTTTAAATTTGTATCCACGACAAGGATCATTTTTTGGCTAACTCCTTATAAGTTTCTCTGGCGATCATCAACTCTTCATTCGTCGGAACGATCAATATTTTTGTCTGGGCATCCTCGGTAGACAACTCGCAAATCCCCCCCCGGTAACCCTGGTTTTTTACTTTATCTAAACTAATCCCTAAGAAATCCATCGCCTCACAAATCCGCTGGCGAAGTATCGGCACGCCCGTACCCAGGGAATCCGTAAAGATTAAAATGTCGGCTTTTTTTAGGATCAGCGCATAAAAACCCAGATAAGTCCTTACCCGGCGCACATACAGCTCAAACGCCATTTTTGCTTTAGGGTCGGTAGCCAGGTTATTTACCGCATCCCTTAAATCGGATGAGGAATTAAACACTCCCAGGATCCCGCTTTTTTTATTCAGGATATTCTCAGCTTCTACCGGAGAATAGCTTTCCCGGGACATAATATAAAAAATTAACCCCAGGTCCAGGTTCCCGCAGCGGGTATTCATTACCAGCCCTTCCAGGGGGGTAAACCCCATGGAATTGTTGACGGACTTGCCGTGGTTTATCGCGCAGACACTGGAGCCTCCGGAACCCAAATGGCAGCTGATCACCTTCTGCTGTTTATAATCCCGGTTTAAAAACCGGCACCCCTCCTCCATTACATACTGGTGGGAAATCCCGTGGAACCCGACCTTCCTCAAACCGTATTTTTTGGCGATTTTTACCGGAAGCGCGTAAGTGGAAAATTCCGGGGGAATGCTTTTATGGAACGCGGTATCAAACACCACAAACTGTTCAACCTGCTTATATTCCCGGCTGCAGAATTCGATTAATTTATAGGCGATCGGATTATGGATCGCCGCCAGGCACAGAGTTTCCTCCAGTTTCCTTAAAACCACCTTATCCACCTTGACCGGCTTATTAAAAAAATTACCGGGATGCACGTACCGGTGGGCAAAAATATCAAAAGCGATCTCAGGATGCTCCCGCACATCCTGGCTGATCAGCTCCAGGATCTTTTTTAAAGCCAGGGAATGGTCTTTAAGCTCAACCTCGATCACCTTTTTCCTGCCCAGGGCAGTATGGGTGATCACCGAGCTTTCCTGGGTTTTGATCCCCACTCTTTCGGCTTCCCCGTAAACGATCTCTTCACCCTGCGGCATGCGGATTATTTTATATTTCAACGATGAGCTGCCGCAGTTTAAGACCAGGATATTGGCCTTGTTCCCTTTAGATCTCATCTGAACTCCACCCGAATGCCGGCATGCCGATATTCCTTTGGATGATCAACGCCTGGCCGTAGGCGGCGCTTTCCAATTTATCCATGCTTAATGCCTCCGCTCCGGAGTCGATCGAATCTTCGGAACCGGCGCCAAAGCCGATGGTCGGAATATTTAACTCCGCGCAAGTGTAGGAGCCTTCGGTAATGATCTTCTTCCAGTACCCGAAAGAGGATTTAAAACCGCTGTCGGTCAAACTTTTCAGGGATTCCAAAGCAAAGCTCTTGTGGCTTTCCATCACCCAAGGCTTGAATTCTTTTGCCGCCACCAGCTCCATCCCGGTATGGGTTTTTACCTTTTCCGTCGCCAGGACCGCGTTGATGGTCACATCCGCCTCTCCTTTATACACATTCTTGGCGATCGTTTTTGCCTTATCTAAAATACCGCTCAGGTTTTCCTCCGGGATAAACACCCGGTCCACGACTACCCGGAATTCATTCATCTCTTCCTTAGGCTGGTAACCGCTGTAACGCACATCCTTGATCCGCAGGTTAGAATACCCCAGATTAGAATCGCTGGGCATCAGCTTGGAGGCTTTCTCCAATTCGTTGATCAAAGGGAACATCGTCCCCAGCATATTCATCCCCCGGTTCTCCAGGAAATTCCGGTTCAACCTGCCTTTAACAATGATCTCATACTCCATTCTTCCTTTATGCCCCAGGTTAATATTGAAATCCGTGGGCTCGCAAAGGACCACTCCCCGGATCTTTTTCAGCTTTGATTTCAACTGATTCTCAAAAAGGTATTTGATCCCGAAATCACAGCAGGAAAGCCTCGGCACACAGCAAATGATCAGGTCTCCGGTCAAAGGCAAGAGCGCCCTTTTGATCAACGCCCCGGCGTAAATACTGGAAATGATCCCGGCTTTAAATTTGACTACCCCGCTTTTTAAGGAAGCCTCGGTTTTATCTTCTCCCGGAGACAGAATATCCAGGTGGGAGATCACCACCAGCGCGTCCTTATTCTCATACCCCTTGATCACCCCGATCAGGTTGCCGGCCTTATCGCTGCTCACTTTATCGAAATCCAGGCTGGTCATCTCCTCGGCGACCATTTTAGTGAACTCCGGGGTGTTGTTGCCGGTAGAGCTGCAATCGGCGATCTTGCGGGAAAATTTGATCAAAGCGCTGTTGAGCCCTTTGGCCTTAGCCTTCATGATGTCTTTCATTTGAAGCCTCCTGTTTTATATTGGTTAACAACATTAATCTTAACTTAACAAAGGGGTTAAAAAAAATTACTTTTTAAAAAGTCGGGGGAGTAATTACCCAAACCGCCTCGGCTTCTTCCTTGCCGATATTCTTAAAGGAATGCGGGACGCTGGAATTAAAATAGAAACTATCCCCTTTCCTTAAAACATACGCCGTATCGTTTAGAGTGATCTCAATCGCCCCTTTAATCACCAGGACAAACTCCTGGCCGAAATGCCGGTAAGAAGCGTCCCCGGAGGTCGCCTTCTCGCTTAATTTAAACAGCAACGGCTCCATTTGTTTATTTGAATCCTGGGAGGTCAAAAGATAAATATGCACCCCTTTACCCACCTCCTGCAGATGCCGGCGCTCGCTGGCCTTGACCACGGGATTGTCGCTGACCTTCTGCCCTTCCCCGATCAGGCTGCCGACAGTGGTCGAAAGGGTATCGGAGATATTTTTTAAAGTAGACAGTGACGGCTGAGCTTTTCCGGTTTCTACCTGGGACAGGAAACTGGCGCTGACTTTAAGCTGCTTAGCCAGGGCCCTTAAGGTGATCCCTTTTTCTTCTCTTAGCCTTCTGATGTTTACGCCTACGATCTTCATTTTTTCCCTCCAAAAGAAGCATACTATATAAAATAACCCTTGTCAAGTGCTATTTAACAAATACTAATTATTTGAAGCACAACTTAACAGGGGTATTTTGCCTAAAACAGACGGGTGCAGGTAGCTTCCTCTTCTTATTTAGAACAGCGGATTTTCCTGCCCTGCGGAAGGTTTTAACCTGATCGTGATATAAAACTGTTTAAAGGTCAAGGTGTGATAGCCCTTAGGGTCCTGAGGGTCATAGTCATCAGCGGCGCCGTTGATCAAATTAAATTTGATCGCGTTTTTTTCCGGAAGATAAGCGTAATCTCCCTTTTCCGCGGAAAATCTCCGGTTCTTGCTGCTCACCTTTATGCCGTAAAGTTTGTTCCCCTCTACCTTATCGATCTGCACGGTATAGGTCCCGAAATGCATCGGCTTGCCGGCTTTTAAGATCATTCTCCCGGCTATAAAGCCGCCTTTAAAGAAAAACAACCCGGCAGCAATAGCGATCACGGCAAATACGATTATGGTAGACTTGTTTTTCATTTAAAGTTTCTCCTATCTGGCGAATTCCTCTCCCAGGGCAAAAGCTCTTTGGCAATCCTGGGGGAACACCTCCCGGCGCCTTTTCAACTTTTCCTTAGGGTTAAATCTGGTGGCCACTACTTTCGAATAATCCTTAAACTGATAGGTGTCGAAACTTAAAAGTGTCTTGCTGGGGCCAAAGATCCTGGAGAGGAACCGGTCTGTGCCCGCGAAACGCTGCTGGTAGCCGAATTCAACCATCAGCTCCTGGGTCAGGCCCATAGTATAAATAAATCCCACCGGGATCTTTTTAGGAAAAAGCGACTGCGGCGGATCGGTATAGGTCAGGAAAGGAAATACCAAGCGCTCCAGGAATGATTGCATCTCTCCGGTAATGTTACCCAGGTAAATGGGGGAGCCGAAAATAAGCGCGTCGGCGGATTCGATCCGCTTAAAAATAGGCTTGAGGTCATCCCTGACCACGCACCGGCCGTAGCTCTTGCCTCCTTTTTCTTTACAGGCAAAACAGCTGATGCATCCTTTATAGTTTAAATCATATAAATGGATCAGCTTGGTTTTCGCTCCCTGGGCGGCCGCCCCCTCAAGGGCTTTTTGAAGCAGGGTGGCGGTATTCCACTCTTTGCGCGGGCTGCCGTTAAAGGCGAGGATTTCCACTTAAGTTTCCTCTCTATTTATAACTATTGGTTATAGCGCAGGATGGGAAAAGAGTGGGAGTCGAGCTATCTCACCCAACTCCCACTCCTAAACCCTGGGGAAACAAATTACTTTACAATTACGGTGCGACGTAAGCGGTTTCGGTAATTACGCCTCCGGTAGTAACGGAATAAGTAGTATCTCCGGCGGTTGCGCTGGCCGGGGTAGCGGTGATCGTATATCCGGCTCCGGTTAAGCCGGCGCAGCTATAAACATAGCCTTGGACAGGCGCGGCGGCTGAACTTCCGCAAAGAGAAGTAGCTGCGGCGATATATGGGACTAAGGCGGCGGTGTTGGCCGGATAGGCGCCGTTATGGCCGGTAGCATAAATTTCTGCTGCCGTGGACAAAGCGCGGACATTGGCTTTGGCGGCGGCTGTATTAGCGGTTCTTTTTGCGCTCAATAAGTTCGGTATAGCGATAGCAGCCAGCAGCGCGATGATGGCAACAACGATCATGATTTCGACAAGGGTAAAACCTTTTTTCCGCATTATGCTGCCCTCCTGTTTAGGAATTGCGTTAAGTTATTGCTTAGTTTTAATTTTACCTTGTTTAGCTTATTTTTACAACTAAACTTTTACCGGATTGCCTAGCCGCTTCGCTCTTTAGAATGACAGTTTTATTTTAACTCGGATCCGGAAAGCAGTTCGCGGGCGCCGTTTTTATCCTGAACATATACTTCCGGTACAAATTCCATGGATTGCGGGATAAGGTCGGTAATGACTTTGTGGATGCGGGATTGCTGGGTCTGGTTTTGCGGGTCAAAGATCGGGTTCTGGCTCAGGTCATTTAACAAAAGGATTACCGGGTCATGCGAAAAGGTAAAATCTTTTAAGAGCTGCTTGATCAACAGGTCTAAATAATCAGGCTTATCTTTAAACACATTCACCGCGGTTTTAAAGGCGATCTTGCCCCATTCATGGTCCACGGTTTTCCGGAACAAAGCGTAGGCGGAAGAATACTTGATCATTTTGGTCTGTCCGGGAGCTAATTTACTGGCGACGTTGATGATCACCGTGGCTAACTCCGAATGCTTAAAGGTTTTAATTTCATTATGGATATCAATGGTCAGCAGGTCGAAAATATAACCTCCGTGCACGCTGGCGGTAGCGCTGATCGTGCTGCGTTTTATCAGGTCTTCGATCGCGTCCCAAAGGATCTTTTCATCATCGCGGATAAAATTTAAAGAAAGGATAATGCAGGGCTGATTCTCCCGGATGGCCTTATACTGGCGCAGCTTATCCTCATCATGGCCGATGTAATGGATCTCATCAAAGAGCGGCATGTATTTGAAGAGGTTAGAATTTTGGAAACCGTAATTGATTAAGTCCATATTTTCTTTGGGGTGTGTAGTGTGAGTTGGGTAAAGGAGTGAGTTAGGTAGTGTGGATTAGGAGTGGGTACTACTCACTACCCACTCTCACTACTTAACACACTACCTTACCTAACCCTCACTACTTAACCTAAAATTATAAAAATATAAATCAGAGCCAACCGCAAAGGGTAAAGGCGCAGATGGTTTTGGCATCGTTGATTTTGCCTGTTTTAAACAAATGCCTTACCTTCTCTTTGGTGACAACGCTCAAAGTAATGATCTCGTCTTTTTCTAAGGCCCGCTTAGCCGGTTTTAAATTAAGCGCCTTATAAATGACGATTTTTTCCGTGGAATAACCGGGGACTGGATAAATATAACCCAGCTTAATGAATTTTGCTCCCGCATACCCGGTCTCCTCGACCAGTTCCCTGCGGGCGCAGGATAAATTCAATTCCCCTTTTTCCAGGGTGCCGGCGGGAAGCTCATAAAGGTATTTTTTTATCACCGGACGGAGCTGGCGCAAAAGTACTACTTCATTTTTATTCAGGAAGGGCACAATTAATGTCGCGCCGGGATGATTGATCTTCGGTATTTTTAGTCCCATGGCTTACTTTTTCATAAAACAAAGACAGCAAACTCCGATTAAAAGTGCCAGTAAAATAACCGCGCAAAAAATAATGGTCACGAATTTCGGGTCATCGTTGGGATTCTGGCACGGACAGGGCATTACTTAGCCAGGGCTTCCACTGCCTTCACCGTCAGCTCTACTGTCGCCTCTACATCTTCGATATTGAACACTCCGCTTGGAGAATGAATATAGCGGCTGGGAATAGCTAATACTCCGGTAGGCACCCCCTCCCGGTTCATATAAATGATCGCTCCGTCAGTCATCCCGCCTTCGATGACATCAACCTGATATTTGATCTTGTTCTTTTTAGCGGTATCGATGAGCAGGTTTTTTATTTTCTCGCTGACGATCAGCCCTCTTCCGGATGCCTCGATAATACTGATGGATACCCCTCCCCCGAGCTTTAAAGCGGATTCCCGTTCGGTGATCTGCGGCGTATCCCCGGCGACATTAGTGTCGATCGCAAAAGCGTAATCCGGGTTGACCTTGAACGCGGAGGTGCGCGCTCCTTTTAAACCCACCTCTTCCTGGGTAGTGGCTACCGCGTAAACCTCAGCGTTGGCTTTTAATCTTTCCATGATCTTGACCAGCGCGTAACAGCCGATCCGGTTATCGATCGCCTTGCCGTAATAAAGGTTGCCGTTCAATACCCCGGAATTGGGCTCAAAGATCGCCACATCACCGATCTCTATTTTTTTCTCCGCCTCCTCCTTGCTCTTGCAGCCGATATCGATGAACATATCCTCATATTTGATCGGTTTTTTCTTATCTTCTTCTTTCTGCAGATGCGGCGGCTTGGCGCCGATTATCCCCAGGAGGTCCCCTTTTTTGGCTTTAATGATCACCCTTTGGGCGGGAAGGATCCGATCATCGATCCCCCCCACTTTTATAAAATATAAATACCCTTCTTTGCTGATGTGTTTGACGATCAAGCCGATCTCATCCATGTGCGCGGCAAGCATGATCTTGACCTTACCTTTGCCTTTTTTGGCGATCACATTGCCGAAATTATCGATGGCCACCTCAGCGCAGCTTTTTTTCAACTCATCGTGCATAATTTTGGCGATCTGGCCTTCATATCCGGAAACTCCCGGTGCCTCTAATATTTTCTTTAACAGCGCGTCCATTTTACCCCCCCCCTTTTTTTTAACCAACAATATTTTCTCAGTGGGCAATCAGCTTATACCCCTCAATGGCTTCAAATATTCTGTCGGCCACGATCGGCTTTCCCTCCTGCCGCGTATGACAGGAATCTATAAAAATCCAGTTTGGATTATCGACATAAACATCACTTAAGTCAACGATCTTAACCCCGGTTGTTTTGGCGGCTTCAATTTTAGCAAGAATAAGCCGCCGCATATCCAGAAGATATTTCTGGTTATAATCTTTGAGTCTGTGAAGAGAATATTCTTCTTCGGGGGAAAGGGTATTTTTATAAGCAAGGGTGGGCTGGAAAAAAGCGATGAAATCCGCCCCGAATGATTTTGAGATCAGGGAAGCTTTTTTCAAGTTTGCGACGTAAAGTCCGGCGATTTCGTTTTCCCAGGCCGGCGTATAATAACCGGCTTTCATCCGTTCCTGCTCCAAAGGGACGAACCGGCGCAAAAAGAAATCCGGGAAAAAATGCCGCAACAAGTTGCTTCCGTAAAGAATAAGCGTGGTGAGCGGGTAATTACGTATCTGGCTGTCCAAAATAGGATTGTTCTCGTAAGCGATAAAATTAAACGGATACCCTGGGCGGGGATCCCCAAAATAAGGCCCCTCCATATCGTGGTCCCCATTATACATGATGATCAGATCCGGTTTTAAGTCCGAGACTTGAAATAAAATCCGCGCAAGGTCCTGGCCGGAACACGAAGAGACAACCCCGAAATTGTACACGTTCACGTTATTAAAACCGCTTTGCCTGAATTTGTTTTCCAGAAGCTGAGGTATTGGCGGTTCTCCGTCAACCACCGTGGAGGCCCCCAGCACAAAAATCCTGAATTCCCCGGGCTCCTTGACCGGCGCCGGATATTTTCCCCGGTAGCCGGAAAGATTTAATCTTTCTTTCCCCTCCACCCCAAAAGGAGCTCCGCCGAACATAATGTAAGGCTTGGCTTTCCGGTAAATTTCCACGGGGTATTTTTTTTGCACCGGCGATCCGCTGGAGAGGAAAAACCTGCTGGCGTAATCGACTAAAAGAAAACCCGCTAGAACCAGGCTAAGGACAATAAGGATCTTTCCTGACTTTTTCATGCGCTATTTCCGGCTTAATAAATCTGATAGGTAAAAGGATTTTGGCCCCGCCCAATTCCCAGAAAGACCAAAATAACAACAATTACGATCATTGTCAATATGCCCCATAAAAAAACCTTAAATTTTGCGCTCATTGTTTTTCTTCTTTCGTTAAATATGCGTAAAGGTAATCGGCGATCAACCGGTGCGCCGCGGCATTCGGATGGGCATCGTCCCCGGCCACCCAGAATTGGCGCGAGTTGGAAAACCTCTGGAATAGAGGATTCAGGTTAAGGCAGGGTATTTGATGCGCGTTGAGAAATTCCTCCACCTGGCCATACTCCTGCTTGAATGGATAACCGGCCAGATCATGGAACTCCGGAAGGATCACTACCCGGAAACGCACATGGTGAGCCTGGCAGTAATCGCGCAAACTAAGTATTGAAGATTGGGCGCACAGCCAGCCTTCCTGGCCGTTGCGGTAAAGCCCCGCATAATACTCCCGGAACCCCCCGGGATGGCGAAAATAACCATCGATAGCGCAAACCTTGGACCAGAGTAACGTAATAAAACGCGAACGGGCTAAAAACCACAATTTAGATTTCACCGGCGTTTTTTCGGCGTCATTGATAAAATAACACAACAGGATTTCATCCGGATGATACTTCGGGCCTTTCTCGAAAAATAAGCCGGCCTCCTGCTGCGAATTATAGTTTCCAGTGCCAAAGTTCAATATTTCCACTTTGCGGCTTTGATTCATTTTTTCTTCCAAAACCCGGGAAAAAATCTTGTCCTCCTCCACCCCCCAGCCTAAGAGGATAGAATCACCCAGCAGGATGATCCGATAGGCGTCATTTTTGACGGCCGGATACTCCGCGCCGCGAAACCCGTCAGAATTTATCCTGACTGAGACACCCATTAACCGGGCGGTTTTACCGGGCTGATGAACATGCCCGATAAGCCTATTCGGAGAATCTTTTTTTAAAGCCAGGGCGTATTTTGACATCTCAACGTCATAAACCCTGACAAAACCGGTCAGAACCCTGGCGGTGATTTCAGCGATAATAAAAAAACAAAGAATCGCGCTCCCGTAAAAAAATATTCTTTTTACAAAATGCGGTCGGGTTTTGGCGGCCGGGCGCCTGGATGATAAACTTTCAACTACAATATAATACAGAAACTTAGAACCATCAATCAAATAACGCCGCCAAAGCCGCCCGGGTTCGGTAATTAAGCGGAAAAACCATTCTAACCCGTTCTCCCTCATCCAGCGGGGCGCCTGGGGCTTTGATCCGGTCAGAAAATCGAAAGCCGCCCCCACTCCCACCATAACCGGGATATCCAGGCTATTGCGATACTTAAACATCCAGTGTTCCTGCTTGGGGGTGCTTATCCCTATCCAGAGGATATCCGGTTTGCAGCGATTGATCGCCTCGATCATCCTTTTTTCTTCTTCGGCGCTGATCGCGGAAAAAGACGGAGAATAAGAGCCGACAAAATTGGCCTGCGGGTAAAGCTTGGAAAATGCGCCCGGCAGGTCCACTGCTTTCCGGCATGGGCCTCCGCAAAGAAAATGGCGGTATCTTGCCCCGGTCTCCCTTAGAAATGTATCCATTAGTTCCGGGCCATAAACCCGTTTTTTTAAAATATACCCGGCTCTCCTGCCCAGACAAACCAGGGATACGCCATCAGGCACTACCAGGCTTGCCGAATTTAAAACATTTTTTAAGGAAGGGTCTTTTTTCGTTTCGATTATCCCGTGAAAACCGGTCACCGCGATAAAGTTGCCTTTGGAGCCCCGGTTGATCCAATCCTTTATCCTGGCAATGACCTCCGGGATTTGCACGGCATCCACCCGTACCCCCAATACCGTAAAAGATTTTTTATCTGCCGCCATTTCTTCTTCCATTTTTTATTTAAAATATGCTTTGATCAGCGAAAAATATGTTTTTAATTTTTTCAGGCTGTCGATTTTACGCAATGTTTTCCAGAGATAAGTAACCCTGCCGTAAAATGATCTTAAAGCGTGGCGGTAAAGCCGGGTGAGTTCCGGAGCGGAAACCTTCCCCGATTCGACGATCGCGCTGCGGTAGCGGTCGTAATCCGACCATTTTTTGGCCAGATTTTTCAGGACTTTTCCTTCCTGGGCCAGCTGCCAGGTTCCGGTCCCGGGAAGCGGGACCAGCATGGAAAATTGCGCAAAGTCTATGGGTAAACTCCTGGCGAAAGCGATTGTTTCCTTTATCGTCTCCTGGGTTTCATAAGGCAGCCCCAGGATAAAATATACGTAGACGGATATTTTGGCCTCCCGGCACCAGGCGCATACCTGCCTGACCTGCTCTAATTTTATCCCTTTTGCGGTTGCATTAAGGATTTCCTGATTACCCGATTCACAACCGATATGCAACACATCCAGGCCTGCCCCCTGCATTTGCTTAAGCATCTTCGGATCCAAACAGTCTGCGCGCGTAGAGCAGCTCCAGCGCGGCTTAAGCCCCCGGCGGTTGTAACCGTCGGTAAATTCATCCACCCGCTGCGGCAAAGCGGTAAAAGTATCGTCCCAGATATCAAAGCGGGGAGCGCCTAAGTGGATCAGGCGCTCAATATCATCGAGGAAGGCTCCCACCGGCTTGACGCGATAGCGGCCCAAATGCGTAACCCCGGAAGCGCAAAAAGAACAGCGATAAGCGCAACCCCTGCCGCCCGTCATTCCCACTGAAGGCCCGGTATAAGCAGTGCCATAGCGCTCCAGCGGCAAAGACGCGTAATCCGGAAAAGGAAGGCTGTCTAAGTCTTCGATCAGCGCTTCCCGGCTGTTGGTTACGATTTCACCGTTCCTGCGCCAGACCAGACTTTTTATTGAATCCTCCGGCCGCCCCTGGACCAGGGATAAAAAGGGGATCTCTCCTTCTCCGACAATGACATAATCTATGCTTGCTTCTTCCTGCAAGGTCCTTTGCGGTAAAGCGCTGGCATGGGGGCCGCCGATAACCACCCTGATCCGGGGATCACATTTTTTTATCGCGCGGCTTAACAAATAAGCGTTATCCATCTGCGGGGTGGACGCGGAAAGGCCGACAATCTGCGGCTGGAAATCATTTAAAATTCCGGGAATGTCTTTTATCTCGATACCGTGATAAAGCATATCGATCAATTTTACCCGGCACCCTGCATGCTTGCGGATATAAGCGCTAAGCGCGATCAGCCCCAGAGGAGGAATACCGAACCCCAGTTTGCGTATATTGACCCCTCCGTATAAATCCGCATACGGCACATGCAGCAATAATACCCTTGAGCCCTGAGGCATCGATATCCTTATCGCTTAACCAGGCTTTTTATTAATAGCATGGGCATATGAAAACATGCCTGGAATGTTTTCATTTTGGATACACCGGCTTTGCGGCAGGTATAGCGCACCGGTACTTCAGTGATCCGCATCTTATTCCTTTTTGCTTCGATGAATAACTCAAAATCCGGCCAGCTGTTTTCCGCTAACCTTTCTCCGAGCATTTCTTTTTTAAAAGCCTTTAAGCCGCATAATGAGTCCGTGATCCTCCGGCCGACATAAAGTGAGATAATAAACGCGCTGATTTTGTTGGCCAGGATATGCGTCCCCTGCATCGCGTTTTTTTCCATCGGATAAACAAACCTTGTTCCGCTCACAAAATCCGCCTGCTGCTCCAGTATGGGTTTGATGATCCCGGGAATTTCCAGCGCAGAACAGGTGCAATCCGCGTCCAACACCACGGCCACCTCTGCGTTGGCATGTTTTAAACCGATCCTTAATGCCGCGCCCTTACCCAGCCTTTTTTCATACCGGATCACTTTCAGGCGCGCTAAGCCGGTTTCCTGAGCCAGCTGCGCAGTCCTGTCGGTAGAGCCGTCATCAACCACCACTATCTCTGTTTCCCATTTCATTTTTGGGATCTGTCGGAGGCACTGGCTGATGTTGCCTTCTTCATTATGGCAAGGAATAATGATCGCTATTTTATTCATGTTTTAGCTCCTGCCGGCACGCTTAAAAGATAATTATGGATTCGCTCCATCATGGCGTTAAAATTATATTTTTCTTTAACCATCTGATACCCGCTTACGCGGGCTTGTTCATAGAGGGCGGGGTTCTTGATCAGCGCTTCGACAATTCCCGCGGCGCCTTGATAATCTCCCGGGCTAAACAAAAATCCGTCTTTTTTATCGGTGATCATTTCCTGCGGCCCGCCCTGGTCAGTGGCGATCACCGGTAATCCGCAGGCCATCGCTTCGATGACCGTAACTCCCCAGGGTTCAATCCAGGCCGAGGGAAAAAGCAAAAGATCATGCCTGCCGTATTCCTGCATCAGGTCGGCGCGGGTCAATTTTCCCAGAAACTTAACCCGGCCCTTAAATTTAAATTCCCCGGCAATTTTTTTCAGATAATCGACGTAAAGCGGCTCCCCCTCTCCGGCGATGGACAGGGTTATTTCGGTATGGGGGAATTTTTGCGCCAGGACGCCCCAAGCCTTGATCGCGATATCCGGCCCCTTCTCCGCGGTCAACCTGCCGGCGTAAAACAGGCGGAGTTGCCCCGGCAAAGGATCTTTCCGGGAGGATAACCCGGGGATATTTTCAAATTTTATCCCCCGGGGGATAACCTTGATTTCACCGGAAAAACCGGCTTGCCGGTATGCCTTCTTCAATGTTTCGCTGATTACATATAAATGGCGAAAATCCAATTTACTAAAATCATAAATTCCATTTAATAATGCGGCCATAAACCTGCGCCATTTTTGCGGCCTTAAAACAAGTTTGTGCCTGTATTCGCTTAACCAGTAATCCTGGATATCGAAAACAAGCGGAAAACCGCACCGCTGGACAGTTTTTATCGCCAGGAGCCCGGTATCCCATAGCTGGAACCCGTAAACAAGATCCGGGTTAATCTCGCCGAGCATCTTTTTGAGGATCGCGGCATTCCGGCGGCAGATCAACGCTCTTTTTGCCTGCGCGATCAAATAAGTCCCGGGATTTTTAAGCCTGCTTAGATCAGAGTAGCCGAGTATCCTGTAAACATGCGGCTCCTTGCTTTGCCGGCCGCTTATGCCGTATTTCGTAGTGATTACAATAACTTCATCCCCCCGGCTTTTTAATGCCTCGACAATCTCCTGGCAGCCGATATCATAGCCTCCGGTTGAAAATGGCGGGAACCTGTCGGTTAATACCAGAATTTTCATTTATTATTTATCTCCTAAATGATCAGCGCTGCTTAATACCGGGTCAGCGAAGGCCGGTTGTTCTCATATTGCTTAAAGGCGTTTTTCCAAACCGGGCTGATCGTCTGTTTTTTCTCCAGAGCTTGCCGGATCAACCGGGGGTGCCTGATAAAATGCCCGCAATACCGGCAAAATGTTTTATACTGCTCAATTAAATCGTCTTGGGCGCCGGGCAAATTTTTCCTGCCACTGTCCAATCCCAATATCCTGTCCAGCGCTCCGGCCACGGCGCACTGGTAGTAGCCATGCATATTCAGGCCCATCCCGCACTTTTCCACCACCGAACACCCGTTATAAAATTCCGCATTTTTGTATTCTTTAAGATCGACGGGAGCCAGGGCCACCGGAATATGTTTTGCCAAAATAAGATTCTTTTGCGAATTGACGATCGTAATATCTACGGGAAGAATGCCTAATTTTTCATTATTGCAGCCGTTCGTAAAAATTGAGATTTTAGTATCCGGAGAAAAAGAATCCCGGTATCCTTGAAGGATCGCGATTATCTCCAATATTTGCGGGTGCAATATCGGCTCCCCCCCGATCAAGTGGATAGATTCCCATTTTCTGCCCAGGCGTATGCTCTCCTGCGTAAATTTCTCAATTTGCCCGGCAGACATCCTTTCCCCGGACGGGTAAAGATCAAGGAGCCGGTCGCAAAAATGGCAGCGCAAATTGCACTCATAAGTAATATCTATTTCGATCTTTTTATGCAGCGGGGGGAACTCCTGGCCCAGGATCCGGGTTACCTCCCGGCGGATGCGCAGCGGTTCGCTCAAAGCATACCATCCTGGCCGCAGGCGATCTTTGAGCCAACGCACCAACCCTTTGGGCATGACCCGGGAAAATTCCCTGGACTTGCCATAGAAAACAGAGCAGTCTGTAGGCAGACGGAAAAGAAAATTGATCCCTTTTTTAAAATTTGCGCTTATTCCCATAGTCGGTATCGGCGGTATGAATTTTAGCCTTTAATACCTGCAGGCAGCAGAGCTTATTTAAAAACGGCAGCTCAGGCATGATTTTATTAAAAAACGCGGAAAACAAAGTTACCCTGGCGGGAAAGAAGATCAGCGACTCCCTGGCAGTAAACTCAAAACCCCGCCTGCGGCAGGCCTGCTCCACATTTTTACTGGAAATATACGCGTGCGGCCCTTCCGGCATCTTGACTTTAAGTTTTTCCAACAACGCGATTACCGGGCCGTAAAACGGGTTCATCGCCGTACAAATAAACTCGCCTCCGGGCAAAAGCGCGTTATAAACACAATTTATGGCCTTAGGGATATCCGGCAGATGTTCCAGAAGGTCGCTCATGATCACGTAATCAAACTTTTCCTTGAGAATAAAATCCCCGGCATCGGCCGCGTAAAACTCATAAGCGGGAAATTTAGTCCGGGCAAGCTCAAGCATCTTTTCCGAAATGTCCAACCCAACTCCGCGTCCCGGGCGGCAGCTGGCCAGGATCTCTCCCGTGCCCGTGCCCAATTCCAGCACCCGGGAGCCCTCGGGGATATTTTTCCGGTAAAACTCCTTCAGCAAAGAATGATAATAGTGGTTCTTTTTTTTCCAATGATCATAACCGGGCGCGATCCGGTCAAAATGGGATTTTACGTCACTGGCCTGAAAATTCCGCATCTTCAATGCGCTCTCCTTAAAGTAACTTGTTAAAAATCTCCACGCCAAAATATGCCACAAACAATAAATAAAGGCAGGCGATTAACGGATAAACTGCCCTGCGCCAGATTCGGGGTCTTGCTTCCAGGAAAATAAGCCCGGAATTAAGCAGCAGGATAAAAGAAAAAAAAGACGGAAATAAAAACCTGCCCTGAAAAGCGGAATAAACATTATATCTCCAGCCAAAGATGACAAACACCAGGGAATTTAACAATAAGATAAGCAGCGCGGCCGCTTCATAGGCCGGCCTGACGGGATAAACGCGGCCCGGCGAGGCAAAAAGATCCTTCAGGGACAAAACAATCCTGAAAAAACCGAGTAAAAATAAAAATGTCGGCAAAAGCGCCAAAAGATAAATGGCGCTGCCTAAATATTTAGCGCCGGTCAAATTGGCTTTAAAATCAGATTCCGGGATATATTGATACCAGAAACTTCCGAAGATCATCA
>CAINQO010000010.1 GCA_903852325.1 Candidatus Omnitrophota bacterium
GGCGGGGTTCCGGGGG
Organism: Candidatus Omnitrophota bacterium; assembly: GCA_903852325.1. Taxonomy (GTDB): domain Bacteria; phylum Omnitrophota; class Gorgyraeia; order Gygaellales; family Profunditerraquicolaceae; genus UBA6249. Next base: position 17 of record CAINQO010000010.1, read on the forward strand.
ACTTTTATCATGATTTCCCACGATAAATCGTTTTTGACCGATGTTACCAATTACACTTTAATCCTGGAAAACGGTTCGATTTCCAAGGTGCACGGGAATTATGAGCATTATGAAGAAATAAAGGCCCAGAAACGCATCCATCTGCTCAAGCAGTCTAAGGAGCAGGATAAAAAAATAGAGCAGCTGGAAAAATTCGTCGCCCGGTTCCACGCCCAGCCGAATAAAGCCGCTTCCGTGCGGGCCAAGCGCCGGGTGCTGGAAAGAATGAATGAGGAAATAGTGGTCGTCCCGCCCGATCCGCGGGAGAGCATCCACACTTTTAATTTTCCCCAGACCCGCCGCAGCGGCCACCGGGTGATCAAGCTTGAGCAAATTTTCAAGTCTTACGGAGAGATCAAGGTTTATGAGGGGTTGGATTTTGAAATCAGCCAGGGAGAAAAAGCGGTGCTGGCCGGGGAAAACGGGGCGGGTAAATCCACCCTTTTAAAAATTTTGGCCGGGATTGTGGAGATCGATAGCGGCAGCCGGACCGTCGGGCACAATGTGGATATCGGCTATTTTTCCCAGACCCGCACGGATGTTTTGAATGTGGAGAATACCGTTTTGCAGGAGGCTTACAGCGCCGCGCCCGGTTATATGGCGGAGGAGGCGGTCCGCACGATCCTGGGGGCGTTTTTATTCAGCGGGGATGACGCGGATAAAAAAGTGAAAGTATTATCCGGAGGGGAGAAAAGCCGGCTGATCCTGGCTAAGCTTTTGATCAACCCGCCGAATTTCCTGCTTCTGGATGAACCGACCACGCATTTGGATGTGGACGCGGTGGATGCCCTGGTCCGGGCGCTGCAGAATTACGAAGGCACGATCGTTTTTATCAGTCACGATATTTATTTTGTAAAATCCGTCGCCAATATCGTTTTTGAAGTTAAAGGCGGCCTGATCCGCAAATTCCCCGGCACCTTTGATTATTACCTGGAGAAGCGGGACAGCTTTACGGACGCGCCAGGCCCGGTCAAGCCGAAACAAAAATCCGCCAAGCCCGTTGATGAAATAAAAGAAAAGACCAAAGTTGATGAGCAGCTGTCCAAGGCCAATGAGAAAAAACGCAAATCTAATAACGCGTTTATCCGCGACCAGATCAATAAAATCATCAAGAAGAAAGAGGCGCTGCAGCTGGAAAGCTACGCCAAGGCCCGGGCCTTATCCAACCCGCATTTTTACCGGGATGAAGAAACCGCCAAAGAATACGGCCGCCGGATGAAGGAGATCGAAAAGGCGCTGGCGGAGATGGATGGACAGATAAAAACGCTCGAAGATAAAATAGAATAAAGTTGTTTTATTATAATTTTGCGGTTTTCTTAAAAAACGCCCAGGCAGAAAAGCTTGGGCGTTTTTATTGGTTCCTGATTATGGAGGAATTTTGAAATTTTAAAGCCTAGATATTGTATTTTTTATAGGTCGTATTTCGGGATGGCGGCAATGTAAAATTAACTCTCCGCTAAGGGGTTAAACTGTTCTTTCGTATCCGAAAAAGTTAATTACCGATCTTTTCCGGATACTTTTTTGAGGGTATCAATAAATCCCGGATTAACGGCGTAGCCTAATTCTTCCGCTTTTTGCACATCCAGCCAGGCCTGATCATATTTTTTTGCCATAAAATAAGCAACCCCGCGGTTGTTATAGGCTTCTGCAAAACCGGGATTGATTTCGATGGTTTTAGTATAATCCGCTATAGCGGGAGATAAGCTGCCTTGGTTAAAATAAACCAGACCGCGGTTGTAATAGGCTTCTCCATAGCCAGGGTCGATTGCCAGGGCTTTATTAAAGTCCGAAAAAGCCTGCCGGGCATTTCCTTGCTTTCCATAGATGGCCCCGCGGTTATTGTGGGCCTGGGCATCATTAGGATTGATCTCAACGGCCATGGTATAATCCGAAAAAGCCTGCTGGATGTTGCCCTGGTCTTTATAGATAGTCCCCCGGTTGTAATAGGCATCTGTATAGCGAGGATTGATGGCAATGGCTCTGGTAAAGTCAGAGATAGCCTGCTGGATGTTGCCTTGTTCTTTATAGGTAATCCCGCGGTTGTAATAAATATCCGCTTCATCAGGATCAATTGCCAAGGCTTTGTCGAAATCAGAGAAAGCCATCTGAATATTCCCCTGGTTCTTATAGGCATTTCCCCGATTATTGTAAGGCCTTGCCTTCTTAGGTGATTTTTGCGCCGCATCATTCCATAGCGTAAGCTCATCTTTCCAGACAGGATTCCTTGCATAGGTAAGCAGCGCATAGCCGGAAGTTATAATAAGCAACGCTATAACTACCGGCTTTGCGGATTTGTTTCCAAAAAGATAATAGGGGAGACTGGCTAAAAATACGCTAAACCCGGCCATCGGCAGATAAAGCCGGTGTTCGAAAATTACATCTTTGATGGGGATAACGCTGGATTCGGGAAGAAGGGTCAGGAAAAACCAGAAAATACCAAAGGAGAGCAGCCGGTATTTAGAAAATATCTTAACGGCGATAGTTAAAAGGGAGGCTAAAAAAATAAAGCTGATTAAGACCGGCAGCTCCAATAAGCTTTTAGCCAGGGGATAATCATAATCTAAATTTTGATTTACAGGAATGAAAAGAAGCCTTAAGTATGTAACGATCACTCTAAGCTGGGTACCAAGATACTGCCAGGAGGCAATGCCGGGAGATTCTTCCAGGGTCTTTTTCATACCTATAAAATCGACGGATTTAGTCAAAAACATGGTCAAGGGGATGATCAGCAGGGTGGCCAGGAATGGCGCAAAATATCCCCAGTCAAACTTCTCTTTTGTCCTTAGAAAACAAACTTCATAGGAGATGATCATCAGGGGCAGGGTGATGGCCATCTCCTTGGTAAACATCGCCATAATCACAGCTAACAAAGAGGCGTAATAAAAAAACCTTGAAGTTGCCGGAGCGTTGTTTTTTTGTTGTAAAAGCCGGGATTTAACATAAAAACTTAAAGCTGCCAGGTAGAAAAGGGTGGCCAGGGAAACTGCGCGTTGGATGATATAGATTACTCCCTGGGTTTGGAGCGGATGGGTTACAAATACCAGCCCGGTAAAAAAAGCGATAGATTGGGCATGTTTGGTGATTTTCTGCCCCCGCATTGCAGGAGTAGAGAAGGTTAGTAGTATAAGCCACCAGGCTAAGATTGCGCAGCTTAAATGGACAGCCAGGTTAAAGAGGTGGTAACTGAACACATCTAATTGGCTTAAACGGTAGTTAAGCGCCAGGGAAAGATAAGTGATAAAGCGGGTCGGCCAGAAGCCCCAGATAGCGGGAAGGTTTAAGATATGCCTTATAGCCGGATTATTGATGATCGAAGGATAGTCATCTAAATGAAAAGAGCAGTAACAGGAGTTGGAATAAATAAGCGTCCCTGATAAAAGGATCA
>CAINQO010000011.1 GCA_903852325.1 Candidatus Omnitrophota bacterium
ACTTGTCTTTTTGGCTTTTGCTTTTGCTTTTTTTACCATTTGATTACCTCCTTTCTTTGGAATTTTTCAAAAAACCGCATTTAATCAAAATCTTTTAAAATACCGCGGATGTCGATATTCCGGATATCGTCTTCGATCAGCGCCGGCTTATCTTCTAGGCCCCGCTTTTGCCCGTAGGAAAGAGTATCCGCGCGGTAAATTATTCCGAGGGGAATCTTTTCTCCCCATTCAGCGGCCTTACGGTAAGCGGCGGCTTTATCGTACGGATCAAAACCCGGCTCTTTAACCAGATCATAAACTCTTTCATTGTACCAGGCATAGGTATTTTTCTTGTTATAGGTAACGCAGGGCTGCAGCACATCGATCAATGAAAAACCCCGGTGTTTTACCGCTTCCACAATTAAGCCAGTCAGCTGTTCGGAGTTAGCCGAATACCCCCGGGCAACAAACCCGCAGCCCATGGCGATCGCCAATTCCAGCGGATGCAGCGCCTCAAGCACTACTCCTTCCGCCTGGATCTTGGTTTCATATCCGGAGTCGGTGGTCGGGGAAGCCTGCCCCTTGGTCAGACCGTAAATCTGGTTGTTATGCACGATCACGGTAATATCGGCATTGCGGCGGATATTATGGATAAAATGATTCCCCCCTTCGCCGTAACAATCCCCGTCACCGGTGTTCACGATCACGGTTAAACCGGGGTTAACGATCTTTGCCGCGACTGCCGCCGGGATCCCCCTGCCGTGCAAACCGTTAAAACAATTGGCTTTTATGTAATGCGGAAGCTTGGCTGCCTGGCCGATCCCGGAAACCATCAAAACATCCCTAGGCTTTTTTTCTAATATCGCCAGCGCTTTTCTTACGGCGTTGAGGATGCCGAAATCCCCGCACCCCGGGCACCATGCTACCGGGTCACTGCTTTTAAAATCCTCCGGGATCATTGATTTTGCCTCTTTTTGATTTGTTCGGTCAAATAGTCAAGGTTAAACGGCCTTCCGTCAAAGCGCAAGATTGAACCATCTACCTGAATCCCGGTCTCCCTGCGGATCAATTTAGCTAACTGCCCGCCGGCATTGTTTTCTACCGTATAGATATTCTTTTTACCCGCCAGGATCTGCAAAAGCTTTCCGGAAGGAAAGGGCCAAACCTGGGGGAAATGTACAAAACCCGCCTTCAGCTCTTTGGCTCGGCAGGCTTCTTTAAGCGCTCCGTAAGTCGAGCCAAAACCCAACAGAACAACCTGCGCTTCCTCCAGGTTATATACAACAGGCGCTTCGATCTCCGTGGCCAAAGCGGCCATTTTTTTATAAAACCTTTTTTCCACCATTTTAACCCGTAACTGGGCATCTTCGGTAATGTGCCCCTCCTCGGTATGCTCATCGCTGTCGAGATACACCGGATCCTCGATCCAGGAAGGGATCGCCCGCGGGGAGATTCCGCTCTCCGTCAGCTGGTACCTTTTATAATTGGACACCTTTTTAGATTCTTCCTTGGATAAAATATACCGTCGGGTTTTGACTTTCTCTAAATCCGGCGGCGGGATATTCCGGTAAGAGTCCGCCAAATGCTGGTCGGAGATGATCAAAACCGGGATCTGATATTTCTCTGCCAGGTCAAAAGCTTTTTGCGTCAGATAAAACGCTTCTTCGATCGTGCCCGGGGAATATACCGCCCGGGCGAATTCACCGTGGCCGGCGGAAAGCAAAAAATCCAGCTCCCCCTGTTCGGTGCGGGTGGGAAATCCGGTTGCCGGGCCGGGGCGCTGGATGCAGCCGATCACCACGGGGGTTTCGGTCATCCCCGCCAGGCTTAATCCTTCGACCATTAACGCAAATCCGCCGCCGCTGGAAGCGGTCATCGCGCGGGCCCCCGCAAAAGAGGCGCCGATAGCCATATTGACCGCTGCAATTTCATCTTCGGCCTGTTCGACGATAAGGTTAAACTGCTTGGCATAATAAGCCAGCGTATCCATAATCGTGGTGGAGGGGGACATCGGATAAGCGGTGTAAAACTTGCACCCGGCTTTCAAGGCGCCCAGGGCGATCGCCTCATTGCCGTTTAGCAGCAGGGTTTCCTGAACCCGGGCATCACCCAGCTTAAATTTATCTTTTTTAAAATTATTACCGGTAAAATCATAACCGGATTTAGCCGCTTGGATATTTTTACCGATTACCTCCTCCCCTTTAACCTTAAAAATATCCCTGATCACCTGCTCCAGATAATCAAAACCGGTTTCCGTGATCCCCAGGATAACCCCGCAGGCAACCGTATTGATAAAAATTTCGCTCCCGGCCTGCTGCGCCAGGTCAAAGAGCGGAACATCGAAAAAACCCGGATAATCACCGGAAAGGGAAAACTTTTTCCCATCGGCGATCAGGACTCCTCCGGTGCTCAAAGCGGCTTTGTGCAATTCCACCGATTCTTTGTCTAAAGCCACGATAATCTGCGCCTGCGTGCGTAAGGTATAGATCGGGTTGATCGCCACCCGCAGCTGGAAAAAATTATTGCCGCCGCGCACCCGGGACATATAATCCTGGTTGGCGAAAAGATAGTATCCGGCTTTCTTAAAAACCTGCCCCAGGACGGCCCCGATAGTCTGGGTCCCCTGTCCGGCCTGGCCGCAAATTTTTATAGTTAACTCGCTGTTATTCATTATGCTTTTTATTATACCGCTAAAATAATAGTTTTTCCCGGTAAAAGTTTAGCCCGGACCGGCATTTTGTTCGATCATTACCCGACCTATGGGTAGCATTATGCGCCTTTTTTCCGTTCAATTTTAATATTTCGCGGTTGATTAGACTACTGGATAGCGATCGCGGTAACCGGACATTCATCCGCGGCCTGCCTGCTGCAAGCCTCAAGCTCCTTGGATACCGGATCAAGATATGCGACTGCCTTATCCCCTTCCATGCGAAAAACTCCCGGGCAACTCTGGACGCACAAGGTGCAGCCGATACAGATATCTGGATTAACGATTGCCTTCATAACTTTTCATTCTCCTTTAATTTAAAGGTTATTTAGAAATAGTCTTTTCCCTCTTCTGAATTAATCCCCCAAAAGCACAGTCAGCTCGACGGCATGCTCCTGTTCGTCAAGAATAATATGGCGCAGTTCATGCTCCAGGGTCTCAAATTCATACACCAGCTGGTCCTTATTCTCCACTATTTTTTTATAAATCCTTTTATAAAAATCAATCGCCTCTTTTTCCCCTTTACGGTTTACTTTTAAAATCTCCTCGATCTTCTCCGCCCGGTGCGTAGGCGCTATCCCCATCGTTGGTTCACCGTTTAAATAACTACCGATTAAATTCCTGAATTTAGCTTCATGTTTTGCCTCATCCCCGGCGATCTCGGTAATCCGTTCGATCAATTTCTCCGCTCCCAGCCCCTTGATCAACCCCGCGTGCGCCAAATACTGGATCCGCGCGGCATGTTCCAATTCCAGAGCCTTGTTCAACAAAACTATTAATTCATCTTTTATTTTTGGCATTTTGATCCCCCTTATTCAACCGTTAACTCTTTGGTGTTTTGCCATAATCCGTGGATATTGCAATATGAGACGGCAAGAACCGTTCCCGGTTTATCCGTTTTAAAACTTAAGGTCACTTCATGATGGGTGTAAACCGTACTGGTGTCGGCCCCCTGCACGGAAGCCCCATGCGCGCTGAATTCCCCTTTTCCGATCTGATACGGAAATTTCTCTCCCTTGGGAAGAAAATACACCGCGATCCAGCCGATATGGTGTTCGGCTTTATTCGGGTGGGCGATCTCTTTGCCTACCCCGGCGGTTACTTTGAATAATTCCCCCTTCTTTACTTTGTCCGCAACTTCAATTACCGGCACATGTTTTTCTGCTTTCCAATCACCACCCTGCAACAATTCTTTCAACTCTGCCATCTTTCCTCCTTGATGATAACTTGCTTATTTTTATTGCATCGCCGCTTCGATTTCGGCAATTACATCCAACGGATTAAACGGTTTAGTCAAACAGCGTTTTATCCCGCACATCTTGATCAAAGGGCCATACTCGTCTTTATAAAACGCCGACATGGCAATAATCGGGATATTGCCCAGTTCCGGCAGGCGCCTGAGGTCATCGGCTATTTCAAATCCGCTCTTCTTGGGCATTTTTAAATCCAGCAGGATCAAAACCGGCTTAACCTGTTTGGCTACGCTTAAAGCTTCGGTCGGGTCATTGACCACCTTCAGCGCATAACCGCTGAGCGCCAGAGTCTCCCCCAGCTCTTCTAAAAATTCCTTATCATCATCCACAACCATAATAATTTTTTTCATTCTTCACCTTTGTTTTTTATGATGAATAATACAACTTAATGATAACAAATTTTTTAAAATCTCCTATAGACAGATTCCGCTTTTTGTTGACTTTTCTCTACTCCGGGAGAAAATATGCGCCGCAGGCGTAGAGGCGCACCTACCAATCATTTTTAGCGGGGTACAGCGCGCAATTCCACTAGGTGGGATGCTACCGGGAGATTGCTGAAAAAAAGTTAGCTAAAGTATGTCTTTTAGCTTTTGGAGCAGGTATTGCACATCAAAGGGCTTGCCGATAACTTCCGTTACCAGGCCGGAAAGGCCGTTTTCCGCCAACAGCTTATTGATCGCCAGGCTTCCGCTGATCATGAATATCCGTAAATTTACCAAATCTGTTCCATATTTTTTTAAAAACTCAACCCCGTTCATCCCGGGCATTTTAAAATCAAGGAGCAGGGTCGCATACGCCTTTTGCTTAAACTGCCTCATTCCCTGCTCCGGGGACAAACAAAATTCCGCGTCAAAACCTTCATTTTTCAAAACATCCAACAGCTCTTCGCAAAATTCTTTATCGTCGTCAATAATAAGGATCCGGTTCATTTTTATCTCTTTAACGGCAAAACAATGTCGACCACCGCGCCCTTAACCGGGCGGTTCTGGATACCGATAGAGCCATTATGTAAATTGATTATTTGCTTGCATACCGCCAGCCCCAGGCCGGTACCCCTGGCTTTCGTGGAAAAAAAGGGATCAAATGCTTTTTGGGCTTCTTCCGGAGTTATCCCAGTACCGTTATCCTTAAAAGCAAGCTTGACCTGTTCCTGGTTTATTTGCGCTTCTATTTCGATAACGCCGCCTTCACTGCCTACCGCGTCAAAAGCGTTATTCAAAACATTGGCGAACACTTCCCTGATCTGCACCGCATCGGCTTCCACCAAGGCATCCTTGATCGCGCTGTCCTTACGGGAAATGGAAATATTTTGCATGGAAAATCTGGCTTTGGCGTCATTAATACAGGCGCCGATAATATTATAAATATTAATCATCGCAAAATGCGTGGTCCGGATCTTGGAATAAAACAAAAGGTTATCGATGATATTTTCGCTTTCGTGCAGCTTTATTTCGATGTTCGCGAAATGTTTCTCCAGTATCGGGTTCTCCGCTTTTTTCCGGGCGTTGTAAGTGGCCATTTTTATGGCGGCAAGCGGGTTACGCAGCTCATGAGCGACGGTCGCCGCCAGCGTCCCGATATCCGAAAGGCGCTTGGCCTCTTCAAACTTGCGCTCGGCGATCATCAACTCCTGCGCCTTTTCTACGACCAGCCTTTCCAGTAACGCCTTATCTCTTTTTAAAATTTCCTGCGCTTTTTTAATCCCGGTAATATCCCGGATAATGATCTGCACCGCCGGTTTCCCGGCAAAAAATATACTTCTTCCGGTTAAACCGGCGTCAAAAACCGTTCCGTCAAAACGCAGCAATTTCATTTCCACTCCGGCGGGCTGTTCCGCCAAAGTAGCGCGGATACTTTGTTTAGCCAGTTTATGAAAATCTTTAGGCACTACGCTTAATATTGGCCGGTCCACCAATTGCCTGTAATTGTTTACCTTAAACATTTCTATCGCGGCGGGGTTGGCGAAGCGGACCTTCCCGGAACTTTGCACCAGAATCGCCTCCGGAGAGGTAAAAACTATCCCCTTATAACGCTCCTCGCTATCCCGCAGCGCGCTGATCGCTCTTGCGTGCGCCTGGCGCAGCCGGATAGTAAATATCCCGGAAGTTAAGTCATCAACTAGCTCGATCAATAATCTTGCCTCCTCCGTGTTCAGGAGACCGGGCTGCTTAAAATACAAACTCACCGCACCGAAAGCCCGGCTTCTCTCCAAAAGCGGGATTACAAAAGAAGAGGCATACCCACGCTTGGCCGCTTCCTGGCGCCACGGCGCGAATTTAGGATCGGTCAACATATTCGTACAAGCGCAGGGTTTAGCCGTACGGATAGCGGTGCCGGTAGGCCCGAGGCCGTGCTCATTATCCGACCAGTTTACTGATAAATTCTCAATATAACCTTCATCGAACCCGGCGCTGGCTACCGGCCGGACAGTCTTGGCGTCGTCATTTTGGGCATACCCGATCCAAATCAAAGGATAACCGCATTCGCGAATAATGCTCTGACAGGCGGCTTTTAAGAATTCAACTTCGTTCTCCGCGGTAATCACCGAACGATCGATCTGGCTGCGCGCTTGCAGCCCACGATTGATCCTTTGCAGTTGCTCCTCCGCGAGTTTACGCGCGGTGATATCATTCATGGATAAAATTACGTTCCGCCGGCCATCCAAGGTTATAGGGTCCGCGCTGACTTCAAACCATAAATCCGCCTCTTTTCCTTTTAAAAGAAGATTCGCCTGGATCTCAATATTATGCGCGTTCTCTCCGGTACGCAGCACCCGTTCGAAAGTATTACGGATCGGGCAGGTTAAACAATGTTTGGTATCCCCGCAACCGGCGGGATCGGATAAAGCATGCGCGCATCCGACGACATTACCCGGCTGCTTATCCGGCGATAAAGAAAAATCTTTGCCCATCCACGCAGAAACAGTATTATTAACCCGCCTCACTACCCCTTGCTCATCGATCAAAAGCAACCCGACGCTTACTAAATCAAATATCTTCTGGAGATTCGTCCTCTCCCTGTTTAAAGCCTCTTCGGTCAGTTTACGTTCGGTAATATCCATACAAATCCCGCACATCCGGACCGGCTTACCAGTCTCATCGTAAAAAGTTTTTCCGGACGCGTTAATCCAGCGCACCTGTTTATCCGGCAGCACGATCCGGTAATCGCTATACAAAGGAAGTTTCTCCTTTATAGATAAATCTATATTCTCCCTGGCCAGCCGGCGGTCGTCAGGATAGAGTACCGCCAGCCAAGTTTCAAAATTAGCCGCGGCCGCGGCCGGCAAACCAAATAACTTATAAAACCCTTCCGACCAGGAAAGCTTGCCGGTCAAAATATCCCAGTTCCAGGTCCCCGTGCCGGCTGCGTTTTGTGCAAGATTCAACCATTCATTGGAAATCCGCAACATTTCTGCAACCTGCTTACGCCCGGTAATATCCTGCACCAGCCCAATCAGCGTCACGGCCCCCTTCTGCGCATCAAACCTTGGCTTACCCTGCGCCCAGATCCAACGGATCTCTCCATCATTACGCTTAATCCGGCATTCAAAATCCCAGTCCGTACTTTTAGCTAACGCTTGCCCGAACTTATTATCCACCTCCTTGCGGTCTTCAGGCAATACATGTTCCAAAAACATCTGGTAGTTCCATTCGGGTAAAAGTGTTGTATAGCCGAATATCTGGTCATGGCGCAAAGAACGCCAGGCCTTACCGGTCTCGATATCCAAACCCCATGTCCCGAACTCTCCGGCCTCCAAAGCATGCCTGAGCCGCTCCTCGCTTTCGCCCAAATCCGCTGTACGCTCCTTAACCAACACCTCAAGGCTATCTTTATGCTTCCTCAGCTCCGCCTCCGCTTGCTTTAACGTGGTCACATTGCGCGCTGCCGCAAAAACCCCCAGGATATTACCCTGAGTATCCTTGTAAACACTGGCATTATAGAGCACGTCGGTTAAATGGCCGTCCTTATGGCGGATCGTTAACGGGTAATCGGTAACAAAACCTTCGGAAAACACTTTCCGGTAGCCGGATTCCGCCTTTTGCGGCTCGGTAAAATAAGCGGCGAATTCTGTGCCGATGAGCTCCCGGCGGGATAAACCGGTTACCCTGATCGTCGCTTCATTAACATCGGTTATTTTACCATCGATAGCAATCGTCATCAGCGGATCCAAAGACACTTCAATCAGGGTGCGGGAGTATTGCGAAGCCATGCGCAAAGAATCCTGCGCTTTTTTCTGTTCAAGGGTCATCCGGTCAAAAGCGCGGGAAAGCTGTCCGATTTCATCTTTTTGCTCGATCCCGACCTGATAATCAAGATTACCGGAAATAATTTCCTCGGTGCCCTTAGTAAGCTTCTTTATCGGACCGGCAATCAGCTGAGCAATGATTACCGCCATTATCGCGCTTACGCAAAAAACAATAAACAAAATTATAAATAACAGGTTCCTTAAGTTTATTACATCGGCAAAAGCTTCCCGCGCGTCCATTTTAACCACTACCCCTAAATCCAAAGAAGGTATATAGCGCCAGGCACCGAGCGCGTTTTCTCCCCGGTAATCAACGAAACTGCCTGCTCCGCTCCTACCCTGCACTGCCTCTTGAATACCAAAACCAAACTTATCGCCTAATTTTATTTTTCGATTAAAGCTTGCCTGCGGATCGTACTTTAGGGGGTTTAAGAACAGCACCTGATCCCCCTCTTTTCTGCCGATCAGGGTTTCTCCGGTATTGCCCAATCCGCCAATTTTTTGGATAAGCGCATAAATCGGCTGCATATCCACCTCAAAAACGATCAGGCCGCTAAAGGCACCCTGATTATAGTCTTGGACAGGAGCGGCAATTAATGCTGCGGGGCTGTGGGACTGCTGCGCCTTATCTAAAAAGATCTCCGTTATATAACTGCCCTTCTTCGCTTCATTAAATACCTTCGGATGAATATTGGACAACGGAGTTAGAAACTCTTTGGCGGCGTGGAGAGGATTGCTTGAATAAATGACCATTCCGGAGGAATCAACCAGTATGATATCCAAAACCCTTAACTCCGTCTGGGCTTTTTGCAATAAGCCGTCAACTATCTTTTTTGCATCAACTAATGCGGGGTCAGCGGAATTAGCGGCCTGACCTGCCAACACCGGAAGAAAATTTCTCACAGTATAGGTATTTCGCAATACCTCAAGCTCTGCCTTCTTCTGGGAAAAAAATGATTCTATTTTATCCGTTTTAAAGTCAGCGATATTTTGCAGCACTAAAACTTGCCGGGATTCCAAAGATTGCCGGTAATTATGGAAGGCGAGCGCGCTCACAAATACAAGCGGAATTAAAGCAATGGAGAGGAATAAAATTACCAGTTTGACCTTTATTGACATGCCAGCCCAGCCCCCAATAAAATTAACAGAACCGCCGTATGCAACGCAATCGCAGAACTGAAATCCTTAATGTAATAATAAAGGAACGGGAGATTAAGGATATACCCCACTACGGCAACCGCTCCGATCACCGCGACAATTAACCCGATTAGTTTTAGTTTTAACCGCATCTTTTTATCTCCGGAAACAGCTAAAATACCGGCGCTGGCGATCAAAATAAAACTAAGCATCGCCGGCATAGAAGGCCTTCCGGGGACTATGGTCAATAAGGTCGGATGTGCGTCTTCAATAAACAGGTTTTCCACTCCCGTCCGGATCCCGAAAATAGCGGAAAAGAAGGATGTCCCGATCAACAGAAAAATAACCAGAGAGGCCAGCGGAATAATCACCTGCGCCTTATCGAATCCCCCCTCCTTGCTGTGGGTAATAAAATAAAGGATAACCCCGCTCAAAACAAAAGCAATCGCCGTATTGAACTTCATGTTCATCCAACCGGGGCGGATACTCAACAATACGGGGACCTTAAATATCCAACCGATGATCACCGTTATCCCAGCCAAAATAACCGCCAATGCTAAAAATCTGGCTATCCCCATTGCAGTTGGATATTTCATTTTTTTCTTTTTGGGCTTTTATTCTTTTGGACTTTTTTCCGGAACTCGGTGGGAGTAAGCCTGACTGACCTTTTAAATTGCCGGATAAAAGATTCCGGGTTTTGGTATCCTAACCGGTCGGAGATCTGATCAACCGTTTCGGCGGTCTGGGTCAGAAGCTTCTTAGCCTCTTCGATCATCAAGGCCAGCTTATAGGCATTAAAACCTTGTTTGGTAAATTTAGCGAAGATCCGGCTTAAATATTTAGGGCTTAAATAAACAGCGGCGGCGGCGTCTTTAAGGGTGACTTTTTTATGGAGGTTGCGCGAAAGGAAATCCTTGACGTGCTCGATCTTGTCCTTGATCGCCGGACCGTACTGCTGCGTTTTTTTCGCCTGGAGGTGTTTTTCGATCGTTTCCCGAGTGGAGTCGATATCCAGGGGTTTTTCGATATAGTCATCGGCTTTGCTGCGCAGCGCTTCTATCGCCACATCCTTTGAACCGTAGCCGGTAAAGATAATTACCCGCACCGCCGGAGCGACTCTTTTGATCCTTTCCAGCAGTTCAATCCCGTTCATCCCGGACATGCGCACATCCAGGATCGCCAGGTCTATTTCATTAGGTTTTTTTAAATAGGCAAGCGCCTCCTGGCCGTTGGCGGCTTCGGCGATCCCGAACTCCCCGAAACATTCCACGAACTCGTTGCGTAAAACATCGTCATCGTCTACCAGAAGGATTCTCGGAGGTAAAAAGGTTTTCTCTTTAAAGTTGGCGGACATTTCAGGCTCCTTTTTCCATAATTATAACATTTGCTAAGTCAAAATCAAACTTTGTTTAATATCAAAATAATGGCCAGCGGATCAAAATAAACCGCTGGCCAAATCGATCCTCCATCCCGGGAGAACCATTTATTTTTCGCATTTACAATCTTCAGATTTTTTGCCGCAGCCGCTGCATTTACCGTCCTTAATGGGTTTTCCGCACTTCTTGCACGGTGAGCATCCGCAAGTTTGACACATAGCGCACCTCCTTTTAAAAGATATGTTATTCCGGGCCGGTTAATTGCCCAATGACCAAAAGCCCCTTTTAATTGACTTTTTTCTACTTCAGAAGGAAGTACACCCGTATTATTGAATTACTCAACCGGGATTACAACAGAAACTGCCTCCGGAGCACCGGGTAATTTTTCAACCAGCCATTTACCTTTAAAATAACGCAGGCTGATCAGAGCCGACTGGACCAGGAGGGAAAGATTCATTGCCCACCATACTCCGGGTGCCCCGAATTTGAGTGTAAAAGCAAAAAGAAAACTTAAGGGAAGGCGCACCAGCCAGATGCTTACTCCGGTGATTTTCATTATCGAGCGGGTATCCCCGGCCCCATTTAAAGCTCCGGCCAGGATCGCTCCCCAGGCCATTACCGGTTCACTCAACAAGGCGATGTAAATATAACGCACGCATTCATTGACGACGACTATATTCGGGGAAAGCAGTAAAGCGATGGAACGGGCATTAAGCATCACTAAAGCGGTCATCAATAAGGTCAGCGCCACCCCTAAAACCGCGGTGACAATGCCGATTAAAAAAGCGTCCTGGCGATTTTTTTCTCCCAGCAGATTCCCGACCACCACCGCGTTGGCCATATTAAAAGCAAAAGCCGGCAGGAAAATAGCCGATTCAATTTTTAAACCGTTGGTAAAAGCGGCCATGATTTCGACATTATGCTGCGGAAGGGCCGCCAGGAACAAAAAAAGCGCCATGGCCCCGGTTTGCCATAACACCTGCATCAATCCGGCTGGCCAGCCGATAGAAAATACCGTTTTGACCGGGGCAAAAGAAAATTTGAACAGTTTACTGATCCTGCTGCGCAGATAAAATAAATTCATCCCGCAGCCGATAACCGTGCTGGATAGGGTGGCCAAGGCAATTCCCCGGTAACCCAGGGGGGTTCCAAAAGCAAGGGCAAAATTAAGTACGGCATTCAGGGCGCAGACCAGCGCCATGGTGATCAGCGAGTTACGGATCAGGCCGCTGGCGCGCAGGATCCCGTTGGAGTTGATCAAAAAATACGAAAAGACAACTCCGGCCGAATAGATGCGTAATAACTCCGAAGCCCTGATCTTTAAAATATCCGGAACCTGCAGAAACTGGATGATCTTATCCGAAAATATAAGGCCGACGGCTGTTAAGAGCAACCCGCAAACCAGGGCCGCCGCCAGGGAGGAATCCACCGCAACGGTAAACTCTTCTTTCTTTCCCGAAGTATAAAGCCGGGAAACCAGGGATACCGTTCCGACACTCAACGCCAGGCCGACAATGATCAGGATAAAATAAATTTGCGTGGCTAACCCATAAGCCGCCTGGACCTCCTTTCCGATCTTGCCGGCGACATAGACATCGGTTAAACCGATGAAAAACATAAAAAACATCACCAGGCTCATCGGCCAGCTTACCGACCAGCTTTGGAGGAATAATTTACGGATTTTTTCATTTTTGAACAACCCGCGGAGACGATAATCTTTCATTTTTTCAGCGAAAGCGTGTATTTTTTGATTAATTTTACCGGCTGGTACGATTGTTTGGAGGCGCGCAATCCCGGGATACCCAGATCCTGCTCCAGATTAACGTATTTAAAATCTCCAGAGTCGGCGCGCAGAAAATCATTAAGCATCACCTGGTAAAGCCCGGCAAATGACGGATCGGCTTTAAGGACGTGCATTACCAGTGTTTCCGGATTAAGCCTTTCAGCGATCGCCAAAGCGCAAATTTTGTCTTTTATCCTGATTACCCCGGAGAAAAGAGTAAATTCCCTGAAATGCTCGGCGATCTCCCGGATCGCCCGGCGTTCATTATTCAATCCTTCCACGGCATCGCAGGACTTAGCCCCGCACCATGATTCCTCAAGTTCCAAAATTTCTTTAGCCCCAACGCCTGCACCCTGATAATTATATTCGTATTCTGCTTTGAATTTTTTTATCTGGTTGCGCTTGCCGTCATATTTCCTACCCCCGAGATCGATCAGCTCCGAGCAGGTATAAAGATAATCGAAATTATCCCGGTCTTCCAGGATTTCCAGGGCCGGATCCTCTTTCAAAGCCAAAACCAGCTCTTCCGGAACGCGGCAAAAAGGAATATTAGTTTCCAGCAGAATTTGTTTTACCGGGCCCGCAAGCGTACCCGGCCGGCCGATCGGAGGAAGAAAAAAGGCAGCTTTACCGGTATCTGCCCGCAGGATAAGCGCATCCTTAAGCAGGCAGAATTGATAACCGTAAACCTGCCTCCAACTGTATAAATTGGTGAACGTAAATTCCGAGATCTGCGGCGGATAATCCTTGAAGGCCGCGTCAAAAATAGGCTTACAATCCAAATCCAGGGGGCGAAACTGCGGATAAGCCCACTGCGGGTTCATCGGGAGAATATTTCTTTAAAAAAAGATTGCATTGCCTCCCAGGAACGCGCATCCGCCTCTTTGTTATAAGCCATGCCGCTTTTGACATTGTCCCCGGCCAGAGGATTGCTGAAACGGTGCACCGCGTTGCCGTAATACACCATTTGCCAATCCGCCTTGGCCTGGCGCATCTCATTCTGGAAGGTGCTGATCTGTTCGGCGCTTATACTCGGGTCATCTGCCCCGTGCAAAACCAGGATTTTGGCTTTCAGGTTCCTGGTTTCCTGGGGAGCGGGGGTGGATAAACCGCCGTGGAAACTGACCGCTCCTTTAATATCCGCTCCGCTGCGCGCCAGTTCAAGGGCGGTTTCCCCTCCGAAACAATATCCGATCGCCGCGATATTTTCCGGATCGACAAACTCGAATTTTCTGATCTGCGCCAGCCCGGCCTGAGCTCTTTGGCGCATCAACGCCCGGTTAGCCCGGTAAAAAGTCGCCTGTTTCCTGGCCTCCTCATCATCCTTGGGGCGCACCCCTTTGCCGTAAATATCGACGACAAAGGCCGCGTAACCCAGCGCGGCGATCTTTTCCGCGCGCATTTTTTCATAATCCCCGACCCCTCTCCATTCATGCACGATCAATACTCCGGGAATCCTGCCTCCGGAAACATCGTTATATGCCAGGTACCCCTGGCAGACAACGTCCCCGCACTGATACTCGACAGTTTTAGTCTGAATTGCCGCTTGCGTATTCATTGGAAATAACCCCGCGCTTAAAATAAGAAAAAATAACCACCGCAGATTTACTTTCACGATCTCTCACCTGTAATCTTTAAAGAGTTTCCGGAACCGCTTTTGCTCAAGCGCCTTTTTTACATATTGTGCAAAAATTATCATGCAGACATTTCACGGCGGTTTTAAGCAATACCGCGATCAGGATCAATAAAACGATTTGACCGAATAAACACCAGCTCATACACCCTCCTTTTTTAGTTTACTGCGCCACTCCGATCCATTTGCCGTCCGCACCCTTAGTTACTTTCAATTTTGCCCCGCAGCGCGGGCAGATATAGATATCCCCTTCTTTTACCCCGGTCTTAAGGATAACCTCCTGTTTGCAGACCAGGCAGGTTAGGGAGGCATTTTCTGCATAAATGATCTCTACGGGTTTAGGGGCCTGAACGGAAATTAACACCATCTCCTTATCCCCGGAATTTACCAGGCCGTGAAAAACATTCGCCGGCCCATAGACAGCTGAGGTGGGGCCGACAGTCACGCTCTGATCGCCGACCGTAAATTCCCCGACCCCTTCCTGGATATAAAAAAGCTCATCACTCGCCGGATGCTTATGCAGCGCAAGGATCTGCCTGGGTTTAAAAAAATACGTGTTAAACACAAGTTTATCGGTATCCAGGGGGACCTTTTTCATCAGTTTATCCACGTTAAACTCTTTAATTTCGTTAACTTTTACCGTCTGTATTTTCGCCGTCTCTGCCTGCTCCTGCGCGGACGCCAAACCTGCCCCCAGCATAAACAAAACAAAAACACTCAAAATTATTTTCCGCATTCCATTCCTCCTTTTTTAAAACCCTTCCGTAATTAAAAGGCTCAACAGGAAACTGATGATGCTGAAAAGTATGTATCCCCAAAACGCCGGCCAGAAACCGGTGATCACGAACCCCTTAACAATTTTAGAGACCAGGTAAAAAAGGGCGCCGTTAATAAAAAGCGTGAACAACCCCAGGGTAAGGATATTGATAGGTAGGGTGATCAGGATGATCAAGGGCCTTAAGAAAGCGTTGATGATCCCTAAAACCAGCGCGATCACCAGGACAATCGGGGTGCTGGAAACCTCTATCCCTTTTACAATATGGGCGACGATCGAAATGGCCAAGGCATTCACCAGCCAACGCGCTAAAAAATACATCATCCTCCCCCCCCCTTTTTTTTTAAATCTCGCTACTCTCCTGGCGGCGGGCAAGGCCTTTTAACCACCGCCCGCCAGCTAAAAAGTTTTATATCTTTTTCTGCATGTTCATTTTATGTTCCTGTTTTTCCCTGCCTTCGCCGAGCATGCATTTTTCTTCCGGTTTCTGCTTCCACATTTCATGTACTTTACTCACCTGCTCCTTGCTTAAAATACTCTTTAATTCAACGTAGGCGCCCAGAGAGATCTTTGCTTCCTGGGATTTTGCCGCGTATTTTTTGTCGATCAGCGCGTTTACCCCGTTGACATCAATAACCTCGTTTTCCAACGCCGCTTCGATATCCAACGCCAGCGCTTCCAGTTCGGCATTATTTTTGATGAGATTTTTTTTCGTATTAAGCTTGAGGGTTTTTATTTTTTTAACCTGCTCTTCGCTTAAACCCAGCGGTGCGGAATTCTCCAGGATGAAATAGGCCTTATGGTAAAATTTTTCTTCTAAATTCATTTCTTTGTCCGGATGTCCGCACCTCCCGCACATCTCTTTTTCCGGCATCCCCGTTTTCATCCCCCGGCAGCAGCTTCCTTCGTCATTTGCCGCGACGCGCAGAGAAATCAATACCGCCGCAAATAACCCCAGGATTAAAATCGCGATAAACTTTTTCATTTCCCCTCCCACTTTTAATAAAATTGTTCGGCCGGAAAATTCATTCCTCTAAACCCTATTCTGCCCGGGTAGGTGTTTTGGACAATATAGTTTCTATTTCGGTAATCAGCTCCGAGACCCCGAACGGCTTTTTGATCCTTCCGTCCATATTGTGCATATCCAAAAGGTTCCGGCGGTCATCGATGGGAAAATGCCCGGACATGGCAATGATCGGGATTTGCGCGGTTTCCGGCGACTCCTTTAAGTTCTGCGCCACCAGAAACCCGTTGCTGCCGCTCATCCTTAAATCCAGCAGGATCAAATCCGGTTTTACTCTGCGCGCGCACTCCACCACATTTACGCTATTGGAAACCACCTGCACTTCGTACTCGCACAAAAAAAGCGTCTGCCCCAATTCTTCGGAAAATTCTTTATCATCATCAACAACTAAAATTTTTTCTCCCGCCATTTACTCCCCCTATCTGCCCCGGCGCAATACCGTAAGCGTTAGAAGTTATGATAACCGGATCGAGGAAATAGTTAATAGGCGAATTCCGCATTTTATTGACTTAAATCCACCTGCGCCGCTTAAAATAAAAAAGACGGAGCCGGGGTTTGGATTTTTGCCTGCACAGCGCCGTCCTTTAAATTTTTGCACTTCCTTACCGCTAAAAAAAACTCTCCGGAACAAAAACAATATCCTCCGGCTCAATAAGCACATTCTTGCTTTTGTCATTATTCTGGGTGATATCTTTGATGTTTACCTTGATCACCTTTTCCTTGCCACCGCGGGAACGCAGGATCTTAGTGCCGTTAACATTGGCATCTTTGGTAAAGCCGCCGGCCATCGCAATCGCCTCGATAATCGTCAACTGCTTTTCCTTAGGCAGGTCGTATTTCCCAGGCTTGACCACTTCCCCCATTACCGAAACCTGCCAGTAGCCCTTGGGAATAACAATGATATCCTCCGGTTCCAGGGTGATATTTTTATTTTTGTCTCCGCGGATCATGATGTCATTTATGTTTATGTGGATCGCTTCTTTTTCGCCCTGTTTAGAACGCAGGATCTTGGCGTCCGAAAGATCGGCGTCTTTGGTAAATCCGCCGGACATCGCCAGCCCCTCCATTAAGGTCAGCTGCCTTTCCTTGGGCATATCGTATCTTCCGGGCTTAGAGACCTCCCCGACCACCGATATCTTCCAAAAACCTTTAGGCACGATTATGACATCATCGGGCTCAAGCAAAACATCCGGATCTCCCTTTTGGATGATCTCTTTCATGTCCACCTTAAAGGATTGCTCCTGCCCGTCCTTGATGCGTAATATTTTTATATTAGCCAAGTCGGCATCATTGGTAAAACCGCCGCCCAGGGCGACGGCTCCGGTAACGCTGAGCTTCTTTTCGTCGGGGATATTGAACTTTCCCGGATGGACCACCTCCCCCATCACCGAAACCTGCTTACGGTGGTACTGTTCGATAAAAACCAGCACTTGCGCGTTAACCAGATAATCCTTTTCCAGCATCGCCTTGAGCTTGCCTTCTATTTCCTGGACGGTAAGATCTTTGACAAAAACACTGCCAAGGAGCGGAAAAGAAATCTCCCCTTCGTTAGTGACCCGGGTTTTGGTGGCCAGGTCCGGCTGCTGCCTTACGGTTATCGAAAGCACATCCGTAGGCTGGACGCGGTATTGGTCTCCTTCGCCAAAACAAGAAAAAAGGCAGACCAGATTAACCGCCTGCCAGACCGCCGTTGCTATAAATATACTTTTTAAATATTTTTTTAGCGCCATCTTCCCTCTTTCCCGGTTTTATTTAAATTGCAGCGCTTTTTCCAATTTCTCGATCAACGCGTTTTTCTCGATCGGCTTGACCAGATAATCCACCACCCCGACCTTAAACGCTTTATATTTATCCACATCCTTATTCAAGGCGGACAAGACGATCACCGGGACCCTTTTGCCTACCGGATCCTGGTTTAATATTTCGCAAATCTCCAGCCCCCCCAGCTCCGGCATGAGTAGATCCACCAGGATCACATCCGGAAGAAAAGAATGGACAACGGAAAGCACGTCCTTGCCCGAAGCCAGGGTCATTACCCGGTACTTTTCGGTCTTTTCCAGGTTAAGCTTGGTGATCTTAAGAAAATCCTCTTCATCGTCGATAACCAGTATTTTTTTCTTCTGCTCTAAAGCCTCTTGAGGATCATGCGCCATTCCGGCCTCCTTCGGTCTTCAAGATGATGCTTACGCTGGTGCCGCTGCCTTCAACGCTGTCGATATTGATAAACCCTTTATGCATGTCGATTATATTCCTGGCCACGGTCAGGCCTAAACCCACCCCCTGCTTTGGGCCCCGGGTAGTAAAAAACGGATCAAACACCCTCCCCAGATTTTCTTTGGGGATGCCGGCGCCGTTATCCTCTATCTCGATGACCACGGCATCTTCCTGGGAGCCGGAAAAATTCTGGCTCCTTACCGCCAGCGGTAAAATATCCAATTCCCCTATTTTCTTCGCGTAAGCCCGGATAAAAATTCTTCCCCCGGAGGGCATCGCGTGGACCGCGTTCAAAAATATATTCAATAATACCTGCTCCATTTTCAGGGTATCCGCTAAAACCCGGGGCAGGCGGCTGTTTATTTCCTTGATCAGGGTAATTTCTCCGAATTCCGCCCTTTTTTTGACCAGGGAGATGGAATTATCGATAATTAATTTTACGTCCACCGGGACGATATTGATTTGCGACATCCGGGAAAAATCCACCAGGGTATTTATAATACTGTCGGCCCGGATGATATTTTTCTTCATCATCTCCAGCAGCTTGCCGGTTTCGCTGTCTACCCCGTTTTCTTCCAGATAGTTGATATCCTGCAGGATTATTCCCAGCGGATTCCTCACTTCATGGGCGATACCGCTGGCCAGTTCTCCGATTGCCTTTAGTTTTTCCGCCTGCAGCAATAATTCCTGGGTTTTGCGCAATTCCGCGTAAGCCAGGTTGACAGATTCAGTCTCCCGGGTAATTTCATCCAAAGAACTGCGCAGCATGGAGAACCCGAACAAATAACCGACAAAAGACAGGATCAGCGTAACCGCCAAGATCAGCCCGGTATTGCCGATCAAAACATGCAATAACTTTAATTTGGTGCTGAGAAGATAAAAAAAGACCAGAAAAGGAATCACCGTCATAATGGCAAAGGCGATATCCAATTTATGGCGGAATTCCCGCTTTAATTCCTGAGTTATCTTTAAGACATCCCGGTCTTTATCTTCCATATTCTCTTAAACTTACGCTAAAGGTTTAATTTCTTCCACCTTTATTTTAGTATTAACCGGTTTTTTCCGCAATGCCCAATATCTGCTTACTCCTGACTTTCTTCCACCCCTATTTTATTTATGTTCCAGCTTCCCATCGATTATATGGATAAGCCGGTGCGCGTAAGCAGAAACCCTTTCATCGTGGGTGACCAAAACAATTGTAGTCTTACGCTGCTCATTGATCTTTTTAAGCATTTCCAATATCGCCTGCCCGTTATGGCTGTCCAGGTTCCCCGTGGGCTCATCAGCCAGGATGCATTCAGGGTCATTGAGCAGCGCCCGGGCGATGCAGGCGCGCTGACGCTCGCCGGCCGAAAGCACTTCTACCGGAGCCCCTGTCCTGTGCCCCATCCGCAGCTCATCCAGAAGTGCTTCCGCTTTTATCCGCGCGGCCACCGGCACGATCCCCCGGTATAAGCAGGGAAAAAGCACATTCTGCAGCACGCTAAAACCCGGATAAAGGTAAAAATCCTGGAAGACAAAACCGATATTCTCCCGGCGGTATCTCACTTTATCTTTTATCCGGCTGACGGGCTTCTCCTGGAAATAAATCTGCCCTGCGGTCGGAGCGATCAACCCGGCCAAAAGATATAACAGGGTGCTTTTCCCGCATCCGCTGGGGCCCTTGACCCCTACGAATTCCCCTTTTTTCACCGCCAGGCTCACCCCTTCCAGGGCGTGGCTTTGGGTAAGCGGATAATATTTCGATAAATTTTCCGTCCGGAAAACCGGCTCCAGGCTATTCACTGCGGATAATCTCCACGGGATTGGAATTTAAGGTGATCCAGGCCGGGACCAGCCCCGCAAAAAGCGCCCCGGTCAAAAGCATGGCCACCACTTTAACAATAAAAACCAGGCTTAACTGCGGCACAAAAGCCTGAATGCTGATCGCGCTAAAAATAAAGGCGGTCGCCTTAAAGCCCAATAAAATTCCCAACCCTCCACCCAAAAGCGCTATCACCAGGGATTCACAGATAAACAGCGCCCCGACTGCCAGCTTGGGCCAGCCGATAGCAAGCAGGATCGCCAGGAATTTCTTTTTTTCAAAACTGGAGGCGATCAGGGTGTTGGCTAAACCCAGCGCTACCGCAATGATCGTGATCAGGCTGATCATTAAAGAGAATTGCTCCCCCACCACGATGAATTTGGTTTTCTCGGAGACAAAAGCGTCGGCGCGCATGGCGGTAACCGTGGGCAGCGCCTGCTCTATTTCATTAAGCGTTTTTTCCACCGCCGGGCCGCTGCGGAAAGCGGGCTTTAATTTTACGTTGACAAAACTGGCCTTTCCGGATTGGCCCAAAGTCTTCTGGAGGTCTTCCAGGGGCATGACTACCGCGGATTGCTCAAAAGGGCTGCTGCTTTTGAAAACTCCCGTGATGTTAAAAACCTGCCCCTTGATCTTTATCTGCCCGGGCTGCTTCTCCAGCGCGCGCATCAACGCATCCCCGACCATCACCTCATTCTTACCGGCTGCCGGCAGGCGCCCCCGGGTTAATTCCACCCCCTCAAATAAAAAATCCCCGGTTTCCCAGCCGAATACGGGGACAGCCGCTTTTTGCATTTTATGGATATATAAAAGGATCGCTCCGGCATCTTCGACTTCGGGGAACTGCTTTAAGCGGCCGGAGACATTCCCCTCTATCCTGCTCAACAGGATGCTTAATTGTTCATTTTCCTGGATGACAATATCGATCTGGCGCTTGCCGTAGACATCCTTAAAGGAATGCTTGATGCTTTCCCCGATCCCCAGCATGACGATACAGACGCACACCCCGATACTGATCCCTAAAATAGTCAAAAGGGCGCGCAGCTTTTTACGGAAAATATCTTTAAGTAAAAAGGAAACGATATTCATTGTTTTTATTACTGTTTTAAGATTTCAGCGTAGATATCCAGGACTTTGTCGCTTTCCAGGTGCAGGAAATGGCCGACGCCTTTAATAATCCTTAATTCGCAATCCGGGATCTGGGAGGCCAGGAATTTAACGTCATCTAAATCGATAATCGTGTCTTTTTCCCCGTTAAGCAGGATGGTTTTTTCTTTGATCGTGGAAAGGTCGATGATCTCGCTTAATTGTTTGGAAGCGATGACAAATAACCCGTGCTCGTAGAAAGCTTGCAGGTTTTCCTCTTTCATCGTGCGGAACTGATTGACGATATTCTCTTTCATTTTGGGAGGCAGGCTTTCCCCGAAACTCTTGATCAGGGTGTGGGCCATTTGGTCGCGGTTATTGATATGCAGGCCGGAACCCTTTTGAATGGTTTCCACCATCTTTTTATTCGGTTTTGTGCCCAGGCTGGCCAAAACCAGGCGCTTGACCCGGTGCGGATATTGGGAGGCAAAAGCAACCGCAATCACTCCTCCCCAGGAAGCGGCGCAGAGCATGGCATCCCGGCTCACCTGGGCTTTATCCATCATCGCCCTTAATATTTCCACCTGCTCATCAAGAGAAACCTGCGAAGGGCCGGAAAGGATCTTGGCTTTGCCCTGGTTGGGGAAATCAAAAAGGATTATCCGGTGGTCTTTGCCGAAACGGGCGACAAAAGTCAGCCACATGGCCATCGACTGCTGCACGCCGTTGACAAAAATAATCTGGGACCCTTTGTTTCCGTAAATCCTGTAAGGGATCAGGAACCTTCCGACTTGCAGTACTTCTTTTACCAGGGGGGGTTTAGGCTTCATCTTATTCAATATAAAATCCTCGGGAATAATTTACCATAAAAATATATTATAATGGTTTTACCCCTTTTCTACAAGGAATTTCACTTCTTCCGGATAGGTAAATCTGATAAAGCGGAAACCTGGATATTGCAGGGCAGGATCACGGTAAATGTGGCGCCCTGCCCCAGGCGGCTGGCTACGTTGATCTCCGCGTGGTGGATCTTGGCAATGGAATGAGCGATACTTAAACCCAGGCCGCTGCCGCTTTTATCCTCCGAACCGGCGTAGTCAATACGGTAAAAACGCCGGAAGATTTTCTGAAGATTATCGGGAGCGATACCTATCCCGGAATCGGAAACCGCCACGGATACCTTTTTCCCTTCCAGGTGCGCCGTAATGGTTATCTTGCTTCCCGCAACGCTGAATTTAACCGCGTTGTTCAACAGGTTAATAAACAACCGCCGCAAGTGCAGCCAGTCACCGTAAATAATGGCCAGTTTTTCCGGCAAGTTAAGGCTGACCGTGATGTTCTTGGGCTGGGCAAGTTTTTTTGCCTGTTCGAGGATTTCTTCCAGAAAAACCCAGAGGTCGATCTTTTCGAACCGGAATGCTTCCGGCTGATGCTCAAGCCTGCTCAAAAGAAGCAGGTCTTCGACAATTTTAATCAATTGCCCGGTTTCCCGCAGATTAACATCGATCACCCGTTTATATTCATTGATATCGCGCTCATGCATCAGCGCCAGCTCCGATTCTCCGCTCATGATCGTCAGGTGCGTTTTTAATTCGTGGGCGACATTCGAACTGAACTCATCGATGTAACGGAAAGAGCTCTGCAGCCGCGCGATCATTTCATTAAACGCATCCACCAGGTACCCCAGCTCCACATCGATATTTTCCACCTTTACCCTGGCGCTCAGATCCTTAACGTTAATGTTTTCGGCGGCACTGGTAATTTCTTTTACCGGCCGCAGGATCCGCTCGGTGATCAGCCCCCCCAGAAAACTGGTAAACACCAAAACAAAAGGGATAGTGGATAAAGCCAGGATCAGGGTGCCGTACAGGAGACGGGTCATCGGGGCTTTGGAGCTCCCCACCGCGATGAAATATTTACGTTTATTCTTATAATAATAGGGGATGGTGATCAGGCGCAACTGGCGGGTGGAGCTACTGAGGTTTTGGTAAACCACGGTTTTTTCCGCGGACACGGGAATACTCCTTAAAAAATGCCCCATCAGTTCCCTGTCTACGTTGGGAGAACTGGTCAAGACATTGTCCGGGCCGCTGGCTAAAACAATATAATCATTCTGCAGGTTGAGCCTCTGGCGGATAGCCAACCACTGTTTTTGCGATTCGCTCACCCCTCCCACCCCATCCCGGATCACTGTATCGGCGACCAAACGGAAGGCCCGCTGGTCATCCTCCAACACGGGCAGAAAAGAATTCAAAGCGTTGACGATCTCCTGGGCTTTGATGGACAAATCCCGGTCCAGGTCCCGGTAAAGGGCAAAACGCAAGCCGGAAAATAATACTCCGGTATAAAAGATAAGGATCGCCGCTAAAAGCGCCATGTAAAACAGGCTGACCCTTAGCCGGATAGAATTAAATTTGATTTGTCTTATTCTTTTAAACAATATCCGCTCCCGCGAATGGTATGGATCAGGGG
>CAINQO010000012.1 GCA_903852325.1 Candidatus Omnitrophota bacterium
CCACGGGGTGCGCGCAAAGGTCGCTGTCGCGCAGCAGGCCGCCGATTTTTTCCGCCAGCGCCTTATATGCTTCTAAAATTACCTCCGTGTCGCTGTGGGTATAAAATAAGCGGCCTTTTTTCTCCAGCTCAAGGCGCAGCTCCTGATAATTGTAGATCTCTCCGTTAAAAACAATTACTATCTGGCCGGTAGAGTCCCGCATCGGCTGATGCCCCTTTGCGGACAAATCGATGATCGATAGCCTCCGGTGAGTTAAACCCACGCACCCATCCGGCGAATACCAGTCTCCGGAATCATCCGGGCCGCGGTGTTCCAGCCTTTGGCACATATTGGAAATTATCCGGCGCTCTACCGGTAAACCAGGGGAAATAATCCCGGCAATTCCGCACATACCTCTATTCCCTCTTAAGAAAATATTTCATTCTTTGAAATATAACTGTTTTACCCAGCTGCATTTTTTCGCCCCAGGCTAAATCCTTACGCCGCAGATTTTCCATGGCCTGGACAAAAAAAGCCTTTAAAGGCATACCCGAGGCATACCCCTCCAGGAGTTTTTGATTAAAATCCCGGAATAGCTCCGGAGTCAATAATTCCGTATAGACCGGCATATGGGCAAACTGCCCGTAAGCGGTATTGCGGTTATCCTCATACGGCCCGGACCAGGAAAAACCTTCAGGCAAAATACCCCGGGCCCTGGCCATCTGCTCCACTTCCGTGCCGGGAAAAATAGTTAAGGCTGCCGCGGTGCCGGCAATGGCGCCCAAACGGCAAAGGCGGCGGCAGAACTCTAAAGTCATTTCCAGGTCCTGTTCGTTCTCCTGGGGGAAACCGACCATCAGGAAAATATAGGGCCGGATACCGACCTGGCGGCATTTTTTCACAAATCTCAATACTCCCTCATTGGAGATATTTTTTGAAATTATTTTTTGGATCTTGGGTGAGCCCGACTCCAAACCCACAGAAATGAACCGGCACCCGGCGGCATACATCAACGGGATCAGTTCCAAGTTTATATTTGCCCGCGAGTCGCAAAGCCAAAAGATATCCAGTTTTCTTTTGATCAGGCCCGCGCAAAGCTGACGCATATAATCTTCATTGAGCGTAAGCGAATCGTCAAAAAATTTGACCCCCTTTATTCCGTATTTTTTCGTGGTCCGCTCGATCGTTCCGATGACCGTCTCCACCGGGTACATCCGATTCTTCACCCGATTCACCGAACAAAATATGCATTTATACGGGCAGCCGCGGCCGGCCAGGATATTCATGGAGGGGATCGGCATATGGTCACTTAGAGGATTCCCCTGGAATTCCTCCGGATTATAGAAAGAATCCATAAAATCCAGACCCCCCAGCTCCTCAACTGCCAACGGTTCTCCCTGCTCTGTGATTTTTCCGGAAGGGTCACGGTAGGTTATGCCCCGGATATACCGGATATCCTTCCTGCCCAAAGACAAGAACATCAATTCGCAGATTGCCTCCTCCCCATCCCCCCTTACGACGATATCCAATTCCGGGATGTTCTGGATCGAATCTTTGGCGCAGCTGCCGAAATGGCATCCTCCGGCAACGATCAAAGCCTTGGGATAAATACTGCGGCATTCCTTAATTATCCTGATCGCCTCAAAGCGCGAGAAACTCGTTGCCGAAACACCGATGAGCCTGACCGAATCCGGCCTTTCCCGGATAAAAAACGAATATTCCTCTTTAGTTAAAAAGGTCTTTCCGGAAAAACCTTTCTTTTTCAAAGACTCGCTCAATATTGAAAGGCCATAGGGCCTGAATAATCCGTGACTCTTACTGGCCTGCAGCGGATCGTCAAAATTGGCATATATCAAAGCATATTCCATTACAGGGCATCCTTTACTGATGGACTTTAGTCGCTATCATCCACTGGCGCGCCAGGCGCCGGGGATAATCAACACCGAATAGTTTTTCCCGGATCAAACCTGCGGCATGGCCGGATCGCATGATCCGGCGGCTAAAGCCGAACAATCCGCTTAAGCGGTTACCGGCGGCGAAGAATTCAGTGCGGGCCTCCTGCCAAATCCCCCTCCTTCCGATCAAGCCTTCCTGGACTAACCGCTCATTAACCCAAGCTATAAAATTTTCCCGGGAAGTTTTTTCGGCCGGGCAAGAAGGGTCGACGCCATAATCGATACGCAAAAAATGGCAAACCGAAGCGGCGGCGGCATAAACCAGCTGCGAAAAATCGTCCGGAGAATTAGTGATCTGCTGCCGGTGTTTTCTTACTCTGACCAGGCATTCCCTCAAACAGGCGATCCTGCCCCTCTCTGAAATACGCAACCATAACTCCCAATCCTGGGCTTTGCGGAACAAGGTATTGTACGGCCCTAACCCCTGGATCACCCGGCGGCTGAAAATTGCCGACGAATGCGGAAAAAAAGACTGCAAACGCTGCAGGTGGCTGACCAGGATGCGGTGATCAGACGGATACAAATGTTCGCTCAGTTCCCTGCCGCGGTCATCGATCTCCATAAAACCGCTGCCTAAAAGTACCACCTGCGGATGACCTTCAAGGAAACTGACCTGTTTTTTGAGGCGGGCCGGCTCGCACAGATCATCCGCATCGATCCTGGCAATCCAGGAACCCCTTGCCTGCGCAATCGCCGTATTCAGCGAATCCGCCAAGCCGGTATTTCTTTTAAAGATTGCGATAATCCGTTTATCCTGATCCCGATATTTCCGGATGATCTGCGCTGTTTCATCCGTCGAACCGTCGTCAACCAGGATGAGCTCATAGTTGGCGTAAGTCTGGGCCAATACGCTGGCAATAGCTTCTTTAAGCCAAAAAGCG
The DNA here is from genome assembly GCA_903852325.1 of Candidatus Omnitrophota bacterium. Classification (GTDB taxonomy): domain Bacteria; phylum Omnitrophota; class Gorgyraeia; order Gygaellales; family Profunditerraquicolaceae; genus UBA6249. Next base: position 2,816 of record CAINQO010000012.1, read on the forward strand.
CAGTTATAACAGGACATCACTACGGAGACTTCCGGATTTACGGGACCGAAAGAACAGCTCATAGTTTCAACCATTGATCGGGGATCAAGCCTTTAAAACCCCAGGCTACTTTACCTTCTATCTTCTTGCCCGGCGCCACGACGATTTTATCTTTAAAATCGGCCAGCCAGGCTGCCCACCAGCTGAAGGTACTGTTAGCGATGATAAAATATTTACATTGGCTCATCAGCCAAAAATCGATAATCGCGCTTTCATCAAATCCCCGGTTGTGCGCCGGATGATCTTTGCGGTTTTGCGAAACAAAAGTCACCTGCTCCGCAGGCAGGCCGAGTTTCAACCGGGCGGATTCAGGATTATCGGAGAATAAAAAATATTGCGGCGAATTTACTTTATCTTTCATTAAGGCTACCGCTTTTTTGTAATAATCGGTGTCCAGATCATGGGTATCCGGACAACCCGGCAGGTCATGCCAGCGCACATGGATGGCCAGAGCGTTGCTGCTTTTAATCCGCTCAGCCATCTCCCGGCTCGATTTATCCTGAGGAGGATCGATACGCAGGTCGTCGCGGATAACGGCCCCTGCATCCTTAAAGTAACCTTCGCTTTGCCATAAACCATCTAAATAAAGCGCCCCCTTTACCCGTAAGGAAAGGACCCTTTCGTCAAAATCCATACCTTCCTGGATCAGGTAATTCCGCTGCATAAAAGGTTTCTTTTGCGAAAGCCATTTATAAATACCCCGGCGATAACGTTCGAACGGCTCCAGCCTGTCAAAGAATCCGGCCCGGGGGGACTGGATATTGAAATAATCCAAGGCAAACTTGCGAAAATGGTGGCGGTCGCGCGAAAATCCGGTTACATCGTCGATAACCAGCTGCGCATTATTGGCCAGCGCCAAGCGGCGGGCAGCGGCGTAACCAAAAAGCTGATTACCTAAACCGCCCTTTAAACGTACGATAACTTTTTTCATACTACAATGCCTTTTTTTTCGCTACACAATGCCACCCAAAACATGCCAGATCGTCGGCCTTACGCAAACCATGCCCGCTTAGCTTAAAATACAGCGCCCCAAAAATACTCAATATATACGCCAACGGCCAACTCCAGTATCCATAACGCCGCGCTGTACTGCCCAAGCGCATCAATTCCTGTTGACAATAAGCAAACCAATCGCCGTTAGAAACAAGCTCTTCAATCTCAAAACCGTACCGCTTAAGATGGTATTCATACCAATAACGGCTAAAACCGGTACAATAGTGGTAGGGAGACAAATGCACCAACGAAGAAAAAGGCGCAGTCAAAATTAACTTGCCTGCGGGCTTTAGTAAGCGCGCAAATTCTTCTATGGCTTTAAGCGGGTCAGGAATATGCTCCAATACTTCACTGCAAAGAATGACGTCAAAAGAAGCATCCGGTTCCGGAATAGAAACGATATCGCACACTAAATCAATTTTGCTCGTATCCCATTTGCCGACCTGTAAACCTTGGCCATCACCGCTTCCGTCGTATTGGCAAAAATCTTGCGAGACGTAATTAAGGTGGCTGCACAGTAACCGGTTGAGTAATTGGCCTGCCCCGGCATCAAGAATGCGGGAATCGGCCGGAATGCCGGCTAATTTCTGCTTGAGCCACGCCTGACGGTTTGCTTCATTTACATTGGTCCATAACATCACGGCTATTTTTGCATTCCTTTCAATTTTTAGGGATAAGCACTAAATTGGTTATGCCCTCGGTTGTTTTATCCGTTAAATAAACCAGATCCTGATGTTTAAGAGAAATTAATTTACGGCCGGGAAAACAAGCCTCCTGCACATGGTAATTATTTTGCAACATTTCCCAGTACCCCTCAAGATCAACGCCTGATACTTTTAAACCTTTCGCCCAAAATTCCATCAGAATTATAGGCTTAAACCTTTTAAGTGTTTTTATGCCGCCGGAAAAAAATGCCGGTTCGTAACCGTCAATATCCAGCTTTACATGCGTAAGGATATCCCCCTCCTTTAAAAAACTCTCCGTTAAACTATCCAAAGAAACTGCCTGTATCTTCCCAACGGATACCGTATTGGGAAATGGATACGTTTTACTGCAATCAGAGCCCCCGAAATATAAATCCAGATAACCGTTTTTATCGGAAATAGCCGAATTCGATTGTAATATGGGTATGCGGTTGACCTTCTCCAGTGTTTTAGATAAAATAACTTGATTAAACGGATCCGGTTCAACCGAAATTATTTTTGAAATCTTATCCGCAAACGGAGAATTATTTAAAAAAGCGGGATAAAATCCCCAGTGGGCGCCGACATCCAAAATTATCTTGGGGGGCCTTAGGTTAAAAAGATTGGTAAATACCTCCATTTCATAATTTAAAAATTCAGAATACCCGTCATACCAGGCATAATTTTCGTTAGAAAAATCACAAAATACCTTGGCTCCGTTACAGATCAGAAATGTCCCCTGAGGATAACGCTTTCTAAGATAGCTGGTGCGCAAAGTGCGATAAAACCCCCTGAGAAACGCCTTGGTTTTAGGAAAAGGCTTTAAAATATGTTTTCCTGCCAGATAAATAGCCCTTTTCATAATTTCATTTTCGCTTGGTTAACAAAGATTCATTAATTAATTTCCCCGAAGAACTTATTCTCGCAAAAAAGCTGCTTAAACAAAAATAGGCACTCATCCTTTTTTAGGGGTAAGCCGAATAATATCCATAGAGACCTCTACGGAATAACACCCGTCTTCACGGATCAATCGAAGCAGATCATCAAGATAAGGATAATCATTTGTTCCGTCAAAACAATGGGCATCATCAATAAGGATTACATGCTGCTTAACCGGGTGACCAAGTATGGCTTTTAATTCCGCGTTGATCGGGGTGTGGGTTTCAGCCGTTGCCGTAATCCCGCCGCTGTAATGTCCGTCTAACCAGAAAAGAACAGGTTTATTTATTTGTCCAAGCAATCCGGGGAGTATTTGGCTGCTGTCGCCTTGGAATAATTTTATATTCTTACAGTGCTTAAATCGTATCTGCGCTTGCCGGCAAAGCTCAGGCGACAATTCGATGCTTATACACTGCAGGCCTCTTCTGGCAATATAGCCTAATGTCTCTCCCAAATACGTTCCCGTTTCAAGAAAATAATCTAATCTGAACTTTTTTAAGTAGGACTCTACTACCAGCATTTTTACCGGATGCGGCGCGGCACCGCTATGCCCCGTTCTAAACCACCTTAAAATCTCGGGAATTCTGCGCAGCCGATTGAGCGGATACCAAAGACCCGCGTTAAAAAGAAGCTGCTTTATTTTTATTTTTGCTCTCAACTAACCCCCCTGGATTAATTACCGCTACAGTTCTCTCTTGGCAGCAAATACCGACCGCCAAAATTTAAGCAATGATATTATAGTCGATCTGACAAAAGGCGGTTTTATTATAAATAGCCTGTTTCTTCTTATGTTATCCGCCGTAACTTGATCTGTCTTTAGGCCCTTAATCTTTCTGAATGTAATTCCATAGGGTAGTTCTCCGTGGACAAAGTATTCACCGGAATATGAGGTAATAATGGAATTCAAATACTTACAGCTCGATATTTCGTTGACCTGGGTATTAAAATTTTCAAATTTTTTATACTCTTGCTCGATGACAAAGATACAATTAGTTTCCGTCAACGAAATGAGCTTATACCCCAGGCTTCCGCCGATCCTTATCAGCGCCGATACGGATGCACCGACCCTATTGCCTGGCGATGAATAGATGTCCAGCCAATAAGGTATCGTAGGATTATATTCACATAAAATGACCCGGGGGCGCAAGTGCTTAAGAGTCGAAAGAATATGATATTCATCCCCATCGATGTCGATAGAAAGAAGATCAATGTCTTCCTTGACATCGTACTCCTTTAAGATATCTTCCAGGGTATTGCCTTCAGTTAACCCTACATACCTGCAAATGGCAACGCAATTATAGCCGTTTATATTCTTTTTCAGCTCTTGCACCCTGTCTTTCTGTCCCTCAATAAGAATACCGGTCCAACCTTTATTGGCCCACAAATTGGCAGTATTTGAATAACGATAACCATCCCAGGCGCCGAATTCCAGGCATACCTTTGACCGCGGCTCAATGATCTCAAAAATTTTCTCAATAATGCCATCTTCTCCAAACTGTGAGTATATGTTTTTGCTGAATGTCGATAGCTTCATGTTTTTCCCGGCTTATCTTGAAATGGCGGCCATACAAATAAAAAAAAGTAACGAAAACAAAATATTGGCGATTACAATACCCGGAATTTGAAACAAAAATGCACCGATAAAATTCAAACCAACACCCGCTAACGCCGTAGCAATCTTTACGATCATCATCTGGCGGATTTTCATTTGACTCTGTAAATTAAGGGCAATGATCTGGCCAACGGCAAAAATCCCTCCCCCCAAAAACATCCAGGGCAATAAATGCGACACGCCGAGGTATTCTTTGGCCACAAAAAGCTTAAAGATCTGTGAATGCAGCAATAAGGTTATAAAAAAAA
>CAINQO010000013.1 GCA_903852325.1 Candidatus Omnitrophota bacterium
CCTACCTAAAAGTTCAGCATCTTTAATGCCTTCAGGAAATTTTCCAACAGCAACAAACGCCAAATCTCGAAAATTATCCCATTCTCCGCTCCCTACCTGTATTCCTAAATATTTAGCATATTCCTTAAGCTTCTCTTCAGAAGTAGGAGGTGGCATTACTCCCCTTTCAAGCTTACTAATATTTCCTGGATCCAATTCATGCTCTAAACAAAACTGTCTTAGTGTTTTTCCTAAAGCAATCCTCTTGGCTTTAAATAAATCGCCGAATTTTTCCATTTTTCACCCCCTTTCTACATTCTTTTAGGGAAGTCTATTCCCACTTAAAGTATACCATGTTGTAAACAAAATACAACACTTCTTTTATAAACAAAAGTGAATTTTCAATTCAAACTACAGCGAACTAAAGAGCACGTTAAGGCAAAATTGTGACCAATTCCATTCAAACATAATATTATACTTAAGTTTTAATTTCTAAAAAACTGCAGCAATTTTAGAGACGCTATTTTAAAATACCACCCCCTACTGCCACCCCACAATGCGATTTAAGAACAAAACCAAAAAACAGTTTCTAATAAGGCGTTGAATTAAAACTTTAGGCAAAGGCAGGGCTTGAGCCCCAATAAAGTTAAAAACTAGGGGTTTCTGAGGGGACCCCCCCCTAGAAGAAACTTTTGTTAGCATGGTGTTAGCACAGCAGCAATCTCACCTAAAAACAAAAAAGCCAGGATTCGCATAACTGCTTATCCTAGCTTTATTTGTAATGGTTGCGGGGGCCCGATTTGAACGGACGACCTCAAGGTTATGAGCCTTGCGAGCTACCAGGCTGCTCCACCCCGCGAAATTTAAACTACCAAAGCCTATTTTCCTGTTTTTTATCCGAGTAGATCTTGATGGGAATCTCTCCTTTTCTGACTACCCCCATCTTGTCCCTGGCGATCTTCTCCTGATAAACCGGGTCATTCTGCACCCGCCTTAATTCTTCCTGCAAAAGAGAATTTTCAATGGCCAGCTTGCGGAACTTCTCCTCCAGCTGGCGGTTCTTTTGCCGCGCCTCCTGCAGCTTCCGGTAACCCGGCAGAAACAGGAAGAAAATCAGCACCGTAAACCCGAAAAGCCAAAGCGACTTCCTTAAAGTAGAAAGCATTTATTCTATGTCTGCTTTAGTTAAACGGCCGCCGGCTTGCAGGTTTTCCCCGCGTAAACCGCTTTCTTGCCCAGCTCTTCCTGGATCCTGAGCAATTCGTTATATTTACAGATCCGGTCCGTGCGGGACAGGGAACCGGTCTTGATCTGACCCACTCCGGTAGCTACCGCCAGATGGGCAATCGTCGTATCTTCGGTTTCCCCGGAACGATGGGAAATTATCGCGTTATATTTATTCTTCTTGGCAATGGCGATCGCTTCCAGGGTTTCCGATAAGGAACCGATCTGGTTGACCTTAATCAGTATAGCATTGCCGATTTTTTCCGCAATCCCTTTTTTGAAGATCTTCGGGTTAGTGACGAAAATATCGTCCCCGACTAGCTGGACTTTAGCCCCGATCCTGCGGGTCATCTCCTGCCAACCGCTCCAGTCATGCTCCGATAGCCCGTCTTCAATGGATAATATCGGGTATTTCTGCAGCCAGTTTTCGTAAATCGCGATCAGGTCCGCGGAGGTTTTAGAAGAACCTTCAAAGGTATACTTTCCGTCCTTGTAAAAAGAGCTGGCCGCGCAATCCAAGGCCAAAGAAACATCCTTGCCCGGAACATACCCGGCGGCTTTGATCGCCTCGATGATCAGGCTCAGCGCCTCTTCGTTGGATTGAAGGTTGGGGGCAAAACCGCCCTCATCCCCCACAGAAGTAGAAAGTTTTTTAGATTTCAGGATAGATTTTAACTTATGGAAGACTTCGGTGGCCATGCGCAGGGCTTCGGAAAAGCTGGATGCCCCATGCGGCATGATCATGAACTCCTGGATATCCAAGTTATTATCCGCGTGCATCCCGCCGTTTAAAATATTCATCATCGGAACGGGCAGGAGCCTGGCTTTTTCTTTTCCCAGGAATTTATAAAGCGGTTCTTTTTTAGCCAGTGCCGCGGCCTTGGCTACGGCGATGGAAACCCCGAGAATAGCGTTAGCCCCGAGCTTGGATTTAAATTCCGTACCGTCGAGTTTAATTAAAAGCTGGTCGATCTTGGCAAAATCCGCATCCTTATTCTTAATTGCGGTATTGATAATGGTGTTGACATTGGCGACCGCCTTAAGCACTCCTTTACCCATGTAGCGGGCCGGATCATTATCCCTTAATTCCAGGGCTTCATTATCACCGGTAGAAGCCCCTGAAGGAACCGCCGCCCGGCCTAAAATACCGTTAGTCAAAAGGCAGTCCACCTCGATGGTGGGGTTGCCGCGTGAATCCAGGATTTCCCTTGCGAAAACTTTCTTGATTTTAGCCATTTTTTGCTCCCCTTAATGGAATCTCCGGCGGTTTTAGCCGGGAAAGTGATAAAAATTTAATCTTGCGAAATAACTTAATAATTATACACACAAAACAACCTAAGTCAAGGAAGAAAAGAATTGACTTAGGATACCGGATATGTTACTTTTTAAGTATTCGTCTTCTTAAAAAACGGAGCAATAATGAATTGGAAAAAAGTAAAATTTTACGTAAAACTCCACTGGCTAAAAGCTTTGCTGTTTATTTTCCTGGCCGGCCTGGCTATTTCCCTGGTCTTTTTCGTCGTGATCGGGCTGCGCGCCTGGAATGAATCCGAGTCCTACCTGAGACAATCCCAGCTGGCGATGATCCCTCTGCAATTATACCTTCAGATCATCATGGCGCTGATCTTCGGTTTCGTCTACACCTATTTAATGTATTGGCTTTATTTCAAGCGCGGCGCCTCCTCCTTTTCCCAAACCAGCAAAAAATCCGTTGCCGGAGGGGAGATCGGGATCACCTGGGATGATGTGATCGGGATGGATGAGGCCAAGGAAGAAGCCCTGGAAATCGTAAAATTGATCACTGACCGGGCCAGCCTGCAGCGCATCGGAGGCAAGATCCTTAAAGGGATCCTCATGCTCGGGCCGCCGGGCTGCGGGAAAACTTATTTGGCCAAAGCCATCGCTACCGAAGCCAAGCTTCCCTTTATTTCCATGTCCGGATCGGAATTTGTGGAAATGTTCGTCGGGGTAGGCGCAGGCCGGGTACGCTCCCTGTTTAAACGGGCGCAGCAGCTGGCAGAGCTGGAAGGCGGCTGCATTATTTTCATCGACGAAATCGACGCGGTTGGCGCCCAAAGGGCGATGGACCGCGGATTCGGCGGAAGTACCGAACATAATACTACTTTAAACCAGCTCCTGGTCGAAATGGACGGGCTCAAAGATAAAGATTACAATATCATCCTGATCGGGGCAACCAATGCTCCGGAAAACTATCTTGACCCGGCTTTACTCAGGCCCGGAAGGTTTGACCGCAAGGTGATCGTAGACAAACCCAACCTTGAGGACCGGCAGAAACTTTTCGCTTATTACCTTAAAAAAGTCCAATACGACGCCGTGGGGGTAAAAATCGACCGCCTGGCCAGGATCACCGTCGGGCAAACTCCGGCGGATATCGCCAATATCGTCCGGGAGGCGGCTTTAATCACCGTACGTAATAAGAATGAGTCGATTTCAATGAAGGAGATCGATGAGGCCCGGGAAAGGATCGCCCTGGGCATAAAGCGCCGGGTAAGATTAAGCGCGAAGGAAAAATGGCAGACCGCCTATCATGAAAGCGGACACGCCATCATCACTTACCTTTTAGCCCCATCCAAGGACGTGTTTAAAATAACGATTACTCCGCGCGGCCCTACCGGCGGAGCCACCTGGATCCCGGAAAGAGAAGACACTTTTATCGAAGATACCGACAATCTTTTGAGCAGGATCAAGATCAGCCTGGGTTCATACGCGGCGGAAAAAATAAAATACAACGCGACGACCACCGGGGTTTACGGGGATTTCTCCAATGCCATGCACCAGGCCCACCAGATGGTCTGGGTTTGCGGAATGGGCAAAAGCGGATTTCTGGGCAACTGGGAGATCGTAGACAAAATCTCGGAAGAGGTCAAAGCCAAGCTTGACTACGATGTCCAGGATATATTGAATACCTGCCTGATCGAAGTAACCGGCCTCCTCAAAAAAGAGGAAGCGCTCCTTGACCGGCTGGCCAAAGAGTTAGTAGCCAAAGATGAACTCAATTATGATGAAATCGAAGCGATCTTTAAAGAGTTCGGTAAAACTCGCCCTTAAAACGCTCCTCCCTCTTATCCTGCTCCTTTCAGCCTGCAACTCCTCCGTGCCGCCGTCATTTGTAAAAGAAGGGATCACCCAGGCGGTCAAGGACATTTGCAAAAAAGAGTATAAGCTGGATATCTCTTCCCGGCTGATCGGCAAGACCCTTTGGGTGTACCTGCCCCTGGAGAATATCATCTCCAAGCCCGATAAACCCGAAAAATACCTGGAACGATTTTTACTGGAAGACAAAAAGAATTCCCTGCAGGAAAAAATCCTCAAGGTAAACTATTCTGTCCGGCCGACCACCGAAAAAGAGAAATCCCAGGAGATGGGGCTGGATAAATCCGTTAATGAAAAGATCTTCGATGTCCTCCAGGTCATCCGCCGGGTGCTTTTCAGTATGGGCAATCCCAACAAGGATGTCCCGGAATTTTTCTGCATTATCACCGCCGATATCCGCAACGGTTTTGAAATAAAACAGGTTTTCTATTTCCTGGATTTAAAGAAGCTTTCTTACAGCTTCATCTCCCAGACCGAATACCAGCACCGCATCATCCAGGATACGGCGATCTCCGCCGAGATCATCGGGGACCGGGAAGGCAACCACATAAACTACCAGGATATCACGCTGGAGGAATTCCTGGCCGACCAGATCCAGAGCCGGATAAAGATGAAGTTCCAAAAACCGGAAGTGGGGGCCAATGTCGATATCGATAAGGAGGTCTTAAAGATAGTCGTTTATACTTTGGAGGCCTATAACTTTAAGGATTTTAACCTGCTGGAGTTGTCCAACCTGGCTACCGGAAAGGACGTCACCCTTAACCAGGCGGCGATCTTTTCCGACTCTTCGGAAAAGAAGAAATAATTATAAAAAAGAGGAGCGGTATTTTGTTTTCGCTAAACAAAACGCCCTCCTCTTTTATTTTTATTTACCGGCGGATGACCGGCGCCGGCTGATAACTAAATTGATCGCCCGGGGATAAAGCTTATGCTCTAGCGTATGGATCCGTTCTTCCAGCGAAACCAGGGTATCAGTGCTTTTGATCTTTATTTTCTGCTGCAGGATGAGCGGACCGTGATCGACCTGTTCGTCGACAAAATGCACGGAGACTCCGGTAGAAGCTGCCCCGGAGTCAAAAGCGTCCTTGATGGCGCGGGCCCCTTTAAATTCGGGAAGCAGTGAAGGATGGATATTCATGATCCGGTTGCGGTAACGCCGGACAAACTCCGGGCTAAGTAAACGCATAAAGCCGGCCAAGATGATCAGCTCTATTTTGTAGCTTTCCAACCCCTGGATGATCGCCGCTTCAAAATCAGCCCGGCGGTAAAAATCCTCCCGCCGGACCAGGATCACCCGCACCCCGAGAGCTTGCGCGCGCCTGACTACCGGAGCCAACGGCTGGTCGCAGATCAAAATCCGCAGCTTGGCCCGGATCTTATTCTGCTTGATTGCGTCGGCAATCGCCACAAAATTGCTGCCGCGCCCCGAAGCAAATATCGCTAAATTCATCCCACACCTTCTTTCTTATTCAATTTACAAACCATAATACCTTAGGGCGAATTACTAAAAGGTGCGGGATTCACCACCGCACCTTCTTTCATTTTTTATAAAAAGCCGCTTAGTTTATGGACACCCAGCTCCGATTCAACCACCGCTCCATGCTGTCACTGAATAATTCCGGATAACCTTCCCTTCTTCTGCAAATCCAGAATTTTTTTGAGTGCGTGATGCCGTATATCCAGGCATACAACACGGCAGGAACTACCCTGTAAACGGATAATTTTTTCTTGGCGGTATAGCTGAAAGCGGATAAAAAAAGCCGTTTGAAAGTATAAAAAAATGATTTGATGATCATAAACACCGGATAATATTTTATCAGGCTCCAAACCCTGTTCCTTTCGCAGATAAATACATACCCGGGACTGACCCGGCTGCGCAATCTCCGGTGGTACATCCTGCTTGCCGGCAGATAAATACATTTAAAGCCGGACAAATTAAATCTCCAGAAAAAATCATCCACCGAATGGTAACAAAAATCTTCGTCAAAGGCTCCGGTTTTCCCGAACACCTCTTTTTTTATCAGTGCTCCGGCCAGGCACCCCCCGAATACTGCGCATACGCGGTCATACTGTCCGGCGTCCCGCTCATCCTGCCCGACATGAGCCGGGTAGAAATCATAATAGGGCCGGTGCCCGACGGCATCGATCAGCTCCGGGGTATAAAAATTCATTATTTTAGGGATTGCCGCTGCCGCCTCCGGATGGATAACTAAGCCTTCAGCCAATTCCCGCAGGCAATCTTCCTCCAGGCGCACATCGGCATTAAGCAGGAGAATATGGGAAAATTGCGCGCCGCCTATCCCCAGGTTGATCGCCCTGGCTTCATCCACCTGCTCCCCCGGCCGGCTGATCCATTTTACCGCCGGATATTTCCGGGCAATAAGTTCCGCGGTGCCGTCGGTAGAGCCGCAGTCAACGACAATTATTTCCGAACAAGGTTGGGCCTGCTTCAGGAGAGAGTCCAGGCAAATTTCAAGAATCTCGCGCTGGTTATAAGTTGTAATCACGGCGGAAATCTGCATAAGGCTAAACGACCAATTTTTTTACCGAATCAAAATCATAGCACAGCGAAGTAATCAGGTTCCTGGGCCAGGTGCAGGCGCAGGTAGTGACCGCTTGGCGGTTCTTAATAAAAGGCTCGGAGTTCCATATTTTGTAAAAATCAAACCCGTAATCACGCAGGTTACCCAGCGGGACGGTAAAATTACATAAAGCCACGTCGGCGTTAGGATAGATCGCCGCGCTTATCTGGCTGGCGACGCAGGGGAATATTTTTTTCTTTTCCTTAATGATCTTCAGGCTGCAGCGCCGGCGCAAGGCTTCCAGCTTATTTAAAAGCGACCCGGCGCCTACCCGCGCATCGATGATCCGGTTGAGCTCTTCCGCTTGGGCCAGGGGAAGATTTTTATAGCCCGGGTCCAAAGGGGAATAGTCGCGCAACGGGAGATTATTATTAAAACAATCCTCTTTTGTGCTTCGGATAAAAGCCAAGCTGTGCCTTAACCCTAGGCTGTCTTTCACAAAATCAATCAACGGGAGGATCTCTTTCCGGTTTTTTTCGCAGATAGTGGTAACTACCGCCAGGAAAAAATTTTTATGCTTTTCCTGAAGGGGTTTGAGCCTGGCGAGGGTTTCCAACGTCCTTGCGTAGGCCCCGGGAACTCCCCGGATCAGTTCATGCGTCTGCCTGGCCCCGTCCAGGGAAATCCCCAGGTGTATCTCGCTGTAGGAGGCTTTTCTCAATATCGTTTCTATGGCCGCGCAGATATTCTCCGTATCCAATCCATTGCTGGCGATATCGATCACCCTGGCGATTTTATTTTTGCTCAGAAAAATACAAATTTCCGCCAGGTCCTCCCTCATGAAAGGTTCTCCTCCCGTAATCAGGATATTGGCGATTTTATTTTTAAAGGAACCGAAGATTGTTTTTATCTCCTCCAAGGTTAATTCCTGCTGCGTCCGGTTCAATGCGGAATTATAATAACAGTGGGAACAGCGGCTGTTGCATTTATTGGTAACGTAAAATGTCAGGTGGACGGGGGTTTTGCAGGATTTAATCGAATTCTTGTGGGCCGGCCAAAACAACCTTAAACCGGCCTCCTTGAGGGCAGGAGGAAGTTTATTAAAAACCTGGAAAAGTTTTTCCGCATTAATGGAATAAGGTACGTACATTAAACAAGGTAAACTAAAACGGCAGCGGATTTAAAGCGCTTTTTAAAATAAATACCGCTTACGGATTACTGGCATAGAACCACTTACTTATTTCCGGATCATCCATATTCCCCTGAGTGGCGACAACAAAAGGGATCAATTTATGTTTTTCTATTTTTTCTTTCTGGCCGCTGAGATAATCATAGGCATATTCAACCGCCGTACTGCCTATTTCGGAAGGCTTTTGCACCAGCAGGGCGGAAATATCTCCGGAACGCAAGCCGGCCACCTGCGATTCTCCGGCATCATAAGTGACTAAGGCGATTTTTCCGGGCAGGTTTGCTGCCTTTAAGCCTTTAAGGACTCCTTCGGCATAAGGAACCAGCGCCAATATCCCCTTCAGGTCCTTATATTTCGCGGCGATCTCCTGGGTGGCTGCCTCCACATCATTCTCGGCAGCCTGGGGCTCCCCGGCCATCTTTATATCCGGATATGCTTTTATTGCCTCTAAAAACCCATTCTTCCTATCCTCAAACGTGGGAATGCCCGGGACGCAGATCGTCATCACCTCTCCCTTAGAATCTATTTTATTTACCAGCACTTCCGCGGCAATTTTACCGCTCCCGAAATTATCGGAAGCGATATGGGCAACAATAAAACTATCATCCGTCAGATTGGTATCAACCGTTATAACCGGTATTCCTTTTTCCGTCGCTTTTTTGAGGACCGGGATCAACTCTTCTTTATTAACCGGCGCAGCGATTATCAGGTCGACTTTTTTCTCGATCATATTTTCAAGGACCTGAATTTGTTGTGCGGAGCCCCATTGATCGGGGCCGTCACATACTATGACCACCCCTAATTCTTTGGCCTTTTCTAATACCCCTTTTTTCATGGTGATAAAAAACGGATGCATGGTTACTCCCGGCACAAATGCCACGGTAAATGCCTTGCTTGGCTCCGCAGGAATTGCAGCGGTGGCCGGAGTGGCCGCGGGAACAGCTGCTTCCTCCGCGGCAAAACAGATACCGGCGCACAGAATTATCCCCAAAATAGATACCGCTAATTTTTTTGTAAACATCGCCAAACTCCTTTCCTGATTTTTACGCTTTCAAAATTATTTATTTAAATTTCAAAGGCCGGACTGCCAGAAAACCGCAGAACAAGCAACCCGGCTCCAGGTTATGCACATACGCATCATTTTAAGCTTCCCTGCCGCGCTTATCAAGAATTTTCTTTTCCCCTGGCCCTTGTCCGCAAACATCAAAAAACCGCTAAGTTGCGCTAATCCGCGACCTGGTAAGTGTATAATTCAATGCCGCTAAAATGCTTGTGGTTAAGCTGGCGGCCATTTTGGTCCAGCCAACGCTTAATCTGATTTTCCCCCATGGAAGGATCATGAATTAACTGCTGCGGCTCCCAAGAAGAGAAGAAAAGCCAGACCCTTTTATATCCGGCAATGTTTTTTTTGGCATCCTCCATATCCTCGGTTAAAAAACTGGGATAACGGTTAAACTTCAGCCCCTCCCGGCTGCCGCAGCTGCCGAATGGCCGGAAAAATAAACTATCTTTCTGCCTGCCGCGGAACAGCGGCGAGAAATAAGCATAATAATCCTGGGGATCGCAGATTTTATTATGGGTAAAAACCGTAAGGTAATAAAAATAAGGCACCAGGGTTGAATAACAGGTATGGAAAACAACATCCCCCTCCCTGTAATTATCAATGACATACTCTGCGGCCCCGCGGTTATCTACCTTGGCATGTACCCCGGGGCGGTAAAATTCTTCCGGATAAGGATATATATTTCTGTAATAATTAAATAGAGAAAACCCGCAGACAAGG
>CAINQO010000014.1 GCA_903852325.1 Candidatus Omnitrophota bacterium
CATTTTGACTAATTAGTTATATAAGAAATATTTTTACCTCGCTACTTTCAAAATTAATTTTAACTACAATATTTCTTGCAGATCTTATTGGAAAATATCTAGTTGGATATACTGTCTATGGGCTATGGGACTATTAATTAAAAAACTAATATGGCATTCTTCGAGCCCGGAACAAATATCGCCATCATCATATACTTAATCGTACCTAGAAAAATGCCTCTCTCATTCCCTTTTTCATTTTCCAATACTTTCCTTGGTGCGGTCCAAATGATCGACCAAACACCATCCGGTGTTTCAAAAAAGAATACCGCACAGCTCTGGGCCGGCCGATCAGCGGTTTTATCGAAATAAAATACCACCGTATAGTAAGGCATGCGCATAACTTCAAATGCCTCAATTACATCCCACGCTAAATGAACGATGCCGATTGTCAAATGTTGACCGGGATACATCAGGCGTAAATTACGCGTATTCTCCAAGATAAATTCACGTAACCCATAACCTTTATTTAACTTCTTAGCAAAAGTTATGGCGATAACACTTTTCGGGTTAACCAGTAAAGGATTAACGGATTTATACAGTTTGTGAATACCGCATTTTTGGGCTCCCCTTGTATCTTCGATCATTCCCCGTGGAGTAATAAACTTAATATTCGTTGTAACATCCTGCTGATTAAGCTCAAAACCTGGTAACCCTCTAAGTTCGATTGGAACCCCTCTGTCGATACCCGCGATGCGATATAAGTTACAGTTTTCTTTACCAGATATTATTCTTAAAACAAGAACGGCTAAAAACAACATGACGCAGATAAAAGCGGCCGAAAGCCAAAATTTCGTATCAAATGTATTTTTAACTCTTATGATCTTATAATCTTGATACATTGACTATTGCCCCCATTTTACTAATTGCCTTATTTCACCCAAACCATGTCGGTAACCCCATAAATCTCACTAGAAATCTGGATTTCTTTTGTAGGGTTGTTTAATGAAACAACGTAAATCCCTAATCCGGCACCTCCCGGCCAAATCTCTTTTACATAAGCAATGTATTTCCCGTCAGGTGACCATACCGCAAAACTAGGATCTCCGACCAAGAAACTAAGAGGCGCCCTCTTATAAGGAATAATTAAGTATGATTGAGATTCATTTTCGTTAGAAATATAATAGCCGTCTTTCCCTCTGTAAAGTAACAACTTACCATCGGGAGACCAGGATACTGGCTTCTTGGCTTTTGATTGTCTCAAACCTGTTCCATCACTATTTATTATAAAAACCTTGCCATTAAAAGTTTCAGAACGCCAGGTTGCGTTTATTTGTTTTCTAATATATTCGTCGGAGATAAATGAAATTTCCTGGCCATCCGGAGACCACATAGGTTTATAAATTGCAGGGCGTATATCGCTAATTTTTTTCAAAAAAGAATACGGTTTATCTATATGGGTAACATATAAACTTCCTTTATCATAAGGTTTTTGTACGATAAACGCGACTTTTTTCCCATCCGGAGACCAAGAAGGATCTTTTAGGTTCATGCCTTCCAAATCTAAAAGCTCTTTTATATCTGTTCCATCACTATTTATTATATATAATTTAAATCGGCGGTTTCCTTCTGACTTGCCCAATTTACTAAAGACTATCTTCCTTCCGTCCTGAGAAAAGGAAAGGCTGTCGATGTAACCTGGATATCCTTCTTGTCCTCTAGGAACAGACGTATATATATTGAGTTTTTTCCCAGAGTAAAAATCAATGGTCTTAACATTGATATCAGACAAAGTAAGAAGTGAATAAACTATTTTTCCTTCAAGCCCCTTTTTTGCACCAAAAGAGAAAATTAAATCTTTATAAGCAAAAATATAATAGTAAATGCGAGGAACCATTATTAGGCATAAAATAAATATAAATATTACTTTTAATATATTAAGTAGTGTTTTCATTTTCTACTCTCCTTTTTAAGGCCAATTGTTATAACTTGGCGGCGGATTATAAACCGGCGGCGTATAATTAAACACTGGTGGCGCAACATATTGAAAGGTCGGAACATTCCAATTATTGTTAGGTAAATAACTGCTTCCCGGAAAAGTATAGGTATTTGGAAGAGACTGAAAACTATTGCCATCCCAGGTATTAAAATCCGGGGACTGGAAATTTGACGAGAGATTGTAACTAGGAACAAAAGCAGGCTGTTGGATTGTGTTATAATTAGTCCAACTGTTTGTTTCGATAGTTCTTATTTCCGGGGAAGGGAAAAAAACGGTTTGCTGCATATTAAAGGAATATAAATAATACGGATCGGAATAGGGCATTGAAATAACACGGGAAAAATAGTTCGGCCTTAATGGGTTCAAAGGAGAATCTGATGCCCCCTTAGAAATTCCAATGCTTTGAAGTACAAAATCAACTCCACCGTAACAATTCTTACCAAAATTTTGATCATTTGCAATATTATAAAAATCATCCATTTGGTAAAAAGTGTCAGCGAGATCATACAATCTTTTTGTCTCTACAGGATCAATGGTTAGTGTATGATATATAATAGGTTTATCGTCATTCAATTTATTTAAATACCGTCCTTCCGACTGAGGGAATAAAAGACCAAGGGGTTTTTCTATGCTGTCGAAGCTAATTATTTTCGAATCTCCTTGATATGTTACATTTACAAAGGTGTGGAAAAAAGGCCAGAAAATTGGAGTATATCCAATTTCTATCCCTGTCTCCGGCCTCTCTATCTCCCAACCTTCTATACGTAAGCCAGGTATTAATGATGCTTGAATAAATGCTGATTCTTGCATAACCTGCGGGTCGGTTGGGACAGTTCTTAATGCTGAAGCAAAGATATACCGGGTAAAAGGATCTGTTTCCCGTTTCATTGTGTTAATAAACGGATCGACTAATCGAGGGTAGGTTTGCAATCTTCCCCCTAAAGACAATGCCGTTTCCTGCCTCACCTGCCAAACCGGATCGCTTAATTTCGGGGCAAGATAATCTATTATTTGCGGGCTGTTGAAGTCCCGGAAAGAATCCACTGTTGTCAGGCGAACCTGCCATTGGCTGTCATCCAAAAGCGGCTTAAGGTAATCAATGGTTTGGGGCTGATTAAAATTACCTAAAGACATCGCGGCGGACTGCCTAACTTCCCATCTATGATCTTCTAAAAACGGCTTAAAGTAATCAAGGGTTTGTGGTTGATTAAAATTACCTAATGCGGTCACAGCCGCTTGCCTGACTTCCCAATTTGAATTCTGGCTTAAAGACGATAGCAGCTGAGGAACCTGAGGATCAGTAAAATTACCCAAAGAATTTACTGCGGCTACCCTAACTCCCGCCCAATTATCATCTATAAGCGGTTTAAGGTAATCGATGCTCCGCGGCTGATCAAAGCTGCCCAGAGAAAGCGCGGCGGACTGCCTAACCTGCCATTGCGAGTCCTGGGTTAAAGGCCAAAGTTGCTGAGGAATTTGGGGATCAGTAAAACCACCTAATCCCAATGCTGCGCTCTGGCGTATTTGCCAAACAGGATCCTGTAATTTAGAAACCAGCGGATCAATAATCTGAGGGTCGTTGAATTTACCAAAAGAATCTACTGTTGCCAAACGCACCTGCCAAGCATCATCATCTAAAAGCGGCTTAAGATAATCTATAATTTGCGGCTGGTTAAAATTACCTAATGTAACAACTGCGGCCTCTCTTACCTGCCATTCGGAATCCCGAGTTAAAGGCTCCAGCAACTTAGGTATAGCGGGATCTTTAAAATTAGCTAAGCCCAAAGCGGCACTATAGCGGACCTGCCAATTAGCATCGGTTAAGCTTCCAGTCAATAAAGATTGCACTTCCGGAGCATCAATCCTGGATAAAGATAAGATTGCGCCCTGTCGCACTTCAACCGGCTGCGAAATATCTGTGGCAATATCCATGAATGGCTGTTTTAATTCCGGAAATTTATTGATACCTGGCCCTAAAATGGTAACCGCAGTAGAACGAACACCTGCATCCGGATCAGCTAATTTTGGTATAAGCAGATTTAAATTCTGGGGAAAATCGCTTAATCTTGAACCCAGAGAGGATATCGCGGCCTGGCGGACACCTAAATCCGGATCATTCAAAAATGGGATAATCGATTCCATCGTTTTTACTTCCGCCCAGGGAGTTACCGCTAAAATCGCCGACTGCTTAATCAACGGATTAGGATCGTTCAAAGTAGAGATTAAAATATCCCTGGTTTGCGGATTGTTCGTTCCTCCTAAGCTAAGCACCGCCTGCTGGCGAACCGTAATATCCGGATCGGACCTAAAAGAATTAAGCAAAGCCCCTTCTACTTCCGGCAGATTTACCCTGTCGCCTAAGGTCCAGGCAGCAGCATAGCGGATATCATAAGGTGACCCACCTTCAAGACCTCTTAACAGGAACTCCGTTACATTCTCTGAAGTTGCCCCTTTTAAACTAAAAATTGCCTCCTGCTGAAGTTGCCCTCCCTGGGTAAATCCAAGCCCGCTTAAACTAGCAATCGACACGCTTCCGGCATAATCATTACCCCTATTTAATAAGACCCCCGCCATTGTCCGCACGTCTTGATCGCCATCGTGAAGGCCACTAATAAGATAGACGTTTGGCTCATCATCAAGCTGCCCGAAACGCAACAGGCAAAATTGTTTAACTAATGAAATTTTAGATTGATCAATCCAGGTAGCTTTTCCATCTGTTAGGGCCATATATAAACTCACAAGCTCATCACGGCTGATTTCCATTTGCAACGCTGCCTGAGGATCAAGTATAATTTTTTGATAAATTATTTCCTCTCTGCTCCGGGTATCTACGGCTTCCACATTCTCAGTAGCCGTTTGGCCTGCCTGATTATGATCCGAAGTTAAACTGACAAATTTTATATTTCCTATTATAACAATAATAATCAATACCAGTATTAATTTAACCAGAATGTTTACGATTTTTGGTTTATTCCCGGCTACCCAGCCATTTTGATCATCGGGAATACTGGTTAAAGCAATTGTCCCTTTATCGCTCACGTGATAAATATGATGGATCTGGCCGCCAATTCTTTTTTCGATCACTGATTCTTCGAGAAAAATACCTTCCGCCTCTACCCCTAAAATATTATTTACACTAGACACCCTATAAGCCGGAGTATTATTATCCGGTAGGATTATTATGTCTTGCGGATCTAACTCATGAATAAGTTTGTCTGCTAAATCTGCCCTGCCCTGTTTCCGCAGATACCGATCAAGGCAGTTTTGCTGTTGGCCCCTTGCATACAGATTGTTTTTTGCCGAAATTTTAAGAGTTACCCACCACTTGGGCACTCTTATGTCCGGCGCAGAACGACCCTCATCGATTACTTCATAGTTATACCCCAAGGAGTTTATCCTTTGAATAAAAAGCAGGGTCTCTTCTCTTTCCTCGCACTCTCTAATTACCGAAGAATCAGAGTAGCCTCCGAGAATAAGATACCCGCCGGATTTAAGTATTTGCAGCGCCTTAGAAAAAACTGCCATGCGTTCAGCAAAGGAAATATCTTCATAGTCAGACAGAACCCCTGACATAACCACCGCATCGGCGCAATGCGGCTGAACACCTGCGTTTTGGAATCTTGCCTCCGGGGCAGGGACAACCAGAAGATCACCCGCTTTCCCGCTTTGCGCCGAGAGCGCCACCCGCTCACTCCACTCCCCGGCGGCTTTTTGCCAGCGGGCATTAAGCTCCTGATCCGGCTCATATAGATAAACCGTGGCGCCGATACCAAAATAGAATAGTTCTTCCCAGGGAATGCTCCCCGGGTGCGTGGCGATGGAAAGGACCGGCCCTGCGCCCACCGAGATCACCGTACTTTGCGGACCCAAAAGCAAATTTTCGGTTATATGTTTGTACGCGCGTATTACCGGTTCAGCATGGCCGGCTTCCACTCCAGCCAGCTGCGTCTCCAGCCATTCGCGAGCCGGCGGCACGGCGGGGATAAAGGAGGTTTTTTCTATTTCCAAAAGATATCCTGGAAAATTAAAACCTATTTTACGAAATACTTCATCCTTATATATTGAACTATAGCGGACAGCAAAACCCCGCTGCTCGACAATTTTAGTAATAATATGACAGCGCTCTTTATTTTCTGTAAGGATGCTTAGCCTGCCGCCGTTTTTAAGCAAGCGCAAAGCCTCATTGATCACAAAACTAAACTGCATTTCATCATCTACGGGTTGAGGATATTTGATTACGACCAGATCAAATTCTTCTGCCGGAAGATTAGTGCGGGTCACGTCTCCCGTGAAAGAGTGGATCTCAATATTCTCCTCTGCGGCCCTTTGCTTAAGAAAAGCGATTTTTATTTCATCAAAATCTACCGCATAAACGACTGCTTCAGGATGCAGTTGTTTATAAGCCAAGGAGTAATCTCCCTGACCGCACATAAATTCTATGACCTTGACTGCAGGCATTACCTGCCGGGAGGTAGCCTTCTTTACTGCGGCGCCGGATAAGGCCACTTCATCCAAAACCTTCCGGTAACGCGGATAAGAAAAAATAGCCGAATGCGGATCGGGGCTTTTACCTTGCGCGATCAGTTCCAGCGCTTCCAACAGCTGGGGAAAGCTCCTGTCCTCATAATCAAATTCGCTGATCGCCTCTTTTGCCAGGCCGGCGCCCTCTTCTTTAGTTCCGGCTTCCGAAAGTATTCTTCTTACTACCCCCAACAGTACCGCGTCACTGACCGGATAATGTAAATTCATCAGGTTCTGGGTTTCCGCCTGCCGGGCGGCTAAAGAAATATTCCCTTTCCCCAAATACTGAGATGCCCCGAAATCTCCGACCAAGATCAGGCTGCCGCTGGTAAGCAGGGCAATATTTTCCACGTGCATATCCAGCCCGCCATCAATATTCCCCTGATACCCCAAAAAGTGTATCCTTATAATCCTCACCAAGCCGTCGATAACCATATCCTCTTCAAGCTCGGAAAGAGTCTTTGCGCAGCTCCTGGCGACTTTCTCCACTACCTGTTCAGAAAGAACATAATAACGCTTACGCTCCTGGTATTCAAAACCCACGATATTTAAAGTATCTTTCTTATAATCTATGCTTTTTTCATAAAGGGAGAACTCACCCTGGAGGCGAATAAAGAAAAGCGGTTTGGGTACGCCGGGGTCTTGCGGATATTTCTTCCAGAGCTCTTCCGGAATAGTAAAATGCAAAGGGACAATTTCTGCCTTACATTCCAGCTGCCCGGGCATCTTGATCTCTAACAAAAACCTTCCCTCCTGATCTTCCACATAAATTATATGGCGGCGGAAAGATTCGGATACCGGCAAAAGATAAAGTTCCCCCAGCCTGAATTGTGTCCCTGTCCTCTGCGCATATTCTATTGCAAACTCGGGTTTATTGTCCGCTTCACTGAATCTGTAGATAATCCGCAGCAGACTTAAAATGAATAAAAAGCGCGCCAGGATTTTGTCATCGGATAGTATGCGCATCAAGGTTGGCATGCGCGAAGACAGAACGTCTTTTTCTCCAGCGGACCAAACTTCTGAAACACGGCTTATTCCTTCTCCCGTTGTCTCACTGCGCAAGAATATAAAATCAAAAATGAATTTTTCAAAATCCTCTTTATAGTATGGCGGTATCTCCATCATGCTTAATACCTTCTCTACTCTTTTACGCACCTCCTCAGAAGGGGAAGATACCAAAAGCTCCGCTATTGCCGGCAATGCCTGGACCGGAGGCTCCAGGTTGCTCGATAACCCGCCCGGGTCTTGCAGGGATTTAAGCGTATCGGCGATGCGCTCATCAAGGGAACCCTCTGCGCCGATTATTTCTGTTCCTTCCGCGCTGATATAAAGATCATTCTCATTTACCTTATCAGTTACTTTGTGGAAAGCTCCCGGATAAGCCAGATCGCGGGCAAAAAGCTCTTTTAGCTGCCGGTGGCCTTGATCCTGTCCTTGAGCGTGCAGGAATTCATCCATGCACACCAGCTCAGCGAAAGTATCGGCATTAAAAGAGCGGGGAGTATAAAATAATTCTTTAAGGGCTTCGTTGGATTCATTCAAAACCGGATAAAGATTGATGCGGTAAGTTCCGGGCTTAGATAGCGGGATGGTCTCTCCGAGGTATTTCCTGCCTGAAGAAGGCTCGTTGGAGATATTGGGCGTAAGGTAAACTTCGGCATATTTTATCGGCGGCCCCTGAGAAGTCCGGTTAGATGCCAGCTCCAATCGTTTGGCGATCGGGCTGTTCTTCCATCCGGAGGCAATATTTAACCTGCCGTTCTTGATTTTAGCGATGCGCCTTGGCGCGGAAGATTCATACCCCCGCCTGTAAAATCTGGGCTGCCGATAATCTATCGTGGCCAGAAAATGCTGCTCCTTAATAAGGTCAGCCAGGGTTCCATGCACTCCGGCGAGCGGTAAAACAGGCCCATTATCTCCTGAGCGCCTTATAAATTTACGCACCCCTTCCCTTCTTACTGAAAAACGGCCGTCCCGCTCAAACCATCCATACATCCGGTTGGCAAAACCGGAACGTTTAAAACTGGAAACCCATTCATCAATATGCCTGCTCAACAATAACAAGGCTATGCCGCGCCGCAAATACCCCTGCCCGCGGACCAGGGTGAGTGTATCGCCATTAACGGATAAGGTGCGCTTGCGCATATCGACAGGCGCCACAGCAACAATTTCTGAAGTACAGGCATCCACCACAAATAAATCCACTTCTCCGGCCTGCTTATCATAAACCACTACTGCCCGGATACCGGGGTCAATAGCCGGCGCATAAACATCCAGAAGGCTGGAATTCAATAATCTTTCCGGTGAAGAAAATCTTTCTATTTTTTCAAAAATCCTGCGGCGGGTTTTTTGGCTGATAGCAGCCGCATCCCCCTGCTCCCGGCGGTATATATAAAACCAGATAGCGGCTAATGCGATAACCATAACCGCTGTTATGCAGACAATAACCATGCTAAGCGTATCCGGCGAGAGCAGAACTCCCTGATCGAAATTTACGCCTGAAAGAAAACTTGGCAGAATAATTGCGCCGCCCAAACCGATTTTGAGCCGGTTCTGCGGGACGGGGAAGTTAATATTTTCCTCAACTAACTGGAGATATTGCAAAACGCAATTAAGTATCAAGTATCTTTCTCTTATATAACCGTTGAGTTCTTGTTGAAGCATCTCTCTTTGAGTTTGCCCCAACGAAAAAAACCACAACATTTTTTCAGCAAGCCCTTCCGAAGGGTCCTGCAGACCATCTAAGAATCCGAGCAACATATCATCACCACAGTTGCCGGATTTATAACTATCATAAATGTGCCTGAGTTTTTCCTTATATGCTTCATCCAGGACCATCAATAATAACTGTTGTTTATCTTGCGGATATTGCTGGGGTATCCCCCCTACTGTTGAAGCTATTGTCACCCTGCCCTTCCACAATAGCTCGGTAATCACCATGCCAAAAGACTCATACATGCTGACATGAATTCCCAGGTCTGTAATTGTTTGCAGCGCGTTTACCTCCAAATGGTTTAAAATTTCCCTGCCATTCTTGGTATCCGTTGATAACATCCGGGCGGTGTCCTCTAAATAATCTCCGAATTCATGCCCATAACGGCCGGCTAACTTGAATAACGCCTTCCTGCCTTCATTTAAATCTTGCGCGCTCATTCCGCCTTCTATTTTCGGCTTGCTTAGTTATCTGCGTAGCCGGCTTTCCTATGGCATCGATTTTATTGTCTACAATGATGTCTATATAAGCTTTAG
>CAINQO010000015.1 GCA_903852325.1 Candidatus Omnitrophota bacterium
GCGATGAAATACGCTAAACGGATTTTGGCAGCTTGCTACATTTTGATCTCGGTGCTTACCTTGCTTCCTCTGGAAGGCTGTGTGCGTAGAGACTCCCGGGGAGAGGAAAGGGAATATTATGGGGGAGAGAGGCATTACTATCGCGATGGCAGATGGTATAGGCATAACGCGTTTGGTTTTAGTGTTGCGGTTTCGGCTTTGGCTATCGGGGCATTGATCGATTCTCTTCCCCCAAGCCATACAACTGTGGTGGTTGAAGGCTCTCAATATTACCACGATGACAGGTATTACTATAAACAAACGCCTCGAGGGGGTTATATTGTTGTTCCGGAGCCGGTAGCCCGGCATTCGCCTCAAGGTAATCAAAGTAATCATGGTGATCGGGGTGATCGGGGAGATAGAAGCGATAATATGCACAACGAAGAAAACCGGGGACTGCATCAGAAATAATGCGGGCACACCTGTGTTTTTTTGCTGTGCAATTAAACCTGCCCGGTAAGTAATTATCCTGGCTAAGCACAATGAATGGGTAAGCCGGTAGCAACAAAAAAGGGGGAAGATATGCAAAATGATAATTTAGGGTATTGGCTGTGGTTTTTCTTTATCGGGGGGGTGATTGGGTGGTTAGCGGGCATAATTATCAGAGGCCGGGGGTTCGGGATTATCGGAGACATCATTATCGGGATCGTGGGAGCGATGCTTGGCGGGTGGATGGGTAGGGTAGTAGGAATATATCCCGGCAGCTCCTTCGGCGCTTTTCTAATGGCGCTTGTCGGGGCGGTGGTATTAGTAGGCTTGACCCGCTTAGTCGTAAGGAACACATAGAGGAAGAAGGTTGTAACTTAAGAACCGCGGGCAGGATGTTCTGGCCGTAGATTATAAAAAGAAAGGAAAAGAGATGAAAAAACTTACTTTGTTAAGCTTGCTGGCTTTAATGTCCATTACCTTGCTTTTAGGATGCAATGCGTTTAGGGGCGCAGGAAAAGACTTGTCGGATTCAGGAAAGCACATGGAAAATGTCGGAAAGTAAGTTGTAAACAAACCTAAAGAATAAACGCAGGAGTCTTAAGGAGGGCTTATGGGGGGAGTGTTCGGAGTACTGATCCTGGTGTTAGACATTATTGCCGTTATCGATGTCCTAAAAAGCTCCATGGATACAGGTAAAAAGGCGCTGTGGATTATCCTGATATTGCTTTTACCCGTGGTCGGGATGGTGCTTTATTTTTTAATCGGCAAAAAATCATAATTCAAGAGGTGTCCGGGAGAGGGCGATTAAAGAATACTCCCTTAGCACTAAGGATAGTAATATTAAGCTAAAAACATTATACCGTTTATTTTTAATAATCGCCTGCTTTTGTGCAGCAACAGGGTGCGCCCGCGTGCGTTATGCCGTTCCGGAAAATCTGGTCGGCACGGCGGTCGTTGTCGGCATGCCGGATATACGCTGCTATACAGAAAAGCCCGGTTCTCTTTTTATGCGGCAGAGTCTGGCGGACGCGTTTAAAACCGAAGGCAAGGCAGAGTATCTGGTTGATGGCATAAAGACCTATCCGGTGTTGATTATCGGAGGCGGAGTATCCAATAGCGCCTACGGAATAGGGTTATTGCAGGGGTGGTCAAAGGAGGGCTCCCGTCCGGTATTTAAAATAGTTACCGGTTATTCCAGCGGATCGCTATTGGCGATTGCGGCATTTGCCGGGAAAGACTATGAAGACAGGCTGGAGAAGATGTTTACTTCGCTTTCCACTAACGATGTGGTGAGACAGAAAAATATCCTCGGTATCCTTTTTGGGGATTCTGTGAACAACTCAGAACGGTTTGCTAAAAAAATAGATGCGGTTGTGGACGAAGATTTAATGGCCAGGGTGGCGCGAGAGTATAGTAAGGGGCGCAGGTTGTATGTAGGCACCTCTGACC
>CAINQO010000016.1 GCA_903852325.1 Candidatus Omnitrophota bacterium
AGTGGCACTTTTGGAGCGTAAAACGGCGCGTCAAGCGCCGTAGGGACAAAAGTGCATACCACAACTATTTTCCGGCAAGGAAAAATTAAAGTGCACTCAAGCGAGCGTTAAACGCCGCGGCAAGCGGCGTAGCGAGCGGAGTGCATGAAAGATATTTTCCGGAAACGCAGCACCCCAAACCAGTGTAATTAGCAAGACATATTACAGAGCTAATTAAGTGCGGCGCCACTACCACCACTGCTGTAAAAATAACATTAACCGCTGCATAAAGCCTATCCCATCCCCTATGCGCAAAAAAGTTTTTCTTTTTATTTCAATTTATATTTTATTTTTCTTCGCCAGTTCATTGGCTTCTTCCGTTAAATGGCCGGATTTCGCGGGGCAATTTTATCCGGATAAACAGGATGATTTATCCAAAATGATCGATACTTATCTGGATAAAGCCGATCCTTTCCCGGTAACCGGCAGGTTGATGTTGCTGATCAGCCCGCATGCCGGGTATGGCTTTTCCGGCCAGACCGCGGCTTTCGGTTACAAGCTGATCAAAGGCAAAAATTATAAAACCGTAATTGTTTTGGGACCCAGCCACCATAAGGCTTTTAACGGCGCCGCCCTTTACGGTCCGGGAGCTTTTGTTACTCCGCTGGGACAGATAGGCATCGACGAGGAATTCCTTAAAAAGCTTTCGGATAAAGATCCGGAATTGTTCGTTGATCCTGTGGTTTTCAGCGGCGAGCACTCGGTAGAAGTGCAGCTGCCTTTCCTGCAAAAAGTCCTGCCTGATTTTTCCGGCGCCAACAACTTAAAGTCCGGAGGCTGGAAATTGGTCCCGGTAGTAGTGGGGGATTGTTCCCTGGAAACCTGCCAAGAGATCGCCCGTATTTTCGCGGAGGCGATCGGTAACCGTAAGGACATTTTAGTTGTCGCCTCCTCCGATCTGTACCACGGTTATGATTTTAAGGAAGCCAATGCTATTGACGCGGTTACCCTTGAGCTGATCAAAAAAATGGACCACCAGGGATTGTATTATGCTTTGCGTGACGGCAGCGCCCAAGCCTGCGGGGGTTTTCCGATTGCCATCTCACTGGAGATCGCTAAAAGGGAAGGGGCCACAAAATTGGCGCTGCTTAACCATACCAATTCAGCCGTAGTGACCGGTAATCTAAAAAAAGGGGAATGGACCGTAGGTTACTCCAGTTGGGCAGTGACCCGGGAGGAAGGAGAAGGAATGTTAAGTGTTCAGCTAAAAGAGAAACTTTTAAATATCGCGCGGCAAGCCATCATGACATATTTACAAACCGGCAAGAAAATGCCGGTTTCTGAAACTGACCCGGTTTTGAACCAAAAAAGCGGGGCTTTTGTTACGCTTAACCAGCACCATGATCTAAGGGGCTGCATTGGAAGCCTGGTCGGCAGCCAGCCGCTTTATTTAACGGTGCGGGATATGGCCATTGAGGCGGCAGTGGATGACCCGCGGTTTACACCCCTTACTTTAGCCGAGCTTAAAGAGGTGGAGATCGAGATTTCGGTTTTGTCTCCGCTGGTAAAGATCTCTTCGGTTGATGAAATTGAATTAGGCAAGCACGGAGTGTTGGTGCGCCGGGGATATCAGAGCGGGGTGTTTCTTCCTCAGGTGGCCACGGAAACCGGATGGAGCAAAGATGAGTTTTTGAGTAATTTGTGCGCCCATAAAGCCGGTATTGCCGCGGATGCCTGGAAGGATAAGGATACCCAGATTTTTATTTTCAGCGCCGATGTTTTTTCGGAAAAAGAGATAAAGAGGTAAATAGGAAGGGAAGGTGCGGGGTGAACCGTTTCTTTATTGAGAAGATTAATATAGCCGATAAAATTATCCTCCTGGATGATCCGGCGCAGCTGCATCATTTAAGGGATGTGTTGCGCGCTAGGAAAGGGGAGGAGATTGCGGTTTTCGACCCCGTCCATGAATATTTGGTAAAAATTGTCGAAATCGGCGCGATGAATATTAAGCTGGAGGTTAAAGAAAAAAGGCCGGCTAATCTCCCGGGTATCCAGATCACAGTTGCCTGCGCGATCCCCAAAAAAGTGAAAATGGACGATATCGTCGATAAACTCACCCAGCTGGGGGTAGTTTGCATTATCCCGCTGGAAACCGAGCGGGTCGTGGTGAAGCTGGATAAACAAAAAAAAGCGCAGCGGCAGGCCCGGTGGGAAAAAATTGCCATGAGTGCGGTAAAACAAAGCCAGCGCAGCAGCCTGGTAACGGTTAAGCCGGTGAGTGAATTTAAAGAGATTATTGCCGCCGCCGGGGATTTCGACCTGAAATTGATCCCCACCCTGGAAAATCCCAGAAGCACGCTTAAAAAAATATTCGAACCATCCTCTAGAAAATTTGAAAAAATCCTTATCCTTATTGGTCCGGAAGGGGATTTTAGCCCTAAAGAGATATCTCTTGCTAAAGAGGCGGGATTTCTTCCGGTGGACCTGGGCAGGCAGGTATTGCGCGTGGATACCGCCGCCATCGCGGCCGTCAGTTTTATCAAACTCAATGCGGAAAACTAATCCAAGTATCAAATTTTTTACTTTGGGGTGCAAGGCCAACCAATATGATACCCAAAGTATCCGGGAGCGTTTTTTAAGTAAGGGTTTTATCGAATGCGCTAACGGGCCGGTAGATTATTATTTGGTGAACACCTGCACGGTTACCGGCGGGGCGGACCAAAAATCCAGGAATATTATCCGCCGCTGTATCCAGTCCTCGCCCAAGAGTAAGGTTATCGTGACCGGATGCCTGGCAGAGAAAGACTGGGCCCAGTTAAAGGCAATAAAAGGGATCCATTTAATTGTTAAAAAGTCATTCTTTCCGGAGAAAATAAGCGGTTTTAGCCAGCACACCCGGGCTTTCTTAAAGATCCAGGACGGCTGCAGTAATTTCTGTACTTACTGTAAAGTGGCTTTAGTGCGCGGAAAGGAACGCAGTAAAAAATTAAAACTCATCCTGGAGGAAGCAAAACAGCTTGCCGCCTGTGGTTATAAAGAAATAGTTTTGACCGGGATCTGCCTGGGGGCTTACGGCCGTAGTTCCGGGGTCCGGGAGACCCTGGCGGATGTGGTTGGTGCTTTAGAGAATATCCCGGGATTATTACGGATCCGGTTAAGTTCTATCGAAGCAGGGGATGTTTCCCCGGAGTTGATCAAGTGTTTTAAGGGCAGTAAAAAGCTTTGCCGGCACCTGCATATCCCGATCCAGAGCGGAGATGACCGTATCTTACGGTTAATGAACCGTAAATACAGCGCTAAGCAATACGCGGATCTGATCGGCAGGTTAAAATCCGCTATTCCCAGTCTGGTGATCACCACTGACTGCCTGATCGGTTTTCCCGGAGAAACAGAAGAAAATTTTGAGCATACGGTTGAGCTGGTAAAAAAGATCATACCTTTAAAAGCGCACATTTTTCCTTATTCTAGCCGCCCGCAAACCAAAGCCGCCGGATTTAAGGAAGCGGTAGATCCGCGGGTGATCCGCCTGCGCTGTGACAAACTGGCCAAGGTTGCCGGTGAGTGCCGTAAAGAGGTTATGCGGGGATTTATCGGAAGCACCGCTGAGGTTTTAATCGAGAACGAATCCGGGGAATGCTTAGAAGGATTAACGGATAATTATTTACCGGTAAAACTGCCTTACAGGCCTGAGCTGAAGAATACGATCGTGAAGGTAAGGTTAAATAAGATGGGGGAGGATGTTTTTCTCGGTGGTTATGGCAAGGCGCAGGCATGAAGGTGTTGACAATCATCGCTTTTAAAGATATATTTAAAAAGATATGAAACAGCGCATTTATTACCACCATACGGATTGCGGCGGGGTAGTTTATTACGCCAATTACCTTAATTTCTTAGAGGAAGCGCGCACGGAGTATTTTGCCCTCAAAAACGCTTCGATCAAGCAATTGGCCGATTCCGGGATTATGTTCGTGGTTTCCCGCCAGGAAATAGATTATAAATTCCCGGCGGCATACGGGGATGAGTTGGAGATCCAGACCCAAGTGGGCCAGATGACCGGGGTGCGCATCGAGTTTTTGCATGAAATTTACAACCAGGAGAAGCGCTTGATCATTAAAGCTAAAACTATCCTCGTTTGTGTCGATAAGTCCCTGAAACCGCAAGCCATTCCCGAAGACCTGCGTAACAAATTAGCCTAAATTAATTAAACTTTCCAAGGCGGACGGATGAACAAATACTTGAATTTCCTGAAAATCAGGCGCAGTATCAGGTCATTTAAAGATAAAAAGATCCCCAAAAAAGCGCTGGAGGAGATCGTGGATGCCGCGCGGTTTGCGGTTACGGCCAGGAATATCCAGCCCTGGGAATTTGTGGTGGTTACCGATAAGAATACCTTAAACCGCCTGGCGGAACTGGCGGAAAACGGTAAATTTTTATCCCAGGCCGCTGCCTGCATCGCGGTATTTTCCATCGATACAAAATACTTCCTGGAAGACGGAAGCGCGGCGACCTGTAACATCCTTTTGGCGGCGACCGCTTTAGGGATCGGCTCCTGCTGGATCGCCGGGGATAAGAAGCCTTACGCCCCCCAGGTGAGCAGCTTGTTAAATGCCTCAGGCAGTATGAAATTGATCAGTCTGGTCGCCTTAGGCTACCCGCAAGAGAAAAAAGCTTTTGTCCGGGCGCCCAAGAAAGAACTAAAAATGCTTTTGCACTGGGAGAAATTCTAATGCCTACCGGATATGTCCGCCTGAGCAGTTCAGGGTGTTTGCTGCCTTTATTAATCGTCCTCAACCTGTTTTTCGGCAGGTTATTTTTTACTTCTACCAGCTGGTGGCTGGGGTTCGAACTACTGCTTATTTTAATTTTTGCGATCAAGGTTAAACTGATGTTTTCCGGTTTGAACCGGTATTTTGAGCAAGGCAGCCGCCAGGCAGGAGAAAAACCATCCGGAAAGATCATTGATGTGCAGGGCCATGAAGTTAAAGATGGCCACGAGCTGGAATAAAGGGTATTTTCTAATAAATTTCCTTTTTTAAAAATATGCCCCCTAAGCTATCCCTGGTAATTCCCACCTATAACGAAGCGCAAAATATTGCCGGCCTTTGCCAAAAAATCATTCAAACCTTAGAAAAGATTAACTTTGATTTTGAGCTGATCATTGTCGACGATAATAGCCCGGACAAGACCTGGAAAATCGCGGAAGATCTTGTCGGCAGGGATTTAAGGATAAAAGCGATCCGCAGAATGTCAGAAAGAGGGTTGGGCAGCGCCGTAGTCTCCGGATGGGATAATGCCGGTGGAGAGCTCCTGGGAGTAATTGACGGCGATTTACAGCACCCTCCGGAGATATTGGAAAACCTGCTGCAGATAATCGACAGGGAAAAAGCCGATATCGCCATTGCCAGCAGGTACCTGCCCGGAGGAGGGTTTGTAAAGCGAACCCCCTGGCAGGGGTTGCGTTCCCGCGGGGCAATTTTACTGGGATCGATTTTTATTCCCAAAATACTGAGCACGATTAAAGACCCGATGTCGGGATTTTTTATTCTACGCAAGGAGGTAGTGGCGGGGAAGAAACTTAAGCCGATGGGTTATAAGATACTTTTGGAGGTTTTGGCGGTAGGTAATTATAAAAAAGTAGTGGAATTTCCTTATGTTTTTGCGCAACGAAAAGCCGGAAGGACCAAGGCTGATTGGCGGGAGTATTTGGTTTCACTGCTTTATCTGGTTAAGCTAAGAGCAAATAAAAAGTGATTTTGATGGAAAATCAGGGAACCTGCCAGGCGTAAGGCGTTTCGAGCTGTTTAATGAAACGCCTGTTTTTTTGCCGGTTTAAGGGCAAATTGTTCTTTTTTTGCCTTTTTTTAGTATTATAATATTGGTGATGAATGACCTGGAGTTACTCCAAAGCTGCCTGAAGGCGAACAAACAGGCCTGGGCTGAGTTCATTCTCCGTTATTCCCGCCTGATCTATAACTATATTCACAGTGTTTTATCCGTTAACGGCCATTCGGCCTCGGCGGAGCAGTTGGAAGACATTTTTCAGGAAATCCTCCACTCTCTAATCAAAGACAATTATCGAAAACTATCCACTTATCGCGGTAAAAACGGATGTTCCTTAGCCAGCTGGTTAAGGCAGGTTACGGTTAATTATACTATTGATTATTTGCGGAAATTTAAACCCATCGCTTCCTTGGATGCCCGCAATGATGAAGGTTTTAGCCTCGCAGATACGCTTGTAGATCAATCTCCCGGGGCAGCGGAGTTCCTTAGTGACCGGGATAAACGCCGGGCGTTAACCGAATGCATTGACCGGCTTGATTCAGATGAACAGTATTTTCTGGAGCTGTTTTTGAACCGGGGATTGACTTTAGAGGAGATCAGGGAGCATTTTAAGATCGACCGGGGCGCTGTGGACATGCGCAAGAGCAGAATACTGCAGAAACTGCAGGAATGCTTTAAAAAGAAAGGGTTTTTTCAGTTAGATTCTGTCTGGTAATCCGTCTATTTAAGTGAGGGCACAACTTAATGTATGGCGCCCGCCACAAAGGTTGGCGGGTCCGCCAAGAATTGTGACGGAACATAAGTTGTCTGCCCGAACTTATCCCCTCAAGGATACAGCGGGATTGATTGAGGTGCGGACCGAGGAATTGCCCATCCGGTTAAAAAAAGCAAGAAGTTAGGAGAATAATGGATAATTATTTTGAAAAGATCATTAAAATTGTATATGAGGAATGGAAAGAGGTTGAT
>CAINQO010000017.1 GCA_903852325.1 Candidatus Omnitrophota bacterium
CTAAATCCTAAACAAACTCAAAATTCTAAATTCCAAACTCAAAACTTTATTATTTTGAACATTTGAGTTTTAGGTTTTGGATTTGTTTAGAGTTTCGTGTTTAGAGTTTAGGATTTAACTTATTACTTAAACTTCTTTAATACCAAGGAGGCGTTGTGTCCCCCAAACCCCAGGGAGTTGGACATGCAGGCTTTTACGTCAACTTTACGTGCGGTATTGGGCACATAATCCAGATCGCAATCCGGATCGGGATTCTGGTAATTTATTGTCGGATGAACCACGCCATCCTGGATCGTCATACAGCAGGCGACAAACTCCACCCCTCCGGCAGCCCCCAATGAATGGCCGGTCATCGATTTAGTCGAAGAAACCATCAGCTTTTTGGCATGATCGCCGAAGGCCAGCTTCATGGAAAGCGTTTCAATTTTATCGTTGAGCTTGGTCGATGTGCCGTGAGCGTTAACATACTGCACATCCTCGGGATTAAGCCCGGCATCGGCTAAAGAAATCTTCATCGCCCTGCCTGCGCCGCCTCCGGTTGGTTCCGGAGCGGTAATATGAAAAGCGTCGCAAGTTAATCCGTAACCGGAAATCTCGGCAAGGATCTTAGCATTCCTTTTCTGGGCATGTTCCAGGCTTTCCAATACGACAATCCCACACCCCTCCGCCATAACAAAACCATCCCGCTCCCGTTCAAACGGCCGCGAAGCTGCCTGCGGGTCGTCATTTCTCTTGGAAAGCGCCTTAAGCGCGCAAAACCCACCCAATGCCGTAGGCACCAGGCAGCTTTCCGAGCCGCCGGTAAGCATAATATCAGCGTCACCGCGCTGGATAATCTTAAACGCGTCTCCGATAGCGTGAGAACCGGAAGCGCAAGCAGTCGCTACAGCCGAATTAGGCCCCTTAAAACCAAAATTAATTCCGATATGACCGCTGGCGGCATTAACAATCAAAGTCGGAATAAGAAAAGGCGACATCCGGCTGGCCCCTTTATTCAGGAAAACCTTATGCTCCTCCTCAATGATCAGTAAATCCCCGATCCCTGAGCCGATAAGCACCCCGGCGCGTTCCAGATCTGTCTTTTCCAGGTCTAACCCCGAATGGTCCAGCGCTTGTTTGGCGGAAATCAAAGCGTATTGCACAAACTTCGCCCGGCGCCTGAGTTCTTTCGGTTCGAACCCGTAAAGCGCGGGATCAAAACCCCTGACTTCTCCGGCGATCCGGGAATCAAAAGTAGAAGCATCAAAGCAGGTAATCGGGCCTACGCCGCTTTTCCCCGCTTTCAAAGCCCCCCAGAAACTGGCAACATCATTGCCCACGGGGCTGATAACTCCCAAACCGGTGACCACTACTCTTTTTTTCATAATCGGACTTAATATAAATTTACCCCGCGAATGCCAAAATCGCGGGGTAAATTGAAACTGCTGTGCTTAGTTTATAAATTATTTGGCACTTTTTTCGTCAATATACTTCATCGCATCGCCGACAGTAGCGATCTTTTCCGCGTCCTCATCAGGAATCTCGATGCCGAACTCTTCCTCTAAGGCCATGACCAACTCTACGGTATCCAAAGAATCCGCGCCTAAATCATCGACAAACGATGCTTCAGGAGTGACCTCTTCGGGTTTTACGCCCAACTGTTCTGCAATGATCGCTTTTACTTTGTCATGAACTGCTGCCATGTATTCCTCCTTAAATGATCCGCTCAAAGGCGGAGAATTTATCCCTGCCCATGCTTAATGCCATGTCAGGAACCTTTTCCCTATAAAAATCTATGCCATAACCATACCGCCGTCAACCGTAATTACCTGCCCGGTCACATAGCTTGATTCCGCTGATGCTAAGAATAAGCAGACATTGGCGACATCCTCAGGGGTACCTAATGTGCCCAGAGGAATCATCTCCTGCATCTTCTTTCTTACATCTTCCGGAAGCTTAGCCGTCATCTCGGTCTGGATAAATCCCGGAGCTACCGCATTAGCGTTAATATTGCGGCTGGCTAACTCTTTTGCTACTGTTTTGGTGAGAGCGATTATTCCTGCTTTGGATGCGGCGTAATTTGCCTGTCCGGCATTACCCATCAGACCGATAATCGAAGCGATGCTGATGATCCTTCCGCTTCTTTGTTTGATCATCGAGCGGGTTACCGCTTTAATGCAGTTAAATGTCCCTTTTAAATTGACATTGATTACCGCATCCCAGTCCGCCACGGACATTCTAAGCAAAAGATTGTCCTTAGTGATTCCAGCGTTGTTAACTAATATATCAACCTTTCCCATTTTGTCAAGAATTTTGTTTACCCCTTCTTCGACCACTATATAGTCGGTCACATCCATCGCTAAAGCCATGGCTTTACGGCCTAAACCTTCGATTTCCAAGGCGGTTTTCTGGGCAATTTCAAGGTTAACATCGGCCACGACAATGTCCGCGCCCTCCTTGGCAAAGGTCAAAGCAATTGCCCTTCCGATCCCTCTTGCCCCGCCCGTAATCAAAGCTACTTTATCTTGCAAACGCATATATTCCTCCTTAAATACAACACCGGGTGTGTAGTGTGGATTTGGTAATGTAGTGAGTTAAGGAGTGTGGATTAGTAGTGGGTATTACTCACTACCCAACCTCACGACCTAACTCACTACCTTACCTAACCCTCACTACTAACTTTCGCGATATCTGCGGCTTTCTCTATATTTACCACCCGGGCATTGCTATCAATGCGGCGCATCAACCCCTTGAGGACCTTGCCCGGACCAAACTCCATAAAATTAGTTACCCCCTTAGATAGCATATAGCGCATGGATTCTTCCCATCTTACGGATTTATATATCTGGTAAACCAAATTTTCTTTTATTTGCGTAACCTCCTGCTGCGGAGAAGCGGTGTAATTACTGATCACCGGGACAAGCGAGGGAGAAATAAGGGTTTTTTCTAATTTTTCTTTTAGCTCTACCGAAGCCTCCTGCATCAGGGAAGAATGGAACCCGCCGCTGACTTCCAGTTCGATCACTCTTTTTGCCCCGGCTTGCGTACACATTTCCGCCGCCTGCTTCACCGCCTCTTTTTTACCGGAAATAACTACCTGACCCGGAGCATTGATATTGGCGACTTCCGCGGAACTTTTTGAACAAATCTCTTTAACCTGCTCCAAGGGCAGCTCTAAAACGGCGGCCATTGTCCCCGGATAACGTGAAGTTGCCTCCTCCATTATCTCGGCCCTCTGGCGCACCAACTTTAATCCATCCTCAAAAGTAAACGCTCCGGCAGCGATCAAAGCGGTATATTCTCCCAGGCTTAAACCCGCCATAAAAGCCGGTTCCCCCATTGCCGCGGCAGCCGGGCTGGCCTTGAATGCCGCGAATGCGGCCATGCTTACCGTAAGAATCGCCGGCTGGGAAAAAATGGTCTGCTTGAGGATCTCCGGCTGGCCGTTAAAACAAGTTCCGGATATGGAAAACCCCAGCGCCTTGTCCGCCCGGTCGAAAATAGCTTTACTTTCGGGGAAAGTATCGTAAAGGTCCTTCCCCATTCCCGCGTACTGGCTGCCCTGGCCGGCGAAAAGATAACCTACCATTCGATAATACAGGCGCCCCAAACCAGGCCCGCCCCGAATACATCTAAAAGAACAGTATCCCCGCGTTTAACCTTGCCTTCCAGAACCGCTTCGCAAAGCGCGGTAACCATGGAAGCGCTGGACATGTTGCCGCACCGCTCTATATTAAGGTAAACGCGTTCTTCCGGAATACCTAATTTCTTGGCTACGGCCATGATGATCCTGGAATTGGCCTGATGCGGGATGATCAAATCTATATCGGCAAAGGTCATATTAGCTTGCTTGAGTACGGTTTCAGCCGCCCGGGTCATCGTATTGACCGCGATCTTGAATAATTCATTCCCTTCCATTTTCAAAAAATGCATCCGGTTATCCACCGTCGCGTGCGTGGCCGGATTGCGCGAACCGCCGCCCGGCATATTTAATATCCCGACTTTGGAGCCATCGCACCCTAAATACGTGGAAATTATCCCGCCTTTAGGCACCTCGGCTAAGACCGCGGCGCCCGCCCCGTCCCCGAACAGTACACAGGTATTGCGGTCTTTCCAGTCAGTGACCGAAGACAAAACTTCCGTGCCGATGACCAGGGCGTTTTTATACGTGCCATTGCTGATAAACTGCTGGGCGATGGAAATCCCGTAAACAAAACCGGCGCAAGCCGCGGAGATATCGAAACAAACCGCTTTTTTCGCCCCTAATTTATCCTGAATGATCGCCGCTGTAGACGGAAAAGGCATGTCTCCGGTGATGGTCGCCACAACGATCAACTCCAGATCTTCAGCCTTCATTTTCGCGTTGTGCAATGCCTGCTGCGCCGCAAGGACCCCTAAATCCGAAGCCGCTTGGCCGGCGGCGGCAATGTGCCTTTCCTTGATCCCGGTGCGCGTGGTGATCCACTCATCGGAAGTATCGACCATCTTTTCCAGGTGCGCGTTAGTTAAAATTCTATCCGGCAGGTATTCGCCTACCCCGATGATCCCTACTTTTTTCATCGTCTTTTTTTATTTGATTGCTTCGAGAATTTTGGAGTTGACCTGGCGTTCCACTTCCTCTTTGGCTACCCGGATGGCATTTTTTATTGCCCGCATGTTGGAACGGCCGTGGCCGATGATCACTACCCCGTTAACTCCCAACAGCAGCGCTCCGCCGTATTCGGCATAGTCGATCTCTTTCTTGAAGCGTTTTAGGCTGGGGGCCATAAAGATCAAGCCGATCTTGCCCCAAATGGTGCTTAAAAGATGGCGTTTAAGGAATTTTTGCATCATACTGGCGGCGCTTTCGGCGACTTTTAAAGCCACGTTGCCCACAAATCCATCGCAGATAATGATATCCGCCTTGCCGCTGAAAAGGTCTTTGCCTTCTACGTTACCGATAAAATTCAGTTTGCTTTTTTCCAGCAGGCTGTATGCTTCACGGAGGAACTCGGTCCCCTTTTTTTCTTCTTCGCCGATATTCAGGAGGCCGACGACAGGGTTGGGTTTATTTAAAATACTTTTGCAGTAAGCGTCGGCCATGATCCCGTATTGCAGCAGCTGTGTCGCTTTAGGATCGATATTGGCGCCGACATCAATGATCAGGGTATTGCCCTTTAAGGTGGGAGTAACGATGCCGATCCCTGCCCGCTCGATCCCCGGCAAAAGGCGCAGTTCCAGGGTCGCCGCGCAGACAACCGCGCCGGTATTACCGGCGGAAAAAAACGCGTCCGCCTGGCCTTCGTTAACCATATCCAGGCCCACGACGATAGAGGAGTTTCTCTTGCGCCGGACGCTGTTGGCCGCCGGTTCGCACATTTCAATGGTTTCGGTAGTATGCTTTACGCTGATCCGGTTACCGGTATACTTGGCCTTCTTTAAAAGGTCGCGGATCTGCGGTTCGTCGCCGACAAGGATCACATCCACATCATACTCTTTAACCGCGGCAAGAGCGCCGTCGATCACCACCTTGGGAGCATGATCCCCGCCCATAGCATCAACGACTATTTTCATCAAGCTTCTCCTCTTAATGATTAATCAATCCCCGGCTGCAATCTTTGGGGGGAAATTTACGCTTTTAATGAGATTTTTTCTTTTTTTCTTTGACCTTGATTTCCATCACCTGCCGGCCGTCGTAATACCCGCAAACCAGGCATACCCGGTGCGGAAGCTTTAATTGTGTGCACTGCGGACAGGGGGTTAAACTGGTAGATTTGATCTTCCAGTGTGTGCGGCGTTTACGGCCGCGCGCTGCTGAATGTTTACGTTTAGGTAGAGCCACAGTTACATCCTCCTTCGTTTTTGTTTTTACCGCATTTACTGCAGAGCCCTTTGCAATTTAAATCGCATAAAGGCTTGATCGGATAATCCAAAATCATCTCTTCCCTGATATCAGGGTTCAGTTCAATAAAAACATCGCTTGCCTGCAGGGGATAGTTCAGCTGCAGGTTCTTCTCCACCGCCCACTCAAACTCCTTCAAACAGCGGGAACATTCGACAGAAAAATCCGCCCGGACATCCAACTCCACCGTCAGGGCGTTAGTGATCCGGGTAACCCGCCCCTCTACATTTACGGGAGAGCGTAATTTTATAAGATCAGTGTCCAGATCCAGCTCTTCAGGCCGGATCTGTTCTTTTAAATATAACCCTTCTTCGGGAATCTGCTTAACGATAATCCTCATTGCCGAAAAAAGTTAGCGCTATTTCCTGCCACGTAATTTCTTGCGTAAAGCCTGGCCCACAAAATCCGGGACAAAATCAGACAGGTCCGCTCCTAACGCCGCGGTTTCTTTGATCAATTTTGCGGAAAGATAGCTGTAAGACTCATGGGGCATTAAAAAAATGGTTTCGATATCACCGGCGAGCTTACGGTTAGTTAAAGCCATCTGGAACTCATATTCAAAATCCGAGATCATCCGCAAGCCCCGGATCAAAACTTTAGCCTTGAGCTTATGGGCAAAATCGACCACTAAGCCGTCAAAATGCGTAACCGTTATCCCATCCATGCCCTCAACCGCCTTCCTCAGCATGGCCATCCTCTCCTCAACGCTAAACAGCGGTTTTTTATGCGGATTGTGCGCGACGGCGATCGTGACATCCGAGAAAATCTCCCGCGCCCGGCAGATCAAATCGATATGGCCGTTGGTTACCGGGTCAAATGTCCCTGGATATACAGCGATCTGGCACATAATTACTCTTTCTTCCTAAAAATTGAAAGCCAAGTATCACCGTACTTAGCTTCTTTGATTAAACTTAAATTTAAGGTGTCTTTAGGCAGTTGTTCAAGCCTGGAATGCTGGCAAACCACCAAACCATAAGGCGACAATATATCATATGCCTCCAGTCTTTGCAAGATTTTTTTTAGCGGGGTTCGGCCGGGGTCATCCTCTCCTGCGCCCTGGACCGGCTCATTCGAACCGGTAATCTCCCCTTCCCCAGCGCCCGGTTCCGCAGAAGGCCGGGGAGCCGGCCGCTTAATGTACGGCGGATCGATAAAAATGATATTGAAGCTTCTTTTGTCCAGGCTTAACAGTTTGATCGCCTTTTCCGCCTCCAAATGGTATAAAATGCAGTTTGGCGGGTTAAGCATCTCGATATTCCTTTTAATGGCCAGTACCGAATCCCGGTTAAACTCTACCAGGGTCAGCCCGGATGCCCCGCGGGAAAGCGCCTCAAACCCTACCGCTCCGCTGCCGGCAAACAACTCCAGAAAATTCAACCCTTCGATATCCCCTAAAATATCAAAAACCGCCTTACGCACCTTATCCTGCGTGGGGCGGATGCCTCTTGGTACATGTAAATTACGATTACGGTAGATTCCGGTTGTTATTCTCATATTCGCTTTAATTAACTTTGGGGTGAGTAGTGAGGGTTGGGACGAGTAGTGAGTTAAGTTGTGTGGATTAGTAGTGAGTGCCACCCACTACCCAACCTCACCACCAAACACACTACCTTACCTAACCCCCACTACTAACCCTAACCTACTAACATTAATTTCTCATACTCCGGAAACCTCTGGAGCAGTTTCTGTTTTAAAAATTGATGCGGCCGCTCATCCAGGCGCGCATCCTGGCTCAATAAAGCAATCGCTTCTTCCCTGGCGGCTTTTAACAGCTGCATCTGCATAAGCGGATTAGCGATCTTTAACTCCGCCAAGCCGTGCTGGCGGCTGCCGAAAAATTGGCCCGGGCCGCGAATCTTTAAATCTTCTTCGGCGATATGGAAGCCGTCGGAAGAACTGACCATGGCGCTCAAGCGCATTTTTGATTCCTCGGTCTGGCCGTCTGAAACCAAAATGCAAAAAGACTGCAGTTTTCCCCTGCCGATCCTGCCGCGTAACTGGTGCAGCTGGCTTAAACCGAAACGCTCCGCGGAAGCAATAATCATACAGGTCGCGTTGGGAATGTCAATACCTACCTCTAAAATCGTGGTCGCCACTAATAGATCCAGCTGCTTATTCTTGAATTTAGACATCACCTCATTCTGCTCCTGGTTTTTCAGCTTGCCGTGAATCAGGCCCAGGCGGTAGTCTTTAAAGATCCCGCTTTTCAGTTCAATAAACATTTTTTTCGCCCCGGCGATATCCAAAGCGTAAGATTCCTCGATCACCGGATAAATAATATAAACCTGCCGGCCATAATTAAGCTCCTCTTTGGCCAGGGTGTAAGC
The DNA here is from genome assembly GCA_903852325.1 of Candidatus Omnitrophota bacterium. GTDB lineage: Bacteria > Omnitrophota > Gorgyraeia > Gygaellales > Profunditerraquicolaceae > UBA6249. The sequence continues at coordinate 8,188 of CAINQO010000017.1, forward strand.
TTTGGCCTTTTGCGCTTCGCTAAAATGCATAGTCTTCACCGGAAGGCGCCCCTGCGGCAGGGCGTTAATTACCGAAATATCCAGGTCTCCGTAAAGAGTGATCGCCAGGGTGCGCGGGATGGGAGTAGCGGTCATGATCAAGATGTCCGGATTATTTCCTTTTTTCGGCAAAAGCGCTCTTTGGCCTACCCCGAACTTGTGCTGCTCATCGATCACGATAAAACTTAAATCTCTAAAACTTAGTTCTTCCTGCAGTAAGGCGTGCGTGCCGATAACCAGGTCGATCTTCCCTTCCTTTACCTCCCGGTATATCTTTTCTTTATCCCGGTCCTGCCCGGAGAGTAAAACCAACCGCAGCTTGCGCCCCCCGAAAACCAGCGGTTCAAGCTGCGCGGATATTTTATCATAGTGCTGGCGGGCAAGGATCTCTGTCGGCGCCATGAAGGCGGCCTGATGCCCGCTTTGGATGGCGATCAAACAGGCAATAGTGGCCACCACGGTCTTGCCCGAGCCGACATCCCCCTGCAAAAGCCGCTGCATGGCTTGAGCAGAAGCCATATCCGTTTTTATTTCCTTAAGCACCTTTTCCTGCGCTCCGGTTAACGTAAAAGGCAAACCGCGGGTAAAATCATCGATTAACTTGCCCTCGGCCGTATGCCGGATCCCGGCTTTGTTTTTCCGGTTTATTTTTCTTAAAACCAACGGTAACTGGAAAAGGAAGAATTCTTCGAAGCTTATCCGCGTGTGGGCCTGTTTTTGCAGCTCAAAATCCTGGGGAAAATGGATATTTAAAAGGCTCTGCGCCAGGTTAAGCAGATTATGGCGGCTGCGCAGGTCAAAGGTCAGCGGGTCATTGATTTTAGGCAGGAATTCATCCAGCGCGTGCTTAATTAACTTGCGCAAGGAGCGCTGGCTGAAGCTCTTGGGCAAAGAGTAAATCGGGACGATCCTGCCCACGTTAAGAGAATCATCCTCCTGGCCGTCCTCCAGAAACTCATACTCCGGGTTACTTAACTGCAATTTCCCGTTATACAGCTCGACTTTACCGTAAAGGATCAACCAGGCCGCGTCCTGTAAATACTGCCCCAGATAAGGCTGGTTGAACCAGACGCAGGATATCTTCCCGGTATCATCCCCCACTAATGCTTCGGTAATGCTGAACCGGCGCCGGCGCCAGGAATTACGCTGCATTCCCTTCAAAACCTCCACTTTTACGGTATAAATCTCCCCTTCCTTAAGCTCGGAAACCTTGGCAAAATTCCTGCGGTCCTCATAACGGCGGGGAAAATAATACATTAACTCCTCGATCGTATTTACACCCCTGGCGGTGAAACTTTTTGCCCGGGCCGGGCCGATGCCTTTTAAATATTGGATCGAGGTTGTTTGCATGGAGGCTATTATACTATAAATATAGGCTGGTTTCTATCCTTTAACCGGCAGCGGCCGGCTCTGGCTTAAGTCAAAAAACAACGCCCAAAAAAGGTGGATTTTAGTCAATAAAAATATTATTCCTGCCCTTGATATTTTTAAAAATATATGGCATACTTCATTTGCAATCAAGAGAGTACCGTTACAGGAGGTTAGGGATCGATAGCGAAAGCTATTAGGCCTATCACCTACAAGAAGCCCCGGAGGACATTCCCGGGGATTTTTGTTTAATGAGCGGAAAACTTACGGAGTCCGCAGGACGACGTAAGTTTTAGGCCGCCAGGCCGTCCGCGAATTAATACTGCAAGTGCGCCAAAGCTGCAGATCAGCTTTGGCGCGACTACGCAGCAGTATCTTTCCGAACAAATAAGATTTCGCAAGAAATTTTCGAACGATCAAGCACAGTATATTTCCGATTATTTTACTGCTCCGATTCGATTATCTGCGGTAATTCGGCGATAAGGGAATTTAAATGCTCAGTTTCCTTACGCATCCGTTCGATCAGGCGCGCGCGGGTATCCGGATCATTTAAATTGTCCGGTTTGAGCAGCTCCGCGGCGGTTTGAGAAATAGCGGTCAGCGGATCGGATAAGCCGGAAGAAAAAGTAGTTAAAAGCAGGTTCCTCAGGCGTTCATTTTCTATTTTATTCACCGCGTCCAGCGCGGACGCCGCCAGCTGGGCCCCTTCAACCGCCAGCGCGGTTTGGTTGACAAACATTTCCAGTAGATGCACCTGTTCCGGATCGACAAGCTGGTTCCCTTCGGCCGGAAAAATCCCCAGGACCCCTACCGGTTTTTCCGCGCCCAGAAAAGGTAAATACATCCCGTTGGAGCCGGGCAAAGTATCTGTGCCTTTACCGGCAGGTTTTTTATGGTCATAAACCCACCGCGCAACCGCAAGCTCATTTGGAGTTAACCCCAAATTTTCCGATTCTCCGAACTTTGCCGCCATTTTTCCTTTATCCAAAACAAAGATCACTGCTTTTAATTTAAAAAAAGTCTCAATATGCTTAAGCGCGATCTTAAACAACTCATCCGGATAAGAGCTTTTGGAAAGGTCGCGGCTTAACGCGTAAAGCATTTTAGTCCGGTCTTCACGATTAACCATCGAGATGGTTTGGCGCTTGAGCTGCCCGGCCAACTGCGCGATCATAAAACCCACCCCGAGCATCACTATAAATGTAAACAGGTATTCAACATCCGCTACCCCAAAATTAAAATAGGGCGGGACAAACAAAAAATCAAAAAGAAAAACACTCAGAAATGAAGTGATCATTGAAATCCTCCGGCCGCAGCGGAAAGCGATCCAGGTGACCCCCAGAAGATAGATCATGATCAGATTGACCGATGAGGCGCGCCATAAAAAAAGGCCTCCATCGACCAGGGTGCATAACACGATCACCCCCAGCGCCCACCCGAGGCTTCTCCAGGAAAACGGGGACAAAACCGCGGGCTTAAATTTAACCGGCTGTTCATGGGCGTCCCCGCTTAACAGGTACAGGTCGATCTCCCCGCATTTGCGCGCCAGACGGTCAAAGATCGAACCAAGGAACAGCTCCCGTAACCTGGGCTTGCCCGGCTTACCCATGATTATTTTGGTAACATTCTGCGAGCGGGCATAGGCGATCAGGGTTTCGGCGATATCCTGGCCGGCAAGCGTAGTAACGCTGGCACCCAGCTTCTCCGCAAAAAGCATCATTTCCGCGACCCGGTTCTTATCTTCCGGCCGCAATTCTGTAACCGGTTCAACGTAGACAACAATCCACTCTACCCCCAGGTCAGAAGCAATCCGTTTGCAGGCCCGGATCAGGCGCATTGCCGAAGGGCTGGGGCTGATACACACCAGGAACCGGTCGCGCACATTCCACACCGTAGATACCGCATGCTCTTTCTTGTAGGACATTAATTTTGTATCGACATTGCGTTCGGTAAAACGCAGCGCCAGCTGGCGCAAGGCGATCAAATTTCCCGGCTGAAAAAAATGCTCGGCAGCGCGTTCCGCCTGCTCCCCAAGATAAACCTTCCCCTCTTTAAGGCGCTTTAAGAGTTCTTCGCTGGGAAGATCCACCAGCTCTATCTCATTTGCCTGCTCGATAAAAGTATCGGGAACGGTTTCCCTCACCCGGATACCGGTAACCTGGGCAACGATATCATTTGCGCTTTCGCAATGCTGGACATTCAAAGTCGTGTACACATCAATCCCCTGGACAAGCAGCTCTTCGACGTCCTGCCAACGTTTGGGATGGCGGGAACCGGGAGCATTGGTATGCGCTAATTCATCGACCAGGATCAGTTTGGGATTTCTTTTTAAGGCAGCGTCAATATCAAATTCAGGCAGGACTACATTTTTGTAACTGATGAGTTTTGAAGGGAGAAGTTCCAAGCCTTCCAGGAGCGCTTCAGTCTCCTGGCGCTTATGCGTTTCCACATAACCGACCAGGACATCCGTGCCCTCTTTCTTACGCGCCCGGGCCGCTTCCAGCATGGTATAGGTTTTGCCTACCCCGGCCACCGCCCCGAAGAAAATTTTCAACATCCCGCGGCGGCTGTCTTCGGCTTTAACTTTCGCTAAGATTGCGTCAGGATTCGGTCTTTCCATAGTTTAATTATACAACATATAATTAACCTGCGTTATTATTTCTTATAAGTATCTAACGCCAGGTTAGTTTCCAGCACATTGACCACCGGCTCTCCGATAAAACCGAGCAAGCGCCCGGAAGTATGGCGGGCAATAATCATCTTCACGGTATCCGGGGTCAACCCTCTCAACCGGGCGATCCGGGAAACCTGATAATCCGCCGCCGCTAAGCTGATGTGCGGATCTAACCCGCTGGCTGAAGCGGTAACCAAATCTACCGGGATAAGGCCGGTGTTTTCCGGATCAGCGGCTTTAAGCGCTTTGATCCGGCCGCTCACTGCCTCGATCAAGGCGGGATTGGCCGGCCCGATATTTGAACCTGAAGAAGCGGCCGCGTTATATTGGGGGGAAGCCGCCGAGATCCTCCCCCATAAATATTTAGGGTCGTCAAATGCCTGTCCGATCAAAGAGGAACCCACAACCTTTCCCTGTTGATAGATCAAACTGCCGTTGGACTGCCGGGGAAATAAAAGTTGCGCGGCCCCGGTAATAAAAAGCGGATAGATAACCCCGGTGATCGCCGTTAAAACTAAAAAAATCAAAAGCGCCGGTTTGATCTGTTCTTTAAACATTTTTCTCTCCCTTACTTGACTAAACGCAAAGCCACTAAAAACATATCGATTATTTTAATGCCGATAAACGGGAAAATGAAAGCACAAGAAACCCGGGGACCAGCCTGATGCCGATAACCAACCTTCTGCAAAG
>CAINQO010000018.1 GCA_903852325.1 Candidatus Omnitrophota bacterium
CGATCTCTACTATCTTGACATAAACATCAAAGTCAAAAAGATCGCCAAGATCCAGTGGATTGGCCAGCTTGATTACATTGGCCCTGAGTCTTTGCCGGATCTGGTCGAGGAAATCTTCGTTGAAAGGCGGAAGCTCAAACCCGTAAGTATAAGCCGCATCCGCGGCAATTACCGCGGCAAACTGGTGGCCGTAACATTTATCATAATTACGCCCGTATTTTTTATCTTTCATCATCTCGTATTTATGCTGCGAATGCAGGACCTTAAAACCATCCGTGCCCACCTGCATACAATCCCGGATATTTTGCGCTAAATCCATCAAATGGTACTCAAAGGCGCCATGATTATGGATTTGCAGCGGCCTAAATTGCAGATAATCCACCCCCAGCCCCTTACAAAGCTTGGCCGCTTCAAGCATCTTGTCCTGCGTATAATCGCAGGTGAGATAGCCGATGCCGATTACGGTTTTACTTTTAAGCGCCTGCTTCATTTTGGTCATTAGCCGGATATTGCCGAGCACCTTAACAAAAGCGTCGCCGTCTAATCCGTGGACCCTCCGGAAAGTCTCCGGGGAAGCGGCGTCCAGGGAAACCCTTACCCAGGTACAGCATTTTAACAAAACTTTGGCGATTTCTTTATTGATTAGGGAGCCGTTAGTGATAAATCCGATATCCAGCCCTAATTTATGCGCTAATTTTACTGCCTGCATAACCTCCGGGTGGCAAAGCGGCTCTCCGCCCCCGGTAAAAATAAGCCCGCGGATCTTGGCCTGCGCCAGCTGTTTGATGATCTTTACCGCTAAGTTCCTGCTAAGCTGATCGCTTCCCCGGTTCTGGAAATACCAGCCTGAGCACTCCGGGCATTTATGGTTACACAGGTTGGTCATATCCAGCTCCACCGTAATCGGCGCGGGATTATCCCCTTCCAGCCAGGCGTTTACCCGGTCAAGATGTTTTAATATTTTATCTGAGCTAAACTGCCTGACATCCATGGACATGGTAATTAGTTCCCTTCTTCTAAAAACTTAATTTTAAAAACGTTAAAAGCCCGCAGCAAAAAAATCACGGAAACATTAAACCCAAGATAGATAAAAATTAAAATATTGCCGATCAAGCTTACCAGGAGCCTGAAGGGCAGCAGCAAATAATAACTTACCGGCTTAAGGCTGATCCTCCACCATTGATGCCACTGGTTCCTTAGAAATATCCGGCCGCGCAAAAATAAAGCGGCGATAACAATCGGGGTAATATCCAGGGAAAAAAGTATAATTTGGTCATAATTGCCCCCGCCCAGCTTAAGCATGTGCCGGGCAATCCGGTATCTTTTAATCAGGAATGGATCCACCCGGATAACCTTGACCCCGGACAATTCCTGATCTATTTCTTTACGCTTCCCCACAGTTAATAACGTAACCCGGGAAAAGGGGAGGCATTCTTTTATCCGGCGCAGCGTATAGATCAACTGGTTAACTACGGCGCCGTCATCGACAACTAATATGTTGTGGCTTAGCGCCTGCTCATCATCGGGTACCAGTAAAACAAAAAACAACCCGATACTTTTTAAAATCCCCTTAAAGGTTATTTTTGCTTTTTGTTTATGGTAGGAAGTGGTGAATATCTGGCTGACCCTGCGCAGCCGTAAAGAACACCACTGCCCCCATTGATTGTACAGGATGATCCTGGAGTTAAACCAAAACAACTGCACGATCAGGGGGGACAGATCCAGGGAAAAATTAAGGAGATAGTCAAAGTTTTTGTCCCGCAGGAAAAACAGCTGTAAGGCGATGCTGTAGCGGCGGGGCTTAAGTTTCGGAGAGCAAATAATGAATTCCAAATCCGGAAACTCGTTTTGCAGAAAGGCCTGCCTTTGGGTTAAGGTCAAAACCGTTATTTTTGCACGGGGAAAGCAAATTTTAATTTTTTCAATACCGCTATGCAGATCCCTGATGCCGCAATAACCATTATCCGTAATTAATACCGACTGCACGATTGCCAAATCATTTTCCTGCTTCAAAGAGAACATGGACCTGCCCGCTCTCTTGACCAACTTTTTTATCTGCATCTTTTCCTCATTTTTTAACCAAGATGAACTTTCCCAGGACCAGCATATCCATCCCGCTTTTGGTAAAAGTATTAAAGGCATCCTGCGGGCTGTTTACGATCGGCTCGCCTTTTAAGTTAAATGAAGTATTCAGTAACGCTGCCACTCCGGTTTTTTGATAGAACCTTTGAATCAGGCTGTAATAAAGCGGGTTTTCCTCCCGGGTTACTATTTGGATACGGCTGGTCCCGTCGGCGTGCGTGACCGCCGGAATTAATTCTTTTTTCTTAACCGACGCGGTATAAAGCATGAATTTAAATGGATATTGCCCTCCATCACCGTCCAACTCAAATAATTCCCCGGCTTTATCTGCCATTACTGAAGGAGCAAAGGGCCGGAAGGGTTCGCGGAATTTAATTTTAATATTCACGGTATCTTTCATTTTCTCCTGGCGGGGATCCGCAAGAATGGAACGGTTTCCCAGCGCACGCGGGCCCCATTCCTCCCGCCCCTGGAACCAGCCGACCACTTTACCTTGCGTAAGTGCACCAGCTACCTCCTCCAGCAGGTTATTCTCCTCATCGATGAACCGGTAGCTTATCCGGTTCTCTGTCAGGAACTCCAGGATTTGTTTATCCGTATATTCTTTACCCCAATAAGCATGTTTTAAAATAAATTCGCGCGGTTTAGCCAGCAGGCAATGCCAAACATATAAAGCGGCCCCCATTGCCGCGCCGCTGTCCCCTGCGGCCGGCTGGATAAATATTTCCTCAAACTTGGTTTCCTTGAGTATTCGGGAATTAGCCAGACAATTTAAAGCCACCCCTCCCCCCAGGCAAAGCTTTTTTTGCCCGGTTTTCTGATAAAGGTTGCTGGCGATTTTAACCAGGATGTCTTCGGTAACCTTCTGAATACTGGCGGCAATATCCGCGTAATATTGATTGGCCTTGATCTCGGCGCTCGACGGGAGGTCTTTATAATCATAAAGAGAAGTTTTATCCGTAACAAAACGGCTGCGCGGATCTTTGGGCTTACCGAATAATTTCTCGAACTTTTTACTGAAACTGCGCTTAGGATCATAGTGATAGGCAAAATACTGCATGTTCAGCCGGAAACTTCCATCCGCATTAACCCTGATCAATTTATAGATTTTATCCGTATACCGGGGCTGGCCGAATGCGCTCATCCCCATCACCTTGTATTCCCCTTCATTTACCTGAAAACCTAAAAACGCGGTAAATACAGAATACAACAGGCCCAAAGAATGCGGAAACCGGATTTCTTCCAGTAATTTTATCCGGCTGCCCTGGTCAGTCTTGCCGTACCCCTGTGCCGTCGTGGACCATTCCCCGACGCCATCTACGGTAAGAATGGCCGCTTCCGGGAAAGGGGAGCAAAAAAAAGAAGCACCGGCATGGGAAAGATGGTGCTGACAAAACAATACTTTTTCCGCGGGTAAATCCAGGTGTTCTTCGATCAGGCTCTTGATCCATAGCTTATCCGACATCCAGTTTATGATTGCTTCCTGGAAAATCCCCATAGAGAACGGATAAGTGGCCAGAAGAGTTTTAATGATCCGTTCAAACTTTAAAAACGGCTTTTCATTAAAGACTGCGTATTCCAGCTGGCTGCCCGAAATTCCGGCAAAATCCAGGCAGAATTTGATCGCATTTACAGGGAAAGAAGAATCATGTTTCAAGCGGCTGAATCTTTCCTCCTGAGCAGCCGCGATAACCCGGCCGTCCTCCAGGAGGCAGGCGGCAGAATCATGATAATAGCAACTTATGCCTAAAATATACATGCTTATTGATGGCGCAATAACTCCTTTTGGTCTGGGATTTCCTCCAGAGGAATCCAACCTGAAGATCCGGTTTTCGTTCCCAGGTAATCGGTGCGCAGCCTGATGATAGCGGCAAAAGGAAAAAGCAGGATCAGATAAACCAGGCCTAAGAACAGCCTGACTAAAATATTTATCCCTCCCCGCGCATATTTATTCAGCCGTTTGAGTATTCTTTTCATGCTTAAAATAAAGCGTAAATGAACGGCACCACCGCGGCGCTTTGCGTAAAAATGATCAAAAGGCCCAGGAGTAAAAAAATTAAGATCATCGGCGCCATCCACCAAAGCTTATTTTGCCATAAAAAAGCAAAAAACTCCCTCACCGTGGCAAGTTTGGAGCTTTCCTTCCTCAACCAGTTTTTAATTTTCATCGTCTCCCCGAATGCTATTTTAATTTTAAACCACTCTTGGAGTTATCGGGAGGAACAAACTTCGGTGTTTCCTTCTTGGAGTTATTGGGGGGAGCAGGTCTATTCAATACCTCCTTCATTGAGATAAATTTCGATTTATCCGGCTCCTGGCTTAAACTGATCAGCGTGTCAAGGTCCTCGTTGGCTTTCTGAATATCGCCCCGGGAAGTGGATTTTTTAACTTCAGCGCTATAGATGGCGATCTTATTTTTGGTTAGCGATACGGTGTCATCAGGATTAAGCGCGATAGCCCTGTCCGTCTGTTTAATCGCCAGATCAAAGTTATCCAGGTTTGTAATCGCCTTAAGCATATATAACCTGGAGAGTAGTTTATTCGCCACCGGATCATTGGGTTTAATCGCGGTCGCTTTTTTAAGCGTTGCTTCGGCAAGCCCTAAATCATTTTTATTCATATAGGCTTCCCCTAACCCGCTAAGCACGTCCACATCCTGGGGATTAAGCGCCAGGAAACTTTGGGCCAGGCCGATGGCGGAATTATCTTTATTTTTGAAAGCCCCCAATATCTGAGCCCGGTCTTTATCGTATTGCAACTGCCCCCCTGGAACATAGGGTTTGTCCTCAGCAAAAACTTTACCGGTCAAGCTGATTCCCAGATTTAAAACCAGACTGACTGCTAACGTTATAATCGAAATCCTCAATAAGCTAAACCTTTTTTTATCCATTTGCCCCTCCACCTTAAGGTTAACGAAATACCTTGTCCAGCTTTTTTGTTACGCTTTACGACCGGATCACCTCCTTAATAAATAATCAGGTTCGACAATTAACCGACAAACAATAAAACTAACGCCATAGAAAAATGGCAGCGGATTTTCCAATAGATGACGATTAAAAACTGTTGCTTGGCAACATATTAAAACAAATCAGGGCTAGCTTTCAATGCTGTTTTAATCTGACTGCGGCCGCCGATAACCCCGGATAATTATAGCAAAGTCTTCACCTTCAGGCAAGGGATTACCCTTTCTCTTCTTTTATTTCCTTGATGATTTCCCGGCATTGTTCTTCGGTTACGGAGGTGCGGGTGCTTAGGGAAGTTTGTAAACCAAAAAGCAGCCTTTCGACCAATACCCGCGGATCCCGGCAAAGAAAACTGATCTCCGGCCAACAGGCGTAAAAACACCCCTTACAATTCCCCACCATCTTCCTGATCCTGGAGCGGAAGGCGCCGGAACGGTACAGGTCAACAAAATTACCGTCAAGCAAGGAAATCTCGCTATTTAAATCTGCGCAAGGTAAAAAATTACCTGAAGGGCTTATGGCAAAATAAAGGTCCGGGCTGTCGCAATGCCAATTTATCCTTTGGCCTTTTAAGAACCGGGTGCTGCTACGTAAAAATTTATAGGAGTTATATATATTGTAGCCGTTTTTCTTCATGGCGATGATCTCCCTATACGCCCGGTCAAGGTCGGAGAAATCCTCCTTGCGGAATGAAAAATCGGGGGCCTCCTTGCGGATGATAAATTCTCCATCTGCAGCGGTAGCGGAAACATGGATCGGGATCAGCGAAGAGTAAAACCCGAGCCGGGTGGCAAACTTAATGATCTGCGGCAACTCCTTAAGATTTCTCCGGCAGACCACGGTATTTATCCCCAAAAGGGTATTTTGGGGAGGCAATATCCGGGAAAACCGGGAAAAACAAGCAATGGTTTTATCCCAGGAGCCGCTTTGGCCGCTGATCGAATCATGCACTTGCGGGTCCAAAGAATTCAGGGAGATGGTAACTTCTTTCATTCCGGCGGCGCAGGCTTGCCGGATATTCTCTTCCGTGGCCAGAGTACCGTTCGTCTGCAGGCGCACGGTGAATCCTTTCTCAGAGAAGATGCGGATTATCTGGGAGATGTCCGGGCGTAAAAAAGGCTCCCCTCCGGTAAGCAGGATTATTCCGGCCCTTATTTTCTCCAGCCTATCCGCTATTTTTTCGATCTCCGCAAGGGACAATTCTTTTTCCGCTTTCCTGGATACGGAGGATGCGCACATCCCGCAGCCAAGATTACAATTTTTGGTCACCGCAAATTGGACGTAAACCGGTGATTTCCTGGTGAGGATTGCTTTGCCCAGAGCGATTTTGGTTTTTCGGGTAAACATCGGCTTTCTGCGTTTTATTGTTTTTGGTCCGCTTCCAACAAGGATTATCCGCCCTTGCCTAACTTTAGCAAACGTTTAATAAAATCAGTTCCGGCGGCACAAAAAGAGCCTTTAAATGTGTTTCTGAAAGTACCGCGTTCTTCAACAATGAATCTTCCCTGGAGCATTCCCCTAAGCTCCTTTTTATATTTTTTTTCGATCCCATATATTTCCTTTATTTCATCCAGGCTCAGCCCCTTTTCGCCGGAATCGCCGATTATTTCCAAAAGGGTCGCGGAAATCGAGCGGTCGACAAAATAATACAGGGTTAAATATACGCAGGTCAAGAAAAAATAGAAAATAATACCGTAACAAAAAGAAAGTGCTACCAGGCCGGTGCCCGACAGGGCCGCAGGATCAGCCCGGAGAAATACTCCGGCGTAAGGCAGCGCCATAAACAACCAGATGAGGATTGCCGATTTTGCCTGCCGTCTTAATTCCAGGATCATCGGTTCTGCTTTGCCCCTGCCCGGCCCCAGCAGGCAAAGGAGAACCTGGATTAAACAAGCGGCAAAAGAACAAATCCCTGCAATGATTATCCCTTTTATGATCATCTGTTTTCTTTAACCGGAGATCCCCGGGTCAATTAATTTCTCTCTAATTTCAAATAATCCCTGATGCCTTTACCGATATGCATATACTTCTTGCCTCTGGCGGTAAGGAAATAACGGCCATCCTCCCTCCGGATACATCCTAAAACGGACATTTCTTCCACTTTATCCGCAACTTTTTTATCAATGCTATAACGCTGTTTAATTTCCTCTAAACTTAGATTCCTTTCGGGCGCAGCAGCAATTTCTATCATCATTCTGCAGGAAGGGGACCGGTCAATTACCTGGAGGCAGTGCAGATAGAGATAACCCGCCGCAAAATGGAGGAAAAGCCCGTTTAAAAAAGCAAACGCCCCCAGGGGCATAAAAAACACGGGGCCTTGGTCCGGGATATTGGAAAAAAACGCATATAAAATTATATAAAAGGCCAGGATTGATAAAAACAGCGCCGCCATAAAACGGAAACGGCGCCTGATCTTAAAGACATGGAAAAAATAAATATGGGATAAAAATAAGAAAAAACAAACCGTCCCGGCGAAGATCCCGCTTAACATGGGTTTATCCTTTTTTACCTAATCTACCGAATATGGAGAAATCCATTACCCTTTGGAACACAAATTTTATTTGCCTCAGCTTCAACATCCTTAAAAGCGTGCCGGCCTGTTTGGGGCGAAGATGGAACCTTCTGAATGCTTCTGAGCGGGCCTTGATTAAATAATCCGCGGTCAGACCTTCAGGCACGTAACCGGGTTCCTGATAACTGCGTTTCCGGAAATACTCCGGGCCTTGCTGGCGCAAAGAATCCCAAAGCGCCGACCCCGGCAAGATATCAAGCAGCAAAAATTGGGCTTTGTGCAGAGGCAGGGAAAGCACCAGCTTAAGCGTCTCTTTAATCGTCGCCTTGCTCTCTTTCGGCAGGCCGAAAATGATGAAAGCCTGAGTAATTAATCCGGCCTTACTGGCCAGCTTGACCGCCGCGCAGATCCGGGCAATGTCTGTCCCTTTCTCGATATGATCCAGGATCTCCTGCGATCCGGATTCTATGCCGAAAGCCACGCTATAGCAGCCGCTTTTTTTCATTAATTTCAAGAGCTCTTCGTCTACCGAATCTACGCGTATCCCGTTCGGGGTCGCCCAATACACCTTGATTTTCCTGCGTAAGATCTCTTCACAGATGCCCTGGATATGCTCCTTCTTCAAAGTGAGATTGTCATCCTCAAAATGGATTTCCTTAACCCCGTATTCTTTTACCAACATCTGGATCTCATCGGCCACGTTCTTTGCGCTGCGGAACCTTATCTGACGGTTCCAGATCTTGGGGCTGGCGCAAAAATGACAGGAAAACGGGCAACCGCGTGAGGTAGTCACCGGGGCAACGGGGAAAGCCCGGACCACCGCTCCGTGCGGGGCCGGCGGATAGGTCCTTGGATCGATATCTTCCCAGGCAGGAAAAGCCAAGACATCCAGATCAACAAAAAAATCTCTCGGGACAAACTTGACCGTGGAACGAGAATATACTCCCGGGATATTGACGGGATCCTTTTTATTTCTTAAAGCCAAAACCAGCTCAAGCATCGTCTGTTCCCCTTCACCGACGACACAGTAATCAGCCAGGGTATCTTTTAGGGTTTCTTGGGGCATAACCGTAGCATGCGGACCGCCGATGACCACGGTTTTTCCCGCCGCCTTGAGCTTTGCGGCCAGATCCCGCACCTCCCAAAAATAGTCGCTCATGCAAAAGATCCCAACGATATCGGCGGCCGCGCACCGCTCGGCCAATTCCGCATTAGCGATATTATCTTTGAGCGCATCGATAAGCTCCACCGCTAAATTATTTTTCTTTAAATGGGAGGCGACGTAAGCCATGCCCAAGGGCGGGGTGATCAGGTGCGTACGGTATCTGGGACGGGTAATTATAACATTCATATTTGCTTTCGCTTACGGCTATCCCCGGAGCAATGATCCCAGCCCCTTAAGGGATTCCTTGAATACTGGATAACTTTTAAAACCCCGGGACAATTTATTAAACACCTGTTGCGGCTGCAAAAAAAACTTGCGCAGGGCCATCCGGTGCAGCTGCAATAGTTCCTCTTCCTTAACCGCCCGAGGATGGTAAACTAAGGGCAGCCGGGGGAAACTTATTTCGGAAAGCACCAGCTCTTTCCAATACTCCTTCCGGAATTCCGGCTCATCTTTGACCAACGCATAGGCGTCCGTACCGGGCAAAGGGACAAACAGCGAAAAAGTGGCATCGGTAAGCTTCAGCTCCCTGGAAAAATTAATGGTGTCCAGAATTTCCGCTTTTGTCTCGGTGGGATAACCGAATAAAAAATAGCCGCGCACATCCAGGCCTAATTTCTGGGTTTCCCTGACTACTTTCCTTATCTGCTCCAGGGATATTTTTTTGCCCATTAGATCAAGGATCCTCTGGTTCCCGGATTCGATGCCGTAAGAGACGCCGTAGCAGCCGGCCGCCTTTAATTTTTCCAGGGTTTGGGGATCAAAGGAATTTATCGTGGCCTCGCAGTCAAAAGAAAGATCGATCCTGCTGGCCTTTATTATTTCGGCCAAACGTTGTGCCCGGGGCCTGTTAGCCAGAAAGTTATCGTCCCAGAAATGGATCTCTTTTGCCCCGTATCGGGTTACCAACTCGATTATCTCCTCCATTATGCGTTCTGCGCAGGTAAACCGCAGGTTTTTGCGGTAAGGCAGCTGGTTAAAACAAAAACTGCATTGCATCGAGCAGCCCCGGGAAGTGATCATCGAAAGTGCCGGATACCGGCGGGTACGCACTGCGCTTGTCCGGTATTTTTTCATCGGCAATAGGTGCCGGGCAGGAAACGCAAGCCTGTCCAGGTCTTTGACCATGCCGGAACCTTGCGCCGGATAGATCCTGCCCTCAGATCTATAGGCGACCCCGGTAAGCGCGGAAAAATCCTTGCGTGTTTCAATAGCGTTTATTATCTCCGGGAGGATCTCCTCCCCCTCGCCGACAACGGAAAAATCCGCCAGGCCTTTTTCCAGCGGTTCCAGGGGAAAACAGGAAACATGCGGCCCTCCGATAACCACCGGGATTTCAGGATTTTGGCTCCGGATCTCTTGAAGCAGGCGGTAAGCCAGAAGGACCTGAAAGGTAGTGGCGGTTATCCCCACTAAATCATATCGGCGGGTGTTCAGGGCGATCTCTTTTTCAGGGGAACTTTCCACCATCCCGTCAAAAATATCCACTTCTAACCCGTGCTCTTCCAGGCAGGCGGCGATATATGCCAGCCCGAGCGGCGGTAATACCGGACGGGTCCCCTGGTAGCCGTCAAGGAATTTGCCCGCGGATATTTGGGGCGGATTGATCAATAAAACCCTGGATATTTTTTTCACTTTCAGGAAAAAAGATTGTCCCCGCAGGAACCAAGAAAATAAGCGAATACGATTTTCATATTTCCCCCTACTTTATGCCCCTGGCGCATGTACTTAACGAGATTAATGAAAAACCGGTGCTTTTGGCGAAAGATCAATTTTAAGACCCGTTTCCCTACGAAATAAGAATAGCAGAAACCCTGAAAACACATGAGCCATCGCTTTGAATAATGCGCTGAAGCCAACGGTTCGCCGAACTGGATCGTGGCCTGATCCCGGGGGTTACGCACCAAACCTTTCTTTTTGCTTTTTGGGTTTACTGTTGAGGCGGTTTGATGGTCCTGCCCAAGCAGCCCCATCTTGGACAGATCATGGGTAAGCTGCTGGTAAATAAAAAAGATCGGCTTGTCCGGATTAAGTTCCACATTCATCCTGAAGGTCTGCTTCAATTCGGCTTTGGTTTCCCCGGGGCCGCCGAGCATGTTATAGGCGATGGTAAGCATGCCGTATTTTTTTAAATACCGGAAAGACAGGCGCAATTGCTCATCGGAGACGCCTTTCTTGTGGACCGCATTCCTCATCCTCTGGCTTCCCGCCTCGATCCCGATGCGGATCTCCCTGCATCCGGCTTGCGCCAGCCATTTAAGCCTTTCTTCGTCGAACTCTACCCCTTGAGCCTGGTTAAAAAAAGTATCGCCTCTGGCAAAGACCGAAAAAGGCAACTGCCGATGTAACCCGGATTTAATATATTCACTGCAGAATTCCCTGGTCCACTCGCGGTTAAGCGGAAAGACCGGGTCAAACGGATGCGCCATCCGTAATCCTATGTTTTTATATTTTTCGTAATGGAACTGGATCTCCTGCACGTAATTCTTAGGGTCCCGGACGCGGTAACGGCACCCCGGCACCGCCTCCCGCAAGGGGAGCTCTTCGCAATTAGTGCAATTATAAGGGCAGCCGCGGGTACCGATGAGCCATAACTGACCAAGGAAATAAAAATATTTATCCAGGTCTTCCCAAAGGTCGTAATTGGGAAAAGGCAGCGCATTTATATCCTTGATCCAGGGCCTTTTTGGATTTTCCACCAGCCCGCCCCCTTTTGCCCTGTACACTGTTCCGGCAATCCCCTGGAAACTCCTTCCGGCCTCCAGGGCATCGAGGGTTTCGGCAAGGGTTTCCTCTCCGTCCCCCAGGACCACCAAATCCACCCCGTCGATTGCCGCCGTCTCTTTCGGTTTCAAGGTAGGGTGTATTCCTCCGACGATTATCGGGATATCCCGGGAAAGGTTTGTCCGGATAAAATCGATTGATTCCCTTACATACCCTTCATAAAGAGTGGAGAAGGTTATCCCGATCACCTCGGGCCTGTCCTGGGCAAATTTCTTTTTCAGGTACCCTTTCCAATCTTTGCGCCGGAAGGTATAATCCCAGATAGCCGCCCGGTGGGCGGTGCGTTCATTTATATAGGTCGCCAGGTAAGTGACGCCGCAATCCAAGATCGAAACACAACCGCTCAGGTTTGGGCTGATAATGCAGATTTTCATTTTTTTATATTATTTTCCGGGGTCCTGCCAATCAAAGATCGCCCGTTCAGTGGCGATTTTCATTACTTCGGCAAAAGGGTATCCGTCAAGGAGATGTTCGGCCGTCAATAAGCCCATTTTAATGGAATGGTCCATGTTATTGTAACGGAAAAGGCCTTGCCTTCCGATGCAGCGCAAATTTTTGATCCGGGAAATGTAGGCGTACATTTTATTTACGTTTTTCGCATAATCAAGACCGTACATGGGATAAGCGTGGCGGGCGTAAGAAGAAAAATGCCACAAAACTTTATCTTCCTTGAGCAGCCCTAATCTTGACAGGCCCTTGTAGCAAAGCCCCCACAATTCATCCTCCGGCATTTTCCATATCGTATCGTTATAATTACAGGCGATCTCAAGGGTAAGGGCGGTTTTGCCTTCCGGCACGATAGTCGGGCTCCAATTCCGCAGCTCCTGTATCCGGAAAAAAATGACTTCCGCATCCGGAACGTAAATCCAGGTGTTATCGGAGACTGAGGGGATATCCAGGCAAACATGCATAAAACGGATGCTGCGGTAATAGTTGTTCCTGGTCGCTTCTTCGGCATAACCGTTATCGTCATGCGCCAGCAATTTAATGAAGTAAGGCAGGGGGGCGGTATTGACGATATATTCCCCCTTGCTCTCTTTTACGCTGCCGTCGGAGGTTTTGTAACTTACCGAACTGATCCTATCCTGAGAGGAATTCACCGCGTTTAAAACGGAGGAAACCCTGATTACCCCTCCTAAGGCGACGATCTTTTCTGCCATTTTTTCGGAGATCTGGCCTATCCCGGCTTTGGGGTAGTAGATTTGGGGAGCAGATGCGCAAGTTCGGGGCGATTGGGGATAAGTCC
>CAINQO010000019.1 GCA_903852325.1 Candidatus Omnitrophota bacterium
GATAGAATAATGGTAGCTCAGAAACACTAAATCCGAAATCCTAAACTCTAAACAAGCTCAAAACTATAAACTCAAAACATAAAACGTCAGTTTTTAAATTTGAGTTCCAGATTTTGGATTTGTTTAGGATTTAGAGTTTTGAGTTTAGAATTTGGAACATAAAATATGGATAAATTAGTCATTGAAGGCGGGGCAAGGTTAAAAGGTGAAGTAACGGTCTCCGGGGCCAAGAACGCGGTGCTGCCGATACTGGCGGCAACCCTGCTTACCGATGAGCCGTGCATAATTAAAGGGGTGCCGAACCTGCGGGACACCAACAGTATGCTGAAGATCCTGCGTTCCTTAGGGAAGATCGCGGAGTTCGATAAGGGCCGGGTCAGCGTTACCGCCGGGAAGACCTCAAATTATATCGCCGAATATAAATTGGTTTCGACCATGCGCGCATCATTTTGCGTCCTGGGCCCGCTTTTAGGAAAATTGAAAAAAGCCAAAGTTTCCCTGCCGGGTGGATGCGTAATCGGCGTGCGGCCGGTAGATTTGCATCTTAAAGGTATCCGGGCCCTGGGCGCCGATATCAGTATTGATGCCGGTTATGTGGTTGCGGCGGCTTCTAAATTACGCGGCACCTACATTTACCTGGGCGGCGTATACGGTTCTTCGGTTTTAGCGACGGATAACGTAATGATGGCCGCGGTGCTGGCTTCCGGGAAAACCGTGATCGAGTCTGCCGCCTGCGAACCGGAGGTAGTGGATTTAGCGGAATTTTTGATAAAAATGGGGGCAAAGATCAAAGGGCACGGGACGCCGGTCATCGAGATCGAAGGGGTAAAACATTTGCACGGGGCAGTGCATACGATCATCCCGGACCGGATCGAGGCCGGGACATTGATCTTAGCCGCTTTAATTACCGGTGGAGATGTCCTGGTAAAGAATGTGCATTACCAGCACCTGGGGGCGTTGATCGATAAATTAAGCGAAGCCGGGGCGCATATCGAACGCACCGACGCAGCTTTGCGGGTCAAGGGGAATAAAAAATTAAGGAGCGTGAACATCACTACTCTGCCTTATCCCGGTTTTCCGACGGATATGCAGGCGCAGATGATGAGTCTGATGGCAGTCACTGAGGGGATCAGCGTGATCACCGAAAAAATCTATCCGGACCGGTTCATGCATGTTTCCGAGCTTAATCGTATGGGGGCGCATATCCAGAGAGAAGGCCCGCATGCGATCGTGGAAGGGATTAAAAGCTTGTCCGGGGCTCCGGTGATGGCATCCGACCTGCGCGCTTCCGCCGGCCTGGTACTGGCAGGCCTGTCGGCGCGCGGAAAAACCTCTATTTCCAGGATTTACCATTTGGAGCGGGGCTATGAGCTTATCGAAGAGAAGCTGGTTAATCTGGGCGCAAAAGTCTGGAGAGAAAAAGAATGATCCTGATGCTCGATAACTATGACTCTTTTACCTATAATCTGGTGCAGTATTTTCAGGAATTAGGGCAGCGGGTTTTAGTTTACCGCAATGATGCCATAACCGTCAAGGAGATCGAAAAAATTAAACCCCAAAAGATCGTGATTTCCCCCGGCCCCGGCCGCCCGGAAGACGCGGGGATTTCTGTCGAGTTGATCCGGGAGCTGAGCGGAAAGATCCCTATTCTGGGGGTTTGCCTCGGGCACCAGGCGATCGGTTATACTTTCGGAGGAAAGATCGTCAGAGCCAAGAAGCTGATGCATGGCAAGGTTTCCAAGATCTATCATAATAAAAAAGATATATTTAGAAACATTCCCAACCCGTTTACCGCTACCCGTTACCATTCTTTGCTGGTGGAAAATAAAGCGCTTCCGGAATGCCTGGAGATAACCGCCTGGACCCGGGAAGAGGAGATCATGGGTTTAAAGCATAAAGCCTACCCGCTTTGGGGGGTGCAATTCCATCCGGAATCCATACTGACGCAAAGCGGAAAAGCGATCCTGGATAATTTCCTCAAAATTAAATGATCAAAGATCTGATCCGGCAGCTTTTAACCAAAAAAGACCTGACTCCTTTGCAGATGCAGGAGGTAATGCGGGAGATCTTAAGCGGCTCCGTGGATACCGCCGACATCATCGCTTTTTTGACCTCTTTAAATAATAAAGGGGAGACCGTTGGAGAATTGACCGCGGCGGTCAACGCGATGCTTAAATATGTCGAGCCGATTATCGTGGATAAGCCCAATATCCTGGATACCTGCGGGACCGGCGGGGATAAGAAAGGCACTTTTAATATTTCCACCCTTGCGGCGCTGGTGGCCAGCGGCGCCGGGATAACCGTCGCCAAGCACGGCAACCGCTCCTTGTCCAGTAAATGCGGCAGCGCCGATATCCTGGAAGCGCTGGGGGTAAAGATCGATATGGAACCGGCGCAGATCAAAAGCTGCCTGGAAGAGATCGGTATCGCTTTTCTGTTCGCTCCGAAATTACATTCCGCCATGCGCCATGTGATGCCGGCCAGGAAACAGATCCCCCAAAAAACAATTTTTAACATTTTAGGGCCATTGATCAATCCGGCCCGGGCGACCAACCAGTTGATCGGCGTTTACTCTAAGGATTGGGTCAGGCCGCTGGCGGAAGTTCTGCGTAATTTAGGTTCCCGTCACATCCTGGTAGTGCACGGAGCCGACGGGCTGGATGAGGTAACCACCACGGACAAAACCTACGTTACCGAAGTTAAAGACGGCCAGGTTAAAGATTATCTGATCGCCCCGGAGGATTTCGGTTTTAAACGCTCGGCGCTGGAGGAGCTTTCAGGCGGTTCGCTCCAGGATAATGTTTCCCTTACTCTAAGGCTTTTATCCGGGGAGCAGGGGCCCCGCCGGGATATTGTTTTATTGAATGCCGGATGCGCCATCTACGCGGGGGACCGCGCAGAGACGATCACTCAGGGGATAAGCCTGGCGCAGCAATCCATCGATTCTGGAGCGGCTTTGGAAAAATTGAATTTGTTAAAGGAGCATTCACGGCAAAATGGCTAAAACCGACGTTTTAAAACAAATCGTGGCTAAAAAGAAAGAGCGGATCCTTTTAGCCAAACAGCAGCTTCCCCAGGAGGATTTGATTTCCCGGCTGGCAGGCCTGGCGCCGACCCGCCCTTTCCGGGAAGCGATCAGTAAGCCCAAACAGATCGCCTTGATCGCCGAAATTAAACAGGCTTCTCCTTCCGCCGGAGTGATCCGGCAGGATTTCAATCTGGAGGAAATCTCCCGCCTTTATCAGGAGGCGGGGGTACAGGCGATCTCCGTTTTAACGGAGGAGGATTTTTTCCGCGGCAGCCTGGATTATCTGAATCAGGTGAAGAATATCGCTTCCGCTCCGATTTTGCGCAAAGATTTTATTTTAGAGGCTTATCAGATCTATGAGTCGCGTTATTACGGGGCGGACGCGGTTTTATTGATCGCCGACCTGTTGACCAAAGATAAGCTGGTTGAATTGATGGCGACAGCCGACAGCCTGGGGCTGGATTACCTGGTGGAAGTGCACGACGAAAAAGAACTGAAGAAAGTTTTGAGCTTGAAGGTCCCGGTGATCGGGATCAATAACCGTTCCCTGCGTACGCTGGAAGTAGATTTTAAAACCACGGAAAAATTATTCACTTTGATCCCCCGGGATAAGACGGTGGTCGTGGAAAGCGGGATAAAGAATTCCCAGGATGTCCTGTTCCTGAAAATTTTGGGGGCAAGTGCCGTATTGATCGGCACCGCCTTTATGGAGTCTTCCGATATTAAGTCCAAGATCGAAGAGGTGATGGGTTGGTAGGGGCTCGGGGTCCCCGCCACTAACCCGTTGGCGGGGCAAGCTGCCACTGAAGTTTCCCTATTTCAGTGTCACCCCTCGCATGATGGTTTAAAATATGGTTAAGGTAAAGATATGCGGGATTACGAATTTAGAGGATGCTTTATGCGCCGCGCTTAACGGCGCCGACGCCCTGGGATTTGTGTTCTATAGAAAAAGCCCGCGCAGCATCACTTCCTCCCGGGCGCAAAGAATATCCCGGATCTTACCCGCAAAAATCCTGCGGGCAGGGGTTTTCGTGGATGAGAAAATTTCGACCGTAAAGGCGATCGCCCGGTCCTGCCGGCTGGATTTGCTGCAGTTCCACGGGAAAGAGTCTCCGGAGTATTGCCGTAAATTTAAAGGATACAAGGTCATCAAGGCTTTCCGGATCGCCAAACCGGAGGATTTAAAGCAGGTTTCCGGGTATAAATGTTTTGCTTATTTATTCGACAGTTTTTCCCGCCAGCAGCGCGGCGGAAGCGGGAAGAAATTTAACTGGAAAATACTGGCGCAAGCGGATAAAATGAAACCGGTTGTTTTTCTGTCCGGAGGGCTTAACCCCGCTAATGTCCGCCAGGCGATTAAATTAAGTAAACCCGGCTGGGTGGACGTATCCAGTTCCCTGGAAGCATTACCCGGGAAAAAAGACCACCGCAGGGTTAAACAATTCATTCAAGCGGTAAGAAAAGGAAGCTAAATGCGCAAATGCCCATATTGCCTGGAAGAGGTCCAGGATGGAGCGGTAAAATGCCGGTATTGCGGAGAGTTCTTAAAAAAGAAAAGCAAGGCGATGGGCTGCCTCCTGGGCTGCCTGGGCTGGCTGGCCGGATTGATTATCGCCGGGGTCTTGTTTATGTATTTTTGTTCCTTTTTGGTCGACGCGGCGATGTATAAGCTGATGGCGATCAAGGCGAACCTGCCCGGTTACAGCTTTAAAATGCCCTTCAATCCCATGGGGGGAATGCAGGAGATGTACGGTAATTTAAGCCAGGGATATAAGATTTTAAATGATTTTTTAAGTGAAGGTTCTTTGGGCGGCTATGAAAAGATCTACCCGCCTTCGGATAAAAAATGAAAAATAAATTTTCTCTTAAAACCGGACATTTCGGGGAATTCGGGGGAAGGTTCGTCCCGGAAACCCTGATTTACGCCCTGGATGAATTGGCCCGGGAATATGCCTGCGCCAGGAGAGACAAAAAATTTGCCGCTGAGCTTGCGTATTACCTTAAAGAGTATGCCGGCCGGCCGACGCCGCTTTATGAGGCAAAAAATTTAAGCCGGCATCTGGGCATCCATAAAGTTTACTTGAAAAGGGAAGACCTCTTGCACACCGGAGCGCACAAGATCAATAATACTTTGGGGCAGGTACTTTTAGCGGTGCGCATGGGTAAAAAAAGATTGATCGCCGAAACCGGTGCGGGCCAGCACGGAGTGGCGACGGCGACAGTGGCGGCTTTGTTTGGTTTATCCTGTGATATTTATATGGGGGAAGAGGATATCCACCGCCAGGCTTTAAATGTTATGCGCATGAAATTGTTGGGGGCCAGGGTGATCAGTGTCCGGAGCGGAACGCAAACTTTAAAAGACGCGATGACCGAAGCCTTACGGGATTGGGTGACTAATGTGCGCCACACCCATTATGTGATCGGCACGGTAGCCGGGCCGCATCCTTACCCGGAAATGGTGCGCAACTTTCAGAGCGTGATCGGCAAAGAAGCCCGGGCGCAAATTTTAAAAAAAGAAAAACGCCTGCCTGATTATCTGGTTGCCTGCGTGGGCGGCGGCAGTAACGCGATCGGCTTATTCCATCCTTTCTTTAAGGATAAAAAAGTTAAGATGATCGGGGTGGAAGCCGCCGGGTTGGGTTTGGCTTCGGGAAAACACTCCGCCAGTTTAGGGGCGGGGCGCACCGGCGTTTTGCACGGCTCAAAATCAAAGATCCTAGAGGACGCCTTCGGCCAGATAAAGAATGCGCATTCGGTTGCCGCCGGGCTGGATTATCCGGGAGTGGGGCCGGAACACGCCTATTATCAGCAGATTAAACGGGCAGTTTACGTTTCGATCACGGACAAAGAAGCGTTGGAAGGGTTTAAGCTGCTTTCCTTGACCGAAGGGATCATTCCGGCGCTAGAATCGGCGCACGCGATCGCTTATTTGAAAAAAGCGGCTAAAGCGCTCAAGGGCGCGACGGTGGTGGCGTGCCTTTCCGGAAGAGGGGATAAGGATTTACATGAACCGCATTGATAAAAAATTCAGCGCATTAAAAAAGCGCAGCAAAAAAGCCTTTATCGCTTTTATTACCGCCGGGTTCCCGGATCTGTCCTCTACCGCTAGGCTCGTCATTGAGCTTGAGAAAAACGGAGCGGACATCATCGAATTGGGGGTGCCTTTTTCCGATCCTTTGGCGGACGGCCCGGTGATCCAGGAGGCATCGGGGTATGCGCTGAAAAAAGGAATTAACCTGCCGAAGATATTGGATTTAGTCAGAGGTTTGCGTAAAGTGACCCAGATACCGCTGTGCCTGATGACCTATTACAACCCGGTTTTTTGTTTCGGAGAGAGGGCTTTTGTGGATCAGGCGGTAGCTGCGGGAGTGGATGGGGTGATCATCCCGGACCTGCCTTTTGAGGAGGCCGGAGAGCTTAATCGTTACGCCGGGCAAAAAGGCCTGGTGAATATCAGTTTTTTAAGCCCGACCAGCTCCGCCTCTCGCGTCAAAAAAATATTAAGCTCTGCCCGGGGTTTTATTTATTATGTTTCGGTGACCGGAGTGACCGGCAGCCGGGCGAACTTAAGCGGGGATTTAAAAAACCAGTTGGGCCGGATCAGGAAATTGACCGCAAAACCGGTCTGCGTGGGATTCGGTATTTCTAGCCCCGGGCAGGCCAGGGCAGCGGCGAAAATCGCCGACGGGGTGATTGTCGGCAGCGCCATTGTCGCCAAAATTAAAGAAAATATCGGACGAGAAGATTTAGCGCAAAGGGTCGGCAGGTTTGCCGGAAAATTAAGCCATGTATAAAAGGCATAAATTAAATAACGGTTTAAAAATAGTCGCCAGGCCTTTAAAGAACGTGCAGTCGGTTTCTTTAGGGATCTGGATCAATATCGGCAGCCGTTACGAAGAGGACCGGCAAAAAGGGATTTCGCATTTCCTGGAGCATTTGCTTTTTAAGGGCAGTAAGAAATATTCCTGCCGGTCGATCAAAGAGTCGATCGAAGGGGTGGGAGGGGCGCTTAACGGTTTTACCTCCGAAGAACATACCTGCTACCTGGTGAAGATCCCCCACCGCTATTTACCCGCGGCCTTGGATATTTTGGCGGATATGGTGGTTAATCCGCGCCTGGCGGCCGCCGACATCGAAAAAGAAAAAACGGTTGTCCTGGAAGAATTAAAGATGTACCGCGACCTTCCGCAAAGCTACGTCAATGAGCTGCTCGATGAACTGCTTTGGCCGGGCCAGCCCCTGGGCCAGCCGGTGATCGGAACAGTGGACACGGTAACCAGCCTGGACCGGGCGGCCGTAAAATCTTTTCAAAATAACCATTATACCCCGGCGAACATGGTGGTCAGCGCCGCCGGAGCGCTGGATTTTGATTTCCTGGTCAAAAAAATTTCGGTTATTTTTTCTCCCCTGGAAAATGCCGTCCTGAATACTTATTCCGGCGCCAAACAGTCCCAGGATAAACCCCAGCTCAAGATTTTCCATAAAGAAACCGAACAGACCCACATGGCGCTGGGGTTCCATGCCCTTAAACGCGACCATCCCCTGCGGCATGCCCAGCTTATCCTACACACCGTCTTGGGGGCCAATATGTCCAGCCGGCTTTTTAACGAGGTGCGGGAAAAAAGAGGGCTGGCTTATGAAATCGGCACCGGCCTTAAGCGGTTCCATGATGCCGGGGTATTCCTCGTCCATGCCGGGATCGATAACCGCAAGGTCCCGGATTGTCTGGAGTTAATTTTCCAGGAGTTGGGCCGGACCAGGAAAAACCTGGTGAGCCGGGATGAATTTAAGCGGGCCAAAGAATTCTGCCTCGGGCAGTTAAGCCTGGCGCTGGAAGATACTATGGAATACATGCTCTGGATGGGGGAGAATGTCGCTTCTTTGGATAAGGTTTATTCATTGGAGCAGGTAATTAAAGAAGTCAATCAGGTCCGCCGGGAGGATGTCCGCGCTTTATCCCGGGAACTATTCAGGGAAGAAAGTATTAACCTGGCCCTGATCGGGCCGCTGGAGAAAAACGAAAAACAGATTTTCGGCAAACTGAGCTTGAGGTAAAGATGGCCTTGTTCATAATCATATTGCTTTTAGCGGCGCTCTCTTTCTTTTTCTCCGCCTCCGAAACGGCGATCATCGGATTAAGTAAGATCCGCTTGCGCCATATGCTGCAGCAAGGGGTCAAGCATGCCCAAAGCGTGCAAAGGCTGGTAACCAAACTGGATAAGGTGATCACCGCGATCCTGATCGGAAACAACCTGGTGGGGTTCGCCATTTCATCTATCGCTACCGGTATTTTTATTCAGCTTTACGGTTACCGCTGGGGAATAGTCATTTCGACCCTGGTGACCACCGGAACCTTGCTTATCTTCTGCGAAATTACCCCTAAAATCCTTTCCGCCAGGCACGCCGGAAAAATGGCGCTGGCCACCGCTCCGCTCATGGAGGTAGTGCTGGCCGTTTTTAAACCGCTGATCGCATTTTTTGTCGGTATCAGTAATTTTATTTTAAAAATTTTCGGGGCCGGAGCGGTAAAACGTTCCCCGTTGATCACGGTCGAAGAATTAAAAAGCATGATCGAGATGGGGCAGGAGGAAGGGGTTTTAAGCGAAGATGAGCGCAAGATGCTGCACCGTATTTTCGAATTCGGGGAAACCCGACTCTCCGATGTGATGGTCCCGAAGGAAAAGATCGTGGCGGTAAACGTGAATACAAGCTCAGAGGCGCTGCTGGATATTTTTGTCGAAGAAGGGCACGCCCGCCTGCCGGTTTACAGCGGCAGCCGGGATAACATCGTCGGGATTGTGTACGCGCGGGACCTTCTGTATATTCTGCGTGAAAAAGGCCTGTTCGTCTTGCAGGATCTTTTGCATGGGGCCTGTTTTGTCCCGGAGAGCCTCTACGTCAGCCAGATGCTGCGCCGGTTCCAGGAAGAAAAGATCCAGATCGCCATTATTGTCGATAAGAACAAAACGGCCTTAGGCCTGGTGACCCTGGAGGACCTGCTGGAAGAGATTGTCGGGGAGATCGAAGAGAAACATTCGATGAAGGGCAGGCATTAAGCACAGAAGAATGCCCTTTGGCGTATTAATTATTTGACATCAAAATTGTACTGTGTTAAAATTAACCAATAGTCACAAGAGCGCGGAATCATTTAATCCCGGAAATTGGTTTAACGGGATCATTCACCCCGCCGTTTGACGGCGGGATCATTTTAAAGGAGGAAACACAAATGGGTGAAACCGGATATTGCGTAAAATGCAAAGACAAAAAAGCAATGAAAGATGAGCAGAAGGTGACGATGAAAAACGGCCGTCCGGCAATGAAGGGTAAATGCCCCGAATGCGGAACCGGGATGTATAAAATTATGGGAAAGAAGTAAGAGAAGCTTTTTAAGCGCAGGAGTAAAAGATAAACTCAAAACAATTAGCGCAACGTATTGCCTGGGTCGCAAAATCTAAAAAAGCCGAACAGGTGGTTATTTTGGATGTCTCCAAGGTAGCCGGGTTTTGCGATTATTTTGTGATCGCCAGCGGTAATTCTTTGCGGCAGGCTGCCGCGATTGCCCGGGCGATTCAGGAAGACCTGGAAACACAAAAAATAAAATCTCTCTCTAAGGTTTCCCCGAACGATGAGTCCGGGTGGATTGCCCTGGATTATGCCTCGGTGATCGCCCATTCGTTCTATAAACCGGTGAGAGAGTTTTATTCTTTAGAGGGGCTTTGGTCTGACGCCAAAAGAGTGCGCATCGCCAAGCCCAAGCTTTAAACTCGCCCGTTTTTGCGTTCGCCTATTCCTTGCGCAGACCAGCCGTAACTAAAGTTAACCATGTCAAAAGATATCCAGCAGGAACTGATTGATTTAATCGCCTATTGCTTAAAGGATTTAGGCTGGGCGGAGCTTTATCCGGAAAAGATCTCCCTGGAATTTCCTACGGACAGGCGCTTCGGGGACTTCAGCACTAACCTGGCCTTGAAATTAAGCAAGCTGCTTAAACGTTCTCCCCGGGAGGTGGCTGCGGAGTTAACTGCCTGCCTGAGCAAAGAAATAAGCCGGTCGGAATTAAAAGCGCTGGTTACGCAGGTAAAAGTGGAAGGGGCCGGGTTTATCAATTTTTATCTGAAAGAGGATTATTTCTACGCTAAGCTTAAGGAGATCATTACCCGGGGTAAAGCGGCCTTAGCCGCGGAGGCCAAAGCGGATAAAAAGGTGTTGATCGAATTCGTCAGCGCTAATCCCACCGGTTCATTGTCTGTGGCCCACGCCCGCCAGGCTGCCGTGGGGGATTGCCTGGCTAATGTGTTGTCTTTTATGGGCTTTGCTGTTCAGCGGGAATATTACCTTAATGATGAAGGCAACCAGATTAATATCCTGGGCGGTTCGGTGAGCCTGCGGCGTAAAGAACTAAGGGGAGAAAAGATCGAGTTCCCGGAAAATTATTACCAGGGGGATTATATTTATGATATCGCTAAAATTGCCGAAGAGCTTAGAATCAAAGAAGAGGAATTGGGGGATTTTGCCGCCGGCCATATTTTAAAAATTATCAGGCAGGAACTGCTTGACTTCGGGGTGCACTTTGACTGCTGGTATTCGCAAAAAGAACTGGCTAAAAGCGGCAAGGTCGAGGAGGCTTTCCGCCGCCTCAAAGAAAAAGGATACTTGTACGAGCAGGACGGGGCGCTTTGGTTTAAATCCACCGCTTTTGGAGATGACAAAGACAGGGTGATCATTAAGAGCGACGGAAGCCAGACCTACCTGGCCCCGGATATCGCTTACCATGAAGATAAATTTAGCCGCGGGTTTAACTGGCTGATCAATCTTTGGGGCCCGGACCACCACGGTTACATCAACCGGATCAAGGCCTCCCTGGCGGCTTTTGGGCATAAGCCGGAGGAGCTGGAAGTGATCATCGTGCAATTGGCCACTATTTTCCGCAACGGCCAGCCGGTGCAAATGTCTACCCGGCGCGGCCAGTATATTACTTTACGCGAAGTATTGGATGAGGTCGGCGCGGATGCCGCCCGGTTCTTTTTTTTGATGCGCCGGACTTCCAGTCATCTGGATTTTGACCTGGAGATCGCCAAAAAACAGAGCGCGGAAAACCCGGTGTTTTACGTGCAGTATGCGCATGCCCGGATTTGCAGTATTTTGCGCAGCAGCCCGGAGGGGATCAGCCAAGAGCCGGACTTATCCGTGCTCAAGGAGAAGGAAGAATTAAACCTGATCAAAAAATTACTGGAATTCAATACCACTTTAACCATTTGCCGGGCCACTTGTGATCCGTACATGCTTACGGTATACCTGCAGGAACTTTCCGAAAGCTTCCACAAATTTTACGATTTACACCGGGTGCTTGACCCGGATAAAAACCTGATGGCCGCCAGGCTGGCTTTGATCAACGGGGTCAAGATCCTCCTCTCCTGCGGGTTAGAGCTGCTCGGGATAACCCGGCCGGAAAAGATGTAAGTTGTTTTTCAGGCGGCTTTTATCCTCCAAACTAACAACTAACAACTGAAAACTAAATAAATGTCTTCACACTCAATCCTGAAAATTGCTCCAGCGAATATTTCCCTGCAAAATCAGTTTGTTAAAGAATTAGGCATCTCCAAGATCCTGGCGCAAATCCTGATTAACCGTAAAATTACTACGCTGGCCGGAGCGCAAAAATTCCTCAAACCTTCGATCGCGGATTTATTCAGCCCGCAGCTGTTTTCGGATATGCCCAAGGCGGTGAGCCTGGTAAATAAAGCCAGGGAGAATAAGGAAAAAGTGCTGGTTTTCGGGGATTACGATGTGGACGGAATTACCAGTACGGTTTTGCTTAAGGACGCATTGCTACGCGCGGGTTTAACGGTCCTGCACCATATTCCGCACCGGATTAACGAAGGGTACGGCTTGAATCAGGAGATCGTCGGTTTTGCCAAAGAGAATCAGGTAAAGCTGGTGGTTACCGGGGACTGCGGCATCGTTAACCATGAAGAAGTCCAGGCGCTGCGGGCGGCAAATATCGACGTGATCGTTACCGACCATCATGAGCCGCAGGACGCGCACCTTCCGGCTGCCTCGGCGATCATTAATCCCAAGGTTAAGCATTCGGGTTATCCTTTTCGGGAGCTGGCGGGGGTAGGAGTGGCTTATAAATTCGCCCAGGCGGTTGCCGGGGAACAGTTAACGGAAGAGCTGGACCTGGTCGCTTTAGGCACGATCGCCGACAGCGTCCCCCTGACCGGGGAAAACAGGATCATCGCCAAGGAGGGGCTGCTCAGGCTGCCCCAAACTAAAAGATGCGGTTTGCGGGCGATCATCGAAAACGCCGGGATCGTCAATAAAAAATTTAATTCTACTTATGTCAGTTTTATCATTGCCCCCCGGCTTAATGCCCCCGGCCGCATGGATTACGCCGAGGTGTCTTTAAAGCTTTTGATGAGCCGGGATATTCGGGAAGCGCAGCATTTAGCCAAAGAACTTGACCGCTTTAACCGCGAACGGCAGAAGATAGAAAGCAAGATCATCGAAGAAGCGGAGGAGCTGATCAACCAGCAGATGAATTTTAAAGAAAATAAGGTGATCGTGATCGCCAAGGAAGACTGGCATCAGGGGGTTTTGGGGATCGTGGCTTCCAAGCTTGCGGACAGGTTTTACCGGCCGGCGATCGTCATTTCCATAAACGAAGATTTGTGCAAAGGTTCGGCCCGTTCCATCGAGAATTTTCATCTTTTTGACGCTTTGACGGAATGCAAAGGGCTGTTGGACAGTTTCGGCGGGCATGCCCATGCCGCCGGGCTGCTGATCACTAAAGACAATATTGATGAGTTCAGGAAGAGCATTAATAAGCTGGCCGCCGACCGCCTGAATTTAGCGGACCTGCTTCCGAGCAAGGAGATTGACGCGCAGTTATTGCTGGGGGATTTAAATATTCCGCTGGTAAAAGAACTGGACTCTTTAGAGCCTTTCGGCATGGCTAACCCGGAGCCTTTATTCTATACGCCGATGCTTAAGCTCAAGGGTCCGGTGCAGCTGTTAAACCGCGGGACCCTGAAATTCTGGGCTACCGACGGATTGACCACCTTAGAGGTAATTGCTTTCGGGATGAGCGGTTTAAGGGAAAGTTTATTGCAGGCGGAAACTTTTGACCTGGTGCATACCCCTAAAATAGACAACTGGCGCCAGGAAGAATCGCTTATTTTAGAGGCTAAGGATATATTTTTTAAGTAGCGCTTTTGACTCTGGGGAGGGCTTTTTTGAAATTGCCCCTTTTGATGCATTTGGCGCAGACAAAAGAACTTTTCGCCACTCCATCGATCATAATTCTCACTTTTTGAAGGTTTGGCAGAAATTTACGCTTGGTCCAGCGGGCGATCTTTGAGCCCGTACCGCCCTTGGCTTTATATTGGCCTTTTCTTGATAAAACTTTTCCCTGCAGAGCGCCTTTTTTACAGATTACGCATTTTTTAAGCATTTTAAGTGTCCTTTCAATTAAGTTTAATAAGTATACTTGAAATTGCGCTAATGTCAAGATAGAATATAGAGAGGTTTTGGCAGGATAACAGCGTTCTGATCACCCGCCGCAGGGCAGATACCGGTAAAAATGACCACTGTAGATAAAAGAAGAAGCTGGGATGAGGTGCTTTTTGAGAATGAATATTTTTTACTCCTGAGTTATGCAGTGTATCTGTTTTTTACTCTCGGCGTTTATTTTTTAAAGTCTCTATTAAGAAAATTATTTCGCTTTAGGTTGAGGAAGATACCCTATGCAAAATAACGGCTCGAAATTAGTTTATTCTACCTCTCTGGGGGCAATCTGCCCGGAATGCGCCCGGGCGCGGAAAGATTGCCGCTGCCGGGAATTGCGTAATACTGCCGTTCCCGCTACCGATGGGGTGGCGCGTTTACGTTATGAGTTAAACGGGAGAAAAGGTAAAGGGGTGACTTTGATCAGCGGGCTTTCCTTAAGCCACAATGAGCTGGTGGAGTTGTCCGGGAAATTGAAGCGGCAGTTCGCCACCGGCGGGGCGGTAAAGGAAGGGGCCATCCAGCTGCAGGGAGATTTCCGCCTCCAGGCAGCCGAGAAGCTGCGGGAATTGGGTTTTAAGGTTAAATAATCTCTTTAGAGAAATAATCCCATGGAAAAATATTTAAAAGATTATGAAGTCGGGGACCCGGTTATCGACGGATTGATCGCCGAGCTGGCCGGAAAAACCGGCTCTGCGGAAACGCAGAGTTTATTGCGCCAGATCCTGACGACCAGCATAAAATTAGGCAAAGAGTCAAGCGACCGCGGCGACCTTAAACTGGTTAATAATACGCTTAAAGAATTGCGTTACGCTTTTAAAATATTCTCTCCTTACCGGGCGGTAAAGAAAGTGATCGTTTTCGGTTCGGCCCGTTCGTCAAACAGCTCTCCTGAGTATAAAATGGCTGAAGAGTTTTCGCAAAAATTAGCCGCTAAAGGCTATATGGTCGTCACCGGAGGCGGCCCGGGGGTAATGGAGGCCGGGAACAGGGGGGCTCCGGGAAAAAATTTCGCCCTGAATATCCGCCTGCCTTTCGAACAAAAACCAAACCCCTATATCGATGAAAAAGAAAAATTGATCAACTTTAAATATTTTTTTACCCGTAAGCTGATTTTTGTCAAGGAAACCGACGCTACCGCGCTTTTTCCGGGAGGGTTCGGCACCAATGATGAAGGGTTTGAGATGATCACTTTGGTGCAAACCGGTAAATCCCGGCCGCGGCCGATCGTGTTGATGGAGCCGCAAGGCTCGACTTACTGGAAAAGCTGGCTGAGCTTCGTTAAAAACCAGCTGGTGAAGAATGCATTCATTAACCGGGAGGACCTCAATATTTTTCAGCTGGTCAGATCCGCCGATCAGGCGGTAAAATATATCGAAGATTTTTACCGGGTGTACCACTCGATCCGCTATGTTTCCGGCCTGGCGGTATTACGGCTCAACCGGGAAATATCCGCAAAAACTTTAAAAACGCTCAACCGGGAATTTAAAGATATTCTGGTTTCAGGAACAATAGAGTTGGCGCCTCCCACCCCCAAAGAGGTCCAGGAAAATGAATTTCTCCAGTTGCCCCGTTTAGTGATGCAGTTTAACATGCGCAATTACGGCCGGCTCTATGAAATGATCGGTTTGATCAATAAAGATTAAGCACCGGATCAGCCACATTTATGGATAAAATCAAAATACTAGAAGGATTAAATAAAGAACAGGTCGCGGCAGTGACCCACAACCAGGGGCCGCTATTGATCATTGCCGGTGCAGGGACGGGCAAGACCCGGGTGATCACCCAGCGGATCGGCTGGCTGGTCAATGAGGGGTTGGCCAAAACCGACGAGATCCTGGCGCTTACTTTTACGGATAAAGCCGCTAAAGAAATGCAGGAGCGGGTGGACATCCTGATGCCTTACGGTTATACGGATATCTGGATCTCCACCTTTCACGCCTTCGGCGACCGGATCCTGCGCGAAAACGCTTTAGCCGCCGGGATCAACCCGGATTTTAAAGTGCTGTCTTCTCCGGAAGCAGCGGTATTTTTCCGCGAGCACCTGTTTAATTTTAAACTGGAGTATTACCGGCCGCTGGCCGAACCGACCCGGTTTATCGAGGCGTTGATCTCTTTTTTCAGCCGCGCCAAGGATGAAGATATCTCGGCGCAGGAATATTTTAGATACGCCCAGGATTTTTTGCTCCAGGCCAAAGCCGAGCCGCGGGATTTAGCGCGGGAAGAACTGGCCATCCAGCAGATGGAAGTGGCTTTGGCCTACGTTAAATACCAGGAGCTTTTGGCCAAAGAAGGGCTGGTGGATTTCGGCAACCAGTTTTATCTGGCGCTTGAGCTTTTGCGCAAGCATCCTTTGATCCTGCAAAATTACCAGAAACAGTTTAAATATATTTTAGTGGATGAATTCCAGGATACGAATTTCGCGCAGTTTCAAATCATCAAGCTTTTAAGCGCGGAACAAAAAAATATCACGGTCGTGGCTGACGATGATCAGTGCATTTACCGCTGGCGCGGGGCCGCTTACAGCAATGTGCTTAATTTTATCCGGGAGTACGAACAGGCAAAAAATATCACCCTGATCCAAAATTACCGCTCCACGCAGGCGATCCTGGATACCGCTTACCAGTTGATCCAATACAATAATCCGGAGCGGTTTGAAGTGAAGGCTAAGATCGATAAGCATTTGATCGGTTTAATTAAAGGCGGGGCAAAGCCGGAACATTTACATTTTGATACCCACTCCAGCGAAACTGATAATGTAAGTAAGATTATATTAAATAAAGTAAGTTCAGGTAAGTTTAAGTATAGGGATTTTGCCATCCTCGTCCGTTCGAATTCCGATGCCCAGGGTTTTATCCAGGCGTTAAATATGCAGAATATTCCCTGGCAGTTCAGCGGCAACCAGGGTCTGTACGCGCGGGAAGAAATAAAGTTATGCATAAACTTCCTGCGGGTGATCTCCAATCCTTCGGACTCTTTGAGTTTATTTTACCTGGTCAGCTCCGAAATCTATAAAGTAAACCTATCCGACCTGTCCTTATGCAACCATTTTGCCCGGCGCAGGAATCTGGCGCTTTATAAGGTATTTAGCGGCCTGGAAACAATCCCGGAACTCTCCGGAGTAAGCGGGGAGATGGTGGAGAAGATCAAGCGCGTGCTGGCGGACATTGAAAAATTCCTGCAGATCTCCCGGGAAGAAACTACCGGCCGCCTGCTTTACAGTTTTCTCACCGATACCGGGTATCTTAAATTCCTGACCCACGATCCTACCATGGAAAAAGAGACCAAGATCCAGAATATCGCCAAGTTTTTTAACCGGGTGCGCGATTATGAGCTGGTGGCTAAAGAAGACCGCCTGCTCAGTTTTATCCAGCACCTTAACCTTTTGATCGATTCCGGGGATGACCCGCCGACAGTGGAAGCGGATTTAGATCAGGACGCGGTGAATATCCTGACCATCCATAAATCCAAGGGATTGGAGTTTAGGGTAGTATTTTTAGTCAGCCTGGTGCAGGGAAAATTTCCGCTGCCCAGGCGCGCCCAGCAGATCGAACTGCCGGATTCCCTGATCAAGGAAGTTTTGCCTACCGGGGATTTTCATCTCCAGGAGGAGCGCCGGCTTTTTTACGTGGGGTTGACCCGTTCAAAGGAGGAATTGTACCTTACCAGCGCCGATGATTACGGCGGAAAGCGGCTGCGTAAAGTGAGCCAATTTGTGCTGGAGGCGCTGGGGAAGCAACTTGAACCGGCGCAAAAGCAAAAAACCGCCGCCATCGAAAGCATCCAGCGCTTTGCTCCGGTCAAAGAACTAAAACGCTCCGCCTTACCCAAGATCCCCGATGATAAATTAGTTACCTTAAGTTATTACCAGATCGATGATTACCTGACCTGTCCGTTAAAATATAAATATGTGAATATTTTGCGCGTGCCGATCATGGAGCACCATACGGTAATTTACGGCCGGGCAATGCATAAAGCGGTAAGCCAGTATTTACAGGGCAAGCTAAGCGGCAATAAATTTTCCTTGGATGAACTTTTGGTGTGTTTTGAAACCAATTTCGATCCCCAGGGGTTCCTGGATGCCAGCCACCAGGAGGAGCGTTTCCGGATCGGGAAAGAAGCTTTGGTCCGGTTCTATAAAGAAGAAGAAAAGTGCCGCCGGAAACCTAAATATATCGAAGAAAAATTTTCTTTCATTATCGGCGGCAATAAAATTAACGGTATATTTGACCGTATCGATATGGAAGAAGAGGGCCCGGTAATCATAGATTTCAAAACTTCCGCGGTTAAAATGCAAAAAGACGCAGACAAGCGGGTTAAAGAAAATAAACAGCTGGCGCTTTATACCCTGGCCCATCAGTATTGTTATGGTGCCTTGCCCGCGGCTGTAGAGCTCTATTTTCTTGAATCGGGGATTGTCGGCCGCCATACTTTCGATGAAAATGACCTGGAAGAGGTCAAGGAAGACATCTTGACGGTCTCCTCCGGGATCCGCAATCAGGAATATCCGGCAAGGCCGGAATACAAGGCCTGCACTTATTGCGCCTACAATCAAATCTGTCCTTGTGCGGTAATCCGCTAAAAACTGGCAAGGTTTTGATCCTGATCCAGGATTTGAGATTGACAGCCGCCGGGATTTGGGCTATAGTCAGAGAGTAAAGCTATGAAAGCAATTATTTCCGTATTTATCTGGGTAGGTAGTGGGCTGCTAACCGTCCTGCTTTTTTTGGTTGTTTTTATCCTAACCATCCTGCTGTTCCCTTTTGATAAGAAAAAGAAGGTCACGCACGCGCAGTGTTTCTGGTGGTCGGACCTGCTGATCGCTTTAAATCCTTACTGGAAGATGAAGATCAGCGGCCTGGAGCATATCGACCGCAAAAAAACGTATGTGATCATCGCCAATCACCAGAGTATGGCGGATATCGTAGTGCTTTATCAAACCCGGATGCAGTTTAAGTGGGTAGCGAAAGCCAGTTTGTTTAAGGTTCCTTTCATCGGGTGGTGTTTAAGCCTGATCAAACACATTAAGCTTACCCGGGGTGATTTTTCCAGTATTAAAGAAATTTATCACCAGGCCAGCGGCTGGTTGCAAAAAGAGATGTCGGTATTGTTCTTTCCGGAAGGCACCCGCAGCAGCAGCAACCAAATGGGCGAGTTTCAGAACGGGGCTTTTAAGCTGGCGATCAAGGAAAAGAAACCGATCCTGCCGATTTGCGTGATCGGCACGCACGCGGCCATCCCCAAAGGCAGTTGGGTTTTCCGGACGGTCGCTGCGGCGGAGGTGGTGGTGCTTGAGCCGGTAGCTACCGAGGGCTACGGCCCGGGGGATTTTGCCCGGTTGCGGGACACGGTGCAGTCTAAGATCCAGGAGGCGTTGTTAAACCATGAAAAAAAGATATAAAATCATATTCTGGCTCTGCGGTATTTTTCTGGTATTTTTCCTGGCGGCGAATATTTTGCTCGGCGCTTACGCCCCCCGGATCGTCGAGCAGCAGCTCCAGCAGAATTTAAAACTAAAATGCACCCTGGGCAGGATCCATTTAAACCTGCCTTTTGCGGTTACCCTGGAGAAATTAGAGATCGGGGAGCTGGCCAGTATTAAACAAATATCTTTTTCTCCGAATCTGGCGGCTTTATTATTCGGCAAGATCGTTATTCACGGCTTGACCGTTACCGAACCGGTGATTAATCTTGAACAGTCTGCGGACGGTAAATTAAACCTGCCGGTCCTGGAACAGAAAGGCAAGCCCCCGGAAATTTACCTGACTAGCCTTGCCGTGCGCAACGGAAAAATAAATTTTAAGGACAAAAAAGTTTCTCCGGAAGGGTTCAAGGTAACTGTAGATAAGCTCAATGTGAAAGTGGCTAAAGTCGCCCTTCCGGTCACTTCCCTGGCGACAAATTTCAGCGCCAGCGGTCAACTGCTCAGCGAACAGGGCACGGCTTCCGGAGAAATCGACTTCAGCGGCTGGCTGGACTATTTAGCCAAAAACCTGGATGCTCAGTTAAAAGTTACGGGGCTGGATGTGACGAAATTCTCAGCTTACTACGGTAATTTTATTTCCAACCGGAAACTCTCTTCGGCCCGGTTGGACGTGATCTCAACCTTTAAATCCAAGAGTAACGCCTTAGAAATCACCACTAAGTTAGATCTTTCCAATCTGGTTTATGCGCAGCCCAAGGATGAGGTGATCAATGTCGACCTGATGAAAAATGCCTTGGATGTGTTTACCGATTCCAAAGGCAATTTACACCTGGAATTTATTATCGATACCCTTTTAGACAATCCGGCCATCAGCCAGGAAAAACTCCAGAAGATAATTTTAAAAGCGGCGGCCAAGAACCTGTCGGAGCAGCCCCCGGAGGAGTTGATTAATAAAGTAAGTTCGATGATCGACCAGTATAAGGGGCTGGGTAAACAAATCAAAGCGATATTGGGCCAATAATAAAGGTTACCCGTAAATGGAAGCGATCAAGACCAAGTCTTTGAAGAATATTGAAGCAAAAATGGAAAATTTGGATATCCATTCTTTGCGCTACCATATTTTAGAGAGCGCCAAGAATTTCAAGTCTTCCTGGATCGAGTTGGGCCGTTCCCTGTATTCGGCCTACAAGGACAAGCTGTATAAGGAGTGGGGGTACGTTAATTTCGATGTTTATGTTTCCCGGGAGATCGGTATCCGCAAGCAGACGGCGATGAAGCTGCTTAAGTCATATTCGTTCCTGGAAAAAGAAGAACCGCAGTACTTGAAAGAGGAGTATGCCGCTTCCGCGCAGGCGGCGCAGCTGC
>CAINQO010000020.1 GCA_903852325.1 Candidatus Omnitrophota bacterium
CCGGTATATGCGTTTGGGTTCCAATATCGTGTTTGATAAATGGTCCGGCAAATGTTCCATCCCCCAGCAAAAAGAACTCCCGAAGCCGGAGAAAATAACCGAAACTCCATAGATGCCCCCAGATGTCCTCTTTAAATCACCCATGATTAGATAATGCGATCTCTGGAAAAAACCTCTCCGCTTAAATCCTCCTTCTGGTCCAATGAAAGCAACTTCTCTTTAGTCGTATCCTCAATCTTTCTTTTGCTGGGCTTTATCGGTATCCTCCACCATGAAATGTGGCGGGATGAGTTGCAGGCGTGGATGACCGCCAGGGACAGCGTTTCCCTTGCCGGACTGGCCGCCGCAGTTAAATACCAGGGGCATCCTTTACTTTGGTACCTGGGCCTTTACGCCATTACCCGGTTTACCCATAACCCGTTGGCGATGCAGTTACTGCATATTCTTATCGCAACGGCGACGGTATGGGTGTTTGTCCGGTTTTCACCGTTTACTAAATTACAAAAGCTCCTTTTTGCCTTCGGGTTTTTCCCTTTTTATGAATACGCCATCATCAGCAGGGGATACGCATTAGGCATACTTTTTTTCTTCATTTTTTGCGCGTTTTATAAAGAACGTTTAAAAAAACCATTGCTGCTTTCCTGTTTTCTTTTTTTACTTTGTCAAACCAGCGTTTTAGGCCTGATCATCGCTATTTCTCTTGAGGCCATGCTTGTTTTTGACCTTGTTTCCGCCCGCAGGCAGCAGCTAAGCAAAACTACCCTGGCGTTGATGTTGGCGGTGTTTTTTTCCGGAGTAATCGTATCAATCTGGCAAATTATCCCTCCTCAAGACAGCGGTTATGCCACGGGATGGCATTTGCTTTTTAATCATTTCCGCCTGGAAAGAATTTCCGGCCTGCTTTCTTTGACGTATTTTTGTTCGCCGCATTACTGGTTATTCGAGCTGTCTTCCGGGGCGCAGCAAAAAGTAGGGTTATTTTTTAGCGCGTGTTTATCCGGGCTGCTTTTTATATACGCTTCAATAGTGTTCCTGCGTAAGCCGAAAATTTTATGCTTATATGCTTGCGGGACCCTGGCGCTTTTAGCCTTTTTTTATTTTAAATACGAAGGATACGCCTGGCATCACGGGCATTTGTATATTTTATTGATCGCCTGTTTCTGGTTGTCTGCCGGTTATCCTGATTCAGCTCCGGGATCTGCGTTTTTTGACAAGTTATCCGCCATGGGTAAAAAATACCTGGTTTTATTTGTCGGCGCGCTTTTAACTGTTCACTTTTATCAGGGGGCCAGGGCATATGCCCGGGATTACGTTTATCCTTTTTCCGCCGCCAAGGAAACCGCCCAGTTTATTAAGGAGCACGGGCTTAAAGAGGTGCTTATCGCCGGGGACCCGGATTACGCGGTTTCGCCGATCGCCGGTTATCTGGACAAAAAAATTTATTATTTAAGAGAAGGAAAATTTGCCACTTATGTCCAATGGGACAATAAGCGCCTGAAGGCATATGACCTGAATAAACTCTGGGAGGAACCGGCGCTGCGGAAAAAGAAATTTTTACTGGTTGTAAATCAGGAATTAAAAGCGCCGCCGTATCCGGCGGAAAAAATCGGGGAATTTACGGAAGAAATGGCCCGGGGCGAACAATACTGGTTGTATGCTGTGAACTTTGAAAATTGATGCTTTCCCAAGGTGTTTTTCTTTTGGCAAGCCTATTGTTAAATCAAATTATTGCGTTATAATTATTAAACAATGATCTGATGGCTTTAGGGAAGCACCGCAAGTCTCCAAAAGAAGCTCTCGGGTATGTTCCATTAGAATAAAGCCAGGATAAGCAACAGGCATCCTGGTTTTTTGCTTCTTTGCCGGAAAGGCCGGCGAAAAACATTTAAGCAAGATAGATGAAAATATTATTAGTCAGGCCGCACCCTCTTTTATCTACCTCTCAATGGCTGCAAACGATGATCCTCCTTGAGCCTTATGCCCAGGAGCTCATTGCCGGAGCGGTTCAATCTCCTCACGATGTGCGTATATGCGATTTAGCGCTGGAGAAGGATTCCCTCGAGGCTTTTAAGCTTAGTTTATCTGAATATCAGCCGGATTTGATCGGGTTCGGAGGTTTTTCCAGCCAGTTTAAGGTTAACCGGGAGCTGGCGGCGATAGCCAAGAAAATCCTGCCCCACAGCGTAACCTGCCTGGGCGGTATCCACGCTTCCAGCCTGCCCCAGGGGTGTAAATATCCGGATTTATTCGACCTGGTTGTCCGGGGTGACGGGGTCTCCGCAATGAAAGTGATCATTAAGGCGTTGGAGTCGGGTGG
Source organism: Candidatus Omnitrophota bacterium (assembly GCA_903852325.1). GTDB lineage: Bacteria > Omnitrophota > Gorgyraeia > Gygaellales > Profunditerraquicolaceae > UBA6249. The sequence goes on from CAINQO010000020.1 coordinate 2,318, forward strand.
GCCGCTGCCGGAGTCAGACTGGATCCTGCCTACTGCCTCCCCGAATTTTGACCGTTTAGCGGCAAAGGCGCCGCCAGCGCTTAATCTTGACGGGATAATCACCCGGCCCCGCCGGGACCTGGTGGATATGTCCAAGTATTTTTGTATTTGTTACGGAGAGCCGCGCCAGCGGATGAAAACCCTTTTTCCGCAGACCGCCTGCGTAAGGACCAGCGTCGGCTGCCCGAACCGGTGCAGTTTTTGCGTAGTGCATTTTCTGGCCAGGGGGGAATACCTGCAGCGGGATATCGAGGATGTCGCTCAGGAAATAAAATCCCTGCCTCAAGAGTATATTTACTTTGTGGACGACGAGACTTTTATCAACGCGGAAAGGATGAAAAAGCTGGCCGAGCGGTTGCTCGCGCTGGGGGTGAAAAAAAAGTATATTTCCTGGGCCAGGAGCGATACGATCTGCCGGCATCCGGAGTTGTTTACTTTATGGAAGCAGGCGGGGCTGGAGTTCGTTTATATCGGCTTTGAGTCTTTGGAAGACAAGAACCTGAACGCGTACAATAAAAACGCCACTCCTTCCCAAAACCGGAGGGCCCGGCAGATCCTGCGGGATCTAAAGATCAATATCCACTCCGCTTTGATGGTCAATCCGAATTTCGGAAAAGAGGATTTTGAAACCGTCCAGCGGGCGATCCGGGAACTGGGGCCGGCGGAATTCGCGTTTACGGTTTATTCCCCTCCCCCGGGGACAAAGGCATTCGAAGAATCCCGGGATAAGTTTATTTGCCCGGATCCGTGTTTTTTCTACGACTGTTTGCATACGATCCTGCCTACCCGCTTACCGTTGAAAAAATTTTACCAGTATTTTACGATCCTGTACGGCTTAGGCGCGGCGCGCATCCCGGCCAAAGTGCATAAAGCTAAGGTCCCGCTTGGCGACTCTGCCCGCTTTTTCTTCCAGGGGGTAAAATTTTCCTACAATTTATATCATTTGTATAAGAAATACGACCCTAAATACTGGTAGAAAGCTAGAAACGGCTATTTAAAAAATGATATGAGTTCGACCGTTTTAGAGATATAATGGATTCAGCAGTTAGAGTTAACCGGGCTTGAGCGTAAATTAAAAAGGGAGGAAAGATGTTTTTATTTGCCTTAGTTTTATTTTTCGCGGGAATGGTTTTATTAGGCTTAAGCGGAAAGTTCGTGGACAAAGCGGCAAGAGAAAATTATAGCGGCCCGGTGCGCGGAATAAGCGGCGGGGCGATCATCCTTTCCCTGATTTTGATCTTTGCCAGTTTCGTGCGCGTGGTCCCGGCCGGATCAGTGGGTGTAGTCGATGTCTTCGGCAGCGTGAATATGCAGCAGAGGTCCGCGGGAATCAACCTGATCAATCCTTTTGCCAAACTGGTTTTGTTCGATATCCAAACCCAGGAAAAGAAAGAGCAGATGGCGGTCCCCTCAAAAGAAGGCTTAACCATGCAGGTGGAAATTTCTATTCTTTACCGGTTATTGCCTGAAAAAGCCAGCGTCACTTATAAAACTATCGGCTCCGATTATGATGATGTCGTGATCACTCCGCAATTTCGCTCGGCAGTAAGAGAGGCGACAGTATATTATGAAGCCAAGGCGCTGTATACCTCAAGCCGGGATGAAATCACCAGTAAAATATTTGCGGACCTGGAAAAGATGCTTGCGGAAAGAGGGATTGTCCTGGAAAAGGTTCTATTAAGGGCGGTATTCTTGCCGATGACTGTATCCCAGGCCATCGAACAAAAATTAAAAGCCGAGCAGGAAAGCGAACAGATGAAATTCGTCCTGACCAAAGAAACCCAGGAAGCGGAAAGAAAAGTTATCGAGGCTAAAGGTATCGCCGAGGCCCAGTCGATCATCAATAAGACTTTGACCCAGGCATATCTGCAGCATGAAGCGATCCAAGCGCAGATGAAAATGGCCGCCAGCCAGAACCATACGACCGTATACATCCCCAGCGGGGACAACGGGATCCCTCTGGTAAGGACGATCAATAATTAAGGTATTTTTCGGGCACAGGGCGGCAGTTTAGTTTTAGAATATTTTTTTCAGTAATTTTTTCCGTTGAATTATGTATTTAAATCCCTGTAGGCCATAATTTCCCCGGCCAAACGGGCATGGTTCTGCGTTCCCCCCGGTAAGCAAAAATTAAAAAATCCCGTTTTATTCTTGAACAACCATGGCGGTCGATATCGGAAGAATCGGCCGTCCCTTTCTGATGCGCGCCTCTAATCCAAAGCTTTATTCTCTACATTTTTAATCCGGGGTGGTATAATTAAAAACAATAAGCTTAGCGGAAAATAGCCAAGGCCGATTTTAATGCAAAAAAATAATTTGAGACAACCAAAAGTGCTTTTCAAGCAAAAAATATTCCTGGCGTTTTTCGGGGTATTATTATTTATTATAATTTTAGAAATCGGTCTGCGGCTGGGAGGGGTTGTTCTGTTGTCTATGCAGGATAACCGGAACCGGCAATCTATCAAACAAAAAGGAGCTTACCGTATCCTCTGTTTGGGAGAATCTACTACCCAGGGGGAATATCCGCAATTTCTAGAGCAAGCCTTAAACCGGCGGAATATCGGAATAAGATTCAGCGTAATAGACAAAGGAAGGGTGGGCACGGAAACCCCGGTTATATTAAACCAGCTAGAAGCTTATCTGTCCGAATATCATCCGGATGCGGTCGTGGCCATGATGGGGATTAATGACTCGGGAAAGTTGCTTCCTTTTGTTGCCGTTACCCCTTCCCGGGGAATGCTTTTTATCGGACAGCTCAGGACTTATAACCTCGCCAGGCTTCTTTGGCGGCATATTCTAGCTAAGGCCAGCGGAACAAAGCTTTATAATCCTGATGCCGGCAAGCAAGCCGAAACCTGTCTTTTAGAATCCGGTTTGAAGGAAATTCCTGCCGAATCTGTCCCAACTGAAGTTTCAATCAAGAAAGATTTGGAAGCTAATCCGGGTAACGCCGGTGATTATGTAGAATTAGGGCAATTGTATCGCCATCAAGGCCAATTTCTTCAGGCTGAAGAAGCCTTCGGAAAAGCGGACAAGCTGGACTCGAAGAACGACAAGGTCTATTTTGGTTTAGGCCAGCTTTACCGTAATCAGGGCAAATTTTCACAGTCCGAAGAAGCCTTCCGTAAAGCTATTGAGCTTAATCCTGACAATGACCGGGCATACACTGAATTAGGGTGGCTCTATTTAAATCAAAACAAATTTCTTCAGGCCGAAGAATCATTTGTGAAAGCCATAGGCTTGAATCCTAAAGACAGGGACCCGCTTTTTGAATTAGGGTGGTTTTACCGGAAGCGGGGTAGATTTCGGGAAGCCGAGAATTTATTCCTCGAAGCCATCGCGCTGCATCCTGAGAATGATCAGGCATACGGAGCAATTTCCCAGTTATATCTGGAAACAGGTAAGCTGGGGCTGGCAAAAAAATATGCAGAAAAGGAGAATAAACTAAGCCTGGCATATTATCTTCCAGTTACCGCGGATAATTACCGTAAATTGAAGGAAATCCTGGATGCCCGGGCGATCCGATTGGTTTGCGTGCAGTATCCGCTGCGCAGCGTAGAATCGCTAAAGAAGATATTTTCAGGGCAAGCCGGAGGGGCCATCTTTGTCGATAACCGGGGTATTTTTAAAAAAGCGCTGCAGGAATCCGGTTATAAAGAATATTTCAGGGATATGTTTGCCGGGGATTTCGGGCACTGTACGGAAAAGGGTAACCGGCTTTTGGCCCAGAATATCGCGGATACTATATTAAAGGAAATTTTCCGCAAATAGCCGGAGGAAAAATTTTATTTAACTGCAGCTGGTCAATATCAAAAAACTAAAATGATATCTCAAGAACATAAAGATTTGTTGGCCGCAGGCGCCCGGAACAGATATTTGCCGCTTAACTGTTGGTGCCCCAACCAATGTAAATTTTGTTACGAAAAAGACTTTAGCAAAACCTTTCCTCAAGTCAGCACAAAATACGCCCCGCTTTATACAAACGAAGCATTTGATTTTTTTTATGAAAAATTTTCGGATTTCCAGAAAAATAACCGGAAAGAGTTGGACCCGAGGAATAAGGGCACGGGGATACAGCTGACCCGGCGCGGGTTTGAGTATTTCCCGATGTGCGATTTTTTTAACCTGGGATTAACGCCCGCTCAAATCGAGAAAATAATCCCGCTGCAGAATGTATTTTACACTACGGGGCTTAATCTGGATCTTAGCCTGGTCAGATACTTAACCCGGAAATACCCCCGCAAGTTCCGGCTGCATCTGTCCGTGGTTACTTTTGATCCATTGATCCGCAAAGACCTTATGCACCCGGGTATCGATACCGGAAATCTAAAAAAGATTTGCAATATCGCATTTCGGCCGACGTATTTCCTGCTCTATTTTAATAAGGAACAAATCGTATCCGATATCGGCATATTAAATAAGCCGGCTTTAAAAAATAAAGGTTCGCTCTACATCCACAAGCTATATTACGGTAAATTCTCTCCTCAGATAGTTAAGGATTACGCGGATAAAGCCGAAGAACATTTTAAAGCTATTATTTATTATTTAAAAGGGAACGATAAAAAGCTGGGAGATATTTCCGGGCGCTTGCGTTTTTCGCCCGCTTCCAAGATCTACTCTTGGGTATTCCAAAAAGAAATCAGCCGGTTGTTAAAAACAGCCAAGGGGGCAAAGGATGCGGCTATTTTTTGCTCAAAAGGGGCGTATCCGCTGATCCGGGGATCAGAGAGGGGGATCCGGGTTATCCCGGTTGAAAATTCTATCGGAGGGTGCGTTGATTTTGCGCTGGGGATCAGGGTAAGATCGATTATCCGTAAACTCCGGGAGTTGTCTGCGGGCGGAAACGTCCTAAAACACGCCTTTTTACCTTCAAGCATGTTTGTCGCCGGAAATAAATTTGATTTAAGCGCAGACAGCATCGATCTGATCCGCCAAGAGTTTCCCGGAATAAAGGTCAAAGTCATTGATGTTCCATCAAAGATCTTGCATAGCACGCTTTCTTTGGAAGCATGTTTTCGGTATTTTCTGCTTAAGGAATTTAAGGGATAAAATATGCCGGGCGTCGTTAAAGTAATGGCAGAAGGGCGGGGGTAAATGCGCATCCTTTTAATCCATCCTCCTCATGATTTAATGAGGAGCGACAGACCCATTAACTATGACCTGGATACATCCCAGCCATTGGGCTTAGGATATATCGCCGCCGCGCTTGAGCAGGCCGGGCACTCTGTCCGGGTTATAGATGCTAAGGTAGAAAAATTAACCAGCGGGGCAATAGCCGGGAAGGTGGTAGAGTTTGCTCCCCAGGTTGTCGGTATCGGGGCATATACCGCTGATTATTGTGTGGCCGAAGAGTTGGCTAAAGAGATAAAATCCCGCGGCAATTATACCATCATTATCGGCGGCAGGCATGTGAGCGCCCTTCCGGAAGAGACGATGCAGGCCGGATGTTTTGATTTTGGAGTCATCGGCGAAGGTGAGAAGACTACCGTAGAATTGGTTAATGCGATATCCGCAGGCGTCCCGGAAGCATTCTTGCAAATAAACGGGATCATCTTTCGTAATGGCGCGGATTTAGTGCGCACCCCGCCCCGGGCCTACATCGATGATTTAGACAGCCTATCTTTTCCCGCGCGGCATCTTTTTCCGCCGCTGAAACGCTACAACCGGGTCCTTTCTTCCTTTCAACCTCCCCGGAAAGTCTGTATCCTGACCAGCCGGGGGTGTTGTTACCGCTGCACATTCTGCGACCATGCAGTTTTCGGCAACCGGATCCGGTTCAGGAGCATCAATAACGTTTTAGATGAAATCGAAATATTAAAAAGACAGCACGGGGTTCGCAATGTGAACATCGTTGACGAACTGTTTACGCTGTATCCTGAGCGGGTGGAGCAATTCTGCTGCGGGCTAAAGCAGCGTAACATCAAAATCACCTGGACCTGTTTTGCCCGGGTCGATCAGGTAACCCCTAAGATGCTTAAGCTGATGTGCCAGGCAGGCTGCTGGATGATCGGCTACGGGATAGAATCCGGAGACCAGAAGGTATTAGATACGATCAAGAAGGATGTTGTTTTGGAGAAGGTTGAACCGGCGCTGCGCTGGACCAGCCAAGCCGGAATTATTACCCTGGGTTATTTTATCTTCGGGTTGCCGGGAGACAATGCAGAAAGCATGCGCAAAAGCTTAATATTGGCGGATAAGTTATCATTTGACCGGGTAGGTTTTTCTGTTGCTCAGCCATATCCGGGTTCGGAGTTATATAAAACCGCCTTGGCGCTGGGCCAGATCAGAAAAGATGTGGAATTCCGCCATTATCACAATTATTGTTTTCCGGAAAAGCTGGCTTATATCGCCCAGGGGCTTGACCCCGAAGCATTGCGCCGGGCTGTTGAGGGCGGGCTGCGGGATTTTTATCTTAGGCCGCGCTACCTTTTAAGGCAATTTTTCAGTTTTAATAAGAAGGCGTTCTTAAAACAGGTTTTTTTTCTTTTGCGGGCGATTTTGGCGCTGGGTGTACTTTCCGCTTGGACAGGTCATTTTTCTCAAGGTTCGATCAAAGAGAAAAGATAGCTGGCTAGGATGAATAAGATTGCGGTGAAAATCCCCAGGACGCAAAGATCAGCCCCCGCTCCAAAAAAGAAGCCGTGCGTCAGGGAGCCTCTTAAGCCGTCGATTCCGTGACTTAGCGGATTTAAAGAAACAATTGTCCGCATCCCCTGGGGGAGCCTGTCCAAAGGAAAGAGCGCGTTAGAAAATAGAAAAAACGGCATAATAAAAAAGTTCATCATCAGTTGAAAACTTTGGATATCTTCCAAGAGTGAACCGATCACTGTCCCGATCGATGCGCAAAACACCGCGATAAAAAACATCCAGGCAAAAGCAACGGGTAAAAGGGCGGTATTCTCTATTCTAAAACCCAGCGCCAGGCAGAAAATAAAAACAAGCATCCCCCGGATCAGTGCTAAAGTCGCCCCTCCCAGGATCCTTCCTAAGACAATCTTAAACCGTGAAACCGGAGCTACCAGCGTTTCTTTTAGGAAGCCGAACTGCCGGTCCCAAACGATTTCCATCCCCGAGAGCACGGCGGGAAAAATAATCCCCATGGAGATCACCCCTGGGACAAGGAATTGCAGATAGTTTAAGCCGGATGCTTTCTGGTAAAACGGGCCGAAACCGAAGGTCAGCGCCAGCAAATACATGACCGGCTGACCGAATGCCGCGATTATCCAGGCGCGGGAATGCAGATCCCGCTTAAGCTGCCTGAGCCAGATAATGTAAATAACGTTCATCTTTTTCTCCTGAATTTCCGGCGCAATCTCATCCGGTCCATGGCCGAAGGATCTTCATCGCGGATAACTTTTCCGGTCAGCAAAATAAAGGCGTCTTCAAGAGAGGAGGAACCGGTTTTATTTTTAATATTGGAGGGAGTGTCATTAACGATAATCCTTCCCTGGTCGATGATGGCGATTTGATCCGCTGCCCGTTCGACTTCGTCCAGGTAATGCGTGGTAAAAAATACGGTTAATTTCTGTCCCTGGTTCAGATCTTTAATATAATCCCAGATGCGTTTGCGGGTTTGCGGATCCAGCCCCAGGGTGGGTTCATCCAAGAAAAGGATCTTAGGCTGGTGGAGAAGCGCGCGGGCGACCTCCAACCGGCGTTTCATTCCGGTAGAAAAGAATTTAACCAATTCATCCTGGCGCTCCTCCAACTCTACCAGGCAAAGCAGCTTTTCGATATTTTGCCGCCTTTCCCAAGAAGGCAAGCCGTAGAGCACGCCGTGGAAATCCATATTTTCAAAAGCAGTTAATTCTTCATCTAAACTGGGGTCTTGGAAAACGATTCCGAAGCTCCGGCGGACTTGATACTGCTCCTTGACCGGGTCATGCCCATCGACCAGCATCCGGCCGCCGGTAGGTCGAAGCATTGTCGTTAACATCCTGATCGTTGTGGTCTTACCCGCGCCGTTGGGGCCCAGAAATCCGAAGATGACCCCTTCAGGAACCGAAAAGGATACCCGGTCTACGGCGCAAAAATCCCCGAATTTTTTACTGAGCTCATAAACTTCAATCATTTTTTAACCCGCCAGAGGTGAAATAAAATTTTTATTATTATACCACGTATCCAGGTTATTGCCACATTGCTAAAGCAGCTTGCTTGACAGTCTGCCGGAAGGATTATATTATATGTTCGCAACAGTCACCCCAGCTTTGTTATTGTTTTACGCCAAAATGCAGATACCTGATGATTCCCTGTATAATTATTGTCTCCGCCTCCTGCAAGAGGGATTAAGCAGCAGAAATCCTTTTGTCAGGCTGCGGGCAGTGTTTCTTGCCGGGGAAACCGGAAACATCCAAATTGCGCCGGGGCTTATAAAGGTGCTGCTTACGGAAAAAAAACCGTCGATCCGCGGGCGTGCCGCCGAGGCAATCGGTAAAATAGCTGACCGCAGCGCGCTGGAATCTCTTAAAACCGCTTTAACCAAAGATAAAGATCCGTTTACCCGGGCCTGTGCTGTCGAGGCCATCGGCAAAATAAAGGACAGGGCTTGGCTTGATCTTGCCAGGGTCGGCTTAGAGGATAAGGATGAGATGGTAAAAGCGGCGGCCGTTGAAGCAATGGTGCGGCTGGGTGATGGATCGGTTTCGGGGTATCTGCGCTCCGCTTTAAAGAGTGAGCATCCTCAGGCGAGAAGATGGGCTTGTGATGCTTTGGCCGGTTTGGTGGATACAGGCGCCCTGGCAGGCCTGCAAGAGATGGCTCGCAACGATACCGACCCGCTGGTTTTGATCTGGGCGGCAAGGGCAGTCTTACTGATCCAAAAGGCAACGGGTGCGGTTATGCAAAAGGATTATTTGTTGATTATCGGAGGCTTTGCGCAAAACAAAGATCCGAACGTTAGATCCCGGGTAGCTTGTGCTTTGGGGGATATCGCTACGGAGCCGTGTCTTTTGATGCTTGAGGATATATTGAAGAGGGACCGGGACACTTTGGTTAAGATCTGGGCTGCCGAGGCCATCGGAAAACTTGGGCCGGGAGCTCTGCCTTGTTTGATCGAGGTTGCCGGCAGTGATCCTGATCGCAGTGTTAAGTCCTGGGCTGCCGAGGCCATCGGAAAGCTGGGAGAACCGGTTTTAGCGTTAGGCATCGTCCGGGAATTCTTAAAAGACAGGGATCCGGTTGTGCGGTTACACGCGGCAAAGTCGGTCCTGGGCTTGCTTAGCTTGCCCAAAACTTAATCTTTAGTGAAAATATAGCGCCAGCTTTTAGTTAAGCTGTAATATAGCGGCACCAGCAGTTTGAAATCCGCTTCAGGCAGTATCCGGGATAAACCCATAGAAAACCTAATAAAAAATATTTTGATGTATCGGCTTAAGGTTATGCGCAGTCGTTTTAGGCCCCGCTGGATAAACCCGCCGGTCTCCTTTGGCGGCGCTCGGTTGATTAACCGGCTATCGATTATCTGCTGTTCATTAAAAAGGAAATGATTTTTCCGGATCTCCCGGAGCATCTCTTTTGACAACGAAAAAGTCGCTTCTTCAATGGCGGGGTTATACGACAACAGGCGTTGATAAAGATGTAGGCGGCTGGAGCAAAAACTATCTTTAAGCCACCAGTCCCCCAGGCGGCATTTTTCTTTATAGGCATCATACAATTCCGTAGAAGGAAAAGGGACAACCAGTGATCCATTGTTGACGCCGACAGTCCCGGGAGATACCCGGCGAATGAACTCAAACTGCTGTTTTATATCTTCCAGGGTTTCCCAGGGGAATCCCAGCATAAAATTAAGCCACATTCCAATACCGGCATCCTGAGTATCTTTGATAGTCTTTTTTATGTCTTCCCATAAGATTTTTTTCTTCATTTTTTCCAGGGATAAAGGATTAAGGCTCTCGATACCGTATTTTATACAAACGCATCCGGCCTGTTTCATGAGTTTTAGCATCCCCGGGCTTACGCAGTCTACCCGGGTTGAGCAGATCCAGGTAAGAGAGAGGTTATCGGCGATAATTTTTTCACACAGGATCTTTAGCCAGTCTTCTTTGAGCGTAAATACATCATCGGCAAACGAGATAAGCTTTACTCCAAACCGGCTGCGCAGCTCCCGCATCTCCTGTAACACCGATTCCGCCCTACGCTGCCTGCAGATTCGGCCATAAATGCCCTGGCTGCAAAAAGTGCAGGAGTAGGGGCATCCCCGGCTGGCAATGATATTACCCAGGTTGCGGGGGCTAAATTGTTTTTTTGAAAAAAGATGCTTTGCCGGAAAAGGCAACGCATCCAGCTCCGCTTCGCTCAGTAAAGGCCGATTAGGCGTATGGAGTATCTGGCCTTGGGCGTTGCGGAAAGTTATGCCCAGGATCCGGGCAAGATCATGTCCTTTGTTTTCATAATATTCAAGCAATTCTGCAAATGTTTTTTCTCCTTCCCCCCGGACAACAACGTTACAAGGAGACTGCCGCATGACTTCTTCCGGAAGAATGCTCGCGTGCGTTCCTCCGGCGATAATGAAGGCTCCGGTAGTTTTCAGCCGCTGGATCAACTGATAGCTTATTCTTGCTGAAAAAGTGGGGATGCTGATAGCGATAACATCCGGAAGGAAGTCCACAGCTTTTTTAACAATTTGGCCTATCTCCAGTTGAGCGGATAAAGTCGAAGCAACGGTAATTCTGACCTGCCAACCGAGTTTTTCGGCAACGGCAGCCAGATAACCCAGGCCAAGAGGCGGGTTGTTAAAAGGAAGGTTTAGATAGGCGTCGGGAGGCTGGATAAGGAGTAGTTTTTTATTCATTTTCAATATAAGCTATCGTTTTGATTGTGTCAGGAATCAGTACTCCCGGGACGGGTTTGCGTTGGTAGACCTCTCGCCAAATCGCCCGGATCCCCGGGGGCATCTTCTTAAAGATCCGGAGATTTAAATTCAGAATGTCTTTGTCCCAGAAGTTTCCCGGTTTGGTCCTCGCGTCTAGGTCATTGCTGGCGGTGATCTCTCTGGCCAGCTGGCTGTGATTTTCCGGCTCTTTCCACCAGGCCGGATGAGCTACGGTGGTTCCGTATCGACGTTTGTGGTCATTAATATGTCTAAAGGTATGGCTGCCCGGGAAAAAAGCGTAATTTTGCGCAATGATGTATCCGGACATGGACTCCTGGCCTTGGACTATCGATTCCAGGAAGGCGATAGTTTCGGCGTATGTCGAGCGGGTCTCTCCCGGGTGGTTAAAGACCAGGTAGATAATATATGATAATTTTCTTTTATTCATATAACACAGCGCATCCCGGCACTTTTTTAAATACAGTTTCGGGTTTGCTGATTTTTGCAAAATTTTGATCATCCGGGGGGAACCGCTCTCCAGCCCCATGGTAACGATTGCTTTAAATCGCGACAATAAGTCGATGTCTTTTTTCTCCAGCGTATCCACCCGGCACTCCAGCCCCAGTATTGAATTGATGTTGGTCTTGTCCAGGCGCTTAAGAAAACTCCTGCGCCAGCGCGGATTAAACCCGAAACAGGCATCGGAAACACTGATCCTTCTGGGGTGGTTGAAGTCGATTAGCCGCCGGATTTCATCGGCGGCTTTAGCGGGGGCAAGAGCGCGCCATCCCGGATGGCCTTTGCATGACTCTGAACAAAAGGCGCAGTTAAACGGGCAGCCGCGGCTAAGATAAAGATAATAATTCCGGTTCGGGTCAAGGTAACCGTATTCCTTCCATCTTAACCGCAGGTTGTTTTGTAAATTTAACGGGGCCCCCTGGATCAAGTGAGGATGTTTATCCTTTGGCGTTTTTCCCTTGCAAATATCAGCAAGGGCGCGTTCACCTTCCCCTTTGACGATAAAATCAAACGGGCTTTTAGCGTACATAAAATCCTTCGGCAGCGCCGAAGGGTGATATCCGCCAACCACGACCCGGCAATCGGGGTTAGTTTTTTTGCAAAGCCGGGCGGCCATGACGCTGCTTAAGTAATTAAGGCTGGTATAACAGGAGATGGCCGCGATATCGAAATCAAAACCCGCGATTAACCCGGAGGCTTTTTCTTTGAACCGCCGGACCTGGCTTTTATTCTCCGGCCTGCCCAGCTCGTTTTCCAGGTCCAGCATGCGGATATCTACTCCTGCTTTGTAAAGAAAAGAGAATAAGCTCATCAGGTGCGGCTTTACGGCAACCATCCCGCCCCAGGCGGGCGCGTAGAGCTGGGAGGGGTAAATCAGCAGGAGTTTGGTTTTTTTCACGGATTTAGGTGATTTTAGTGGAGGCACAGAGCAAATTCGATAATAAATTTAATTATAACATAATTTTTCCCTAAAGAGTCCATAAAAATGCCTTTATGGGGCAAAGAAACAATTGACAATCCCTATTCAATATGTTAATCTTGGAATGTATTCGTTTTAGAATGCATTTTTGCAGCGTTAAGACAATTTTATCATGCCGAATAAAGAATCATTGTGTCGGAGAAAAGCTGTCGGTTCCAAAATTATCGACGGCCAGGCTTACCTTGTATCTTTGGATAAAACACCTGATGCCTCAGACGCATTTTATTCTCTAAATAGCACCGGGACAAGGATATGGAGCTTGATTAACGGCCAGAAAGATATCGGCCAGATTGCCGAGAAGATCAGCCAGGAGTTTTCGATTACCAAAGCTTCCGCGCAGAAAGAGGTTGCCGGATTTGTCGGCTGTCTTCGCAAAAAGGGCTTATTAGCTGTAAAAAAAGTTTAGCCTAAACAAGGAGAGAATTGATATGAAAGCGAAAGATAAGAAGCCCCAAAAAAGAGGCACAGATCCTAAAAAAAAGTGGGAGAAACCTCAGATTAAAGAACACAATTTTCAGGATGGCGGTTCTTTTGCTTTTGATGAGATCCTTCTTGGCCCCAACGACCCCGCCGTTACTTAATCCAAAAGGTTGAAAGTTTATGAAAGTTTCAGGGATAAGGGTGGAGCTGACCGACGCCTGCAATTTGCGTTGTAAGCACTGCCTGAGAAAGCAAGCACGCCCTGCGCAGTATATTCCAATTGCTGTAATCCGTACCCTCATTGCCCAGGCTAGGCCATTCGGGATCACCGAGGTGGGCCTTACCGGCGGCGAGCCGACACAACATCCGCAATTCAAAGAAATTGTAAACACCTTTTCTCGCGCCGGATACGCAATCACCCTTTTTACCAACGGAGCCGATTTCGGCAGGGCTTATAAAATTATCTCCGGGGCCAGGAATAACCTGCGGGAGGTCCGCCTGAGCTTGGATGGGGCGCAGGCAGAAACCCATGATAAAAACCGGGGCAAGGGTTCTTATGCGCAGGTGATCGAAGCGGCAAAAATCTGCCGGTCCGCAGGCCTGGCGTTTTCGCTAAATACGGTTATTTCGCAGTTGAATAAATCCGAGCTGGCCGCTTTAGCCCGGCTGGCCGGGGAACTGGGAAGCCGGGCGATATTTTTCTCTCACCTGCAATTGACCGGCAGGCCCCTTAGCCATAGTTTAGCGCTATCTCCGCAAGAGCGCCTGCGCGCCGAAAGAGCTGTGCGTAATCTGCAAAAACAATCCTCCGCCGGCAAGATATATTTATGCGCCGGCGCATACGCCCAAAACCCGGTACTCTTATGTCCGGTACCCCTGGGAAGTTTTTATGCTGATTGTAAGGGGAATATCGCTTTTTGCGCGATGTTATCCAGCCTTGACCTGCCCTTGAACGGTTCTCAGTTGATCAGCAACCTCCGGGAGACTACGCTTGCCGCCGCACGGCGGAAACTTTTGCAGCGTTACGCCTTGTTTGCCCATGACCGGATGCGGGATTTTTTTAGCCGCCGGCTTAAGCTTGCCGATCATTTTCCTTGCGACTGGTGCCTGAAATATTTTAAAAAAACAAATGCCTGATAAAAAACTTAAAATCTTGCTTTTGCAGTTGCCGTTTCCCCTTTTAAACCGCAGCGCCAACGAGCAATTATCGACAATCCCGCTTGCCGCCGGGTACCTGAAGGCTATGGCCCGCAAAGACGGACTGGATGATTCCTGCGATATCGAGATCCTTGAGATCATGCAGAATGAATTTGCCGGAGACGCGCTCCTGGTTGACCGGATCTGTTCCGGGAAACCGGATGTTTTGGGTTTTTCTTTCTACGTTTGGAATATTAACCGCAGCCTTTTTATTATCAAAGAAATAAAAAGCCGGCTGCCGCGGACAAAAGTGATCATCGGCGGCCCCGGGATCACCCGGGAATTTTCTTTTATCAAGGAGCCAGGAGTGGATATTGCGGTGATCGGAGAGGGGGAAGCGGCATTCGCGCAAATTCTGCGTTATCTGGTTTACGGGGCTCCCCGCTTAAAGGAGATCCCCGGTATCTGCTATAAAACTTCCGGCGGCCAGGCATGTACCGCTGCGGCTTTACTTGCTCCGGACGCTAACGACATCCCTTCCCCGTATTTATCCGGCTGCATCGATCCCGGAGTGTATAAACGCATCTGGATCGAAACCATGCGCTGGTGCGTTTATAAATGCAAATACTGCCTTTATCCGGTGCGCTCGCGCCGCAGGAACCCGTATTATTTTCCGCAAAGGGTGGAGCGGGAGATCGCCTTTGCCAGGCAGCGGGGAGTACGGATTATCGATCTGCATGATTCTGCGTTTAACCTCTCGCCATATTTTAACCAGATCACCGATGCTTTGGCAAAATCCAACCGCGATAAATTTCTGAAGCTTAAAGTCTTCTTAAGGGCGGAACTGGTTACGCCAAAGACAATCCGGCAGTTGTTAAAAAGCAATGTCGTCGGGACGGAGGTCGGGCTGCAGAGCATTAATCCTGTCGCCCTAGCCAATATCGGCAGGCAGAATGATTTTAAAAAATTTATCCGCGGCGTCAACCTGCTCAAACAGGCCGGTATCGGGGTGCTGGTGGATATCATGGTCGGCCTTCCGGGGGATACGCTGCAAACAATCACCCGGACGCTGAATTTCCTTAAGGTAAATAACCTGGATTCCAGCGCTGCATTTACCATTCTTTCCGTGTGCCCTTCCACGCCGCTGTGGGAGGAGAGAAAAAAACTGGGGCTGCGTATTCAGCGCCAGCCGCCTTATTATGTTTTGGAAACTCCCACTCTTTCTTTTTCCCAGATGAAGCAGGCAATAGATTTATGCACTAAACGTACCGTGGGAAAATTGCAAAACAGTATTCTTAATCCGGGGAACAACGCTTTTTTCCCTTTTATGTATACTTATTCTTCCGGCAGATATTCATCTTCCGGGAGGGGCGCGGGGAAACCTGTAAGCAGCCGGGGTAAGCCTGACCGGCCGATCACTACCTTGGTTTTTCACCTTGAGGATCAGCCGCTTGGCAAGCTTAAGCAGGTTGCCCGCCGGATAGAAAACAAATTGGCGAATAATGTCGTGGCCTGGTTTAATTGCGTCGATATTTCAAAGGATGCCGGGCGGATAGCGGCTGTGCTGGAGATCCTTTCCCGCGGCAATCCCTATGCCATCTGGCACATCATCCTGGAAACAGAAGCTTTACCGGCGCCCAAGCTCATCGCTAAGATCCAAAAAAGCATTTATTTCCGGGTTAATCATTGGGACTACCAGAATGTATTTGCCCAGGCTACCCTCGCCAAAGAATATCTGCGCCAGGCGGCGCGGATAGTCGCGGTTGTGCCCCTGGAAAGTAATCGCGGCCATGCTGCCTGCGGGCCAGAGGGCTTGGTTATTTTCCGTTCTGTATATATTGAGGATATTGACGCCCCCGGATCTTTGGGCCGCCTGGCAAAGCCGGATTGCGCCGGGTTGTTGATAGATTTTAGCCCAAAGATTCCTGCTTGCAGCATTATCGATTGTTTTAAATTTCTCAGGCTAAATAAAGGGGCAAAGATCATCCGGTTCAGGAACCGCCTGCTGCAGACATTGTGGGATACCGGACATAGCGACATGAGTGTTTGCACGGCGGGAGCCCTGGACCTCATCTTTAGCTATGACCGTGAGCTAAAGGAACAAACGCTGTATTTTACGCAAGAAAAAATCAAATTTGATCATATCGATTGGATGTTATCGTTAGGAAAGCAGTAAGCCCGCAGCCGTAATCCGCCCGCTATCTAAAAACAACTAAGACCTATAGCTTAGCCGACCAATTTTAGCCGCCGCAAAGAGCTTATGGCTTTTTGAATATTCCCGATTTGTTTAAGGGGCAGGCCGGGGAACTGTTTTTTTATGCGCCGGGTGATTTCCTCTCCGCTTAAGCCCCGGGCAAGCAGCCGGCAGATCTCCCAGCTGATCCGGTTTAAGATATAGTAACTTTTTTTGCGGATATTGATCAGCAGCGTTTCCCTGTCATCCAGCTCCGTGTAAATAATATCCGGGGCCAATTGTATTTTGTTGTTACTTGATTTGATCTTTCCGGGTTTCACCTTAACTGCCCTGCTTTCTTGTTGCTGCCAAAAGATCTCCCCCGGAGCTTGCTCCAGGCGGACTCCGTTATTTTATATAAGGGGACCAGGAGATTTAATTCTATCGCGGGAGCATAAGCGGCCAATAAGATCGAAGAGCGGATGAAGCACAGTTTGATCAGCCGTTTGAATCTAAAAGAGATTGATCCGGTTAAAACGGCCGGTTCGATTACTGTATATTGACCGTCACCCCTGCGGATCATGTTAGCGGTAAGTATCAAGCGTTCGTCGATAAGAGCGTGGGCTTTGTCCATTTTTTGGATAATTTCTGCGGGTAAAGGAAAGAACGGCCGTTCAGTGTTGGGAGGATAATAACGCAGTTGCTGGTAAAGGTGCAGCCGGCTGCCCAGTAATTTGTCCTTAAGCCACCATTCCTGAAAATTGTATTGTTTGCTGTAGGCAGCATATAGCTCGGTTTCGGGAAAAACGACGATTCTGTTTAAGTCGATAAAATACACCCAGGGATAAACCTCTTTGATAAATTCGACCAGCTTGTCGGCGTCAGCGGCAGTTTCCCACGGAAAACCCCAGAGCAGCGCTAAAAATATTCCCATACCGCTGTTGCGGGTAAGCTCCAGGACCCGTTTGGTTTCCTCAAGGGTTATTTTTTTCTGGATTTTTTCCAGGGAGCCGGGATTAACGCTTTCCACTCCATAAATGATGTACAGGCACCCAGCCCGGCGCATTGTTTTAAGCAAGGCTTCATCTATACAGTCAATCCTGGAAAAGCAGTGCCAGCTGATGAAAAGCCCGGATTCAATTATCTTGGCGCAGAGTTCTTCTACCCAGCCTCTTTGCAGAGTGAAAACATCATCGACGAAATAAAAATGATCTATCCCGTAGCGGCTGTGCAGTTCCTGAATTTCTGCAAGCACCCCTGCGCAAGACCTGAGCCGGTGCGTATTTTTAAAAACTCCTTTGCTGCAGAAGGTGCAGTTAAAAGGGCATCCCCGGCTGGCGGCGATATTGCCCAGGCCGGAGGCCGGGAAATGTTTATTCAGAAAAAGATGTTTTGCCGGGTGCGGCAGAAGATCGAGTTTTTCTTCGCAGAGCAGAGGGCGGTCCGGGTTATGGATCATTTGTCCGGCCGCGCCTTTAAATGAAATTCCAGCGATTCCCTCCAGCTCTTTATTCCCGGTTTCGTATAATTCCAGGAGCCGGGAGAATGTTTCTTCCCCCTCTCCGCGTACGACGATATCGCAGGCGCTGTGCCCGAGTGTTTCTTCCGGGAGGGAGGAGGGATGCGGCCCTCCGGCGATAATTACCCGGCCCGGCAGCTTGAGCCGGTTAATCAGCGCATAGCTTGTTTTGGCGGAAAAAGTGAGGATACTGATGCCGATGATATCCGGGGAAAACCGGGCGGCTTGCCGGATGATCTGTTTTTGCGCTGAATCTGGGTTAAGGTTTGCGGCGACCGCGACTTCTACCGTCCAGCCGCGGGATTCGGCAATCGCCGCCAGGGAGGCCAGGCCCAGAAAAGGATAGCGCTGGTGCATAAATATATCCGGAGGTTGAATTAGCAGAAGTTTCATCATAAAAATTTCGATAAAAGATTTTTAATTTCCAGGGGGTTCCGGGATAGATCCCGGCCAAGGGATAACTGGAAACAGGCTGATTGCTTTGTCAGCCGGTTCAATGCGTCCAGATTTTTTTGCGCAAAACTGTCTCCCAACATAATCGTCACGCTTTGATTGATTAATTTGAATAACGCCAGGCGCCCGGTGATCGGGGTTATCCGGCTTTTTTTATTTTTAGTGATATCCAAAAATACAATGTTGTTGGGATAAAAGGAACCAATGGATTGCCGGGGATAAGCGCAGCCAAGATCAATGATCTTTTCTTTGCCCGCTAAAGGCGTGAATAAGCCGGTGCCGTTAACGGCATAACCGGCGCGCTCAAACAGATCCGGATTAAATGTCAAATAGGTCTCGGCGCAAAGCGCCAGGGTCCCCTGCTTTTTTTCCTGCAAAAGCAAAAGATCGTCGGAGAGGAAGTTCCAGCCGGACAAAATCAGGCTTAAGGTTACCGTTGATTTTCCGCTGCCGCTGTTGCCTAAGATGAGTAGCTTATGCCTGCCGCGGGTGACCCCGCAGGCATGGAGCGGGTAAAGTCCGCTGCCGCGCAGTAGCCCCATTAGTCCGCTGATAATGACTTGCTTTAAAGCAAACCGGCGAAGATAAGTTGTGCTTTCTTTTCCCGGATGTAACCTTCCTTTTTTTTCGGGGGAGCTGACCGTAAACACGCAATTGCCGTCCGTAAATATAAGTTCATTTCCGCGGCGCATGGCCCTGGTCTTGCTGCGGCAGGAACGCATTACTGTTTTGAAAGAGGCAGGGATGCGCTGTTTGCCGGTTTTTACGGTGAGGGTAAGTGAACGCCACGGTAAAGCGGTTTTTTTCTTCCGTTGGTTTAAGAAGCTCAATTCCTTGAGTATCGCTGATACGCTCCGGTAAGCCGCTTGATCTTGGAAGATCACGGTCAAAAGGATGCCGTGAAGCGTATAATATTCTTTTAAGTCCGGGGAAAGAAGGTTTTTTAGTTCTTTACGCATAATTTAGGTTACGTTTTAGCCTAATCGATCGCCGGTAAGCCTTCGTTAAGCCGTTCCCATTTTATCCATGCCGGCAGCCTTGCTTTTTGTTTTGCCGCCGGCCCTCCGTTGATCAGCCTGCGAAAATCCCGGAATCTTTGCGGGGTTATTCCTGCGTATTTAGCAGCCAGCTCTTTTTTTATAAAAAGTTTCCTTTTAGCTCCGAGGGCGATCTCCGTTACATCTTTATCAGAAACAGAAGCAGTTTCGCTTAAAAAAGGCTTAAGGTAGCGGATAATAATATCTTTTGCCGCAGGATGGATATGTTTTAAAGCCGCGCTGCTAAAAAAAAGCTCCGCGGATGCCGCAGTGGCGTTCAATAAAACAGGTAAACGGCGGTGCTTAAGCGCCGCCGCAATTTTTTCTAATCCGGCCGGGGCCCCCCGCAGGGAGATGCTCCTGATGAAACCGGCAGGGGTGATTTCTTCCCAGCCTGCTGCCGCCAGCATGGCGCTGCGTTTACGCAGCCCCGCCTCCTGAAAACGGCATTGGTATGAACAGGAGCAATAATGCACTGGAAGCCGCAGCCGGGCATCTGCGGCATATTTTAACAGGGAAAGCGCGGTAATCTCCGATTCCAGTACCGGAAGATGCGGTTGGCGCAAAAAGGTATATTCCCGGGCCAGAAAATTCTTATAATTGTATTTGGTTGTGGAAAGCTGGTGGAGATTAAGGAATTTGACTCCGCTCTCCTGCATTTGCCGTATGCTTTTTAGCGCCTTATCATAATCTTCGGGGATCGCCGGTATCTCTACCGTTACTGTATCGATGAACCGGGCGGCCAGGGCAACCGGCTTGAGATTATAATTATCCGCGCTGATGTTGAAGCGGATCTCATTTAAGCCCAGCTGGCGCAGCCGGCGTAACTTGCTGGAGTCGATCAGTTTGCCGTTGGTGTATAACCAAAGGTAAATATTGTGTTTAAATGCTTCGCGGATTTTTTTTATGAACCGGGCCGCTGTTTTAAAGGCCAAAAGGCTTTCTCCGCCGCTAAAACCCACTCCTCGGAAGCCGAACTTCTGCAGGAAAATAACGTATTCATCCGGGGAATCAAACCGTAACCCTTCCTGGCAAAAAGGAGCGCGTTCCTCTTTAATGCTCCTGTCCTGGGGGCAATAAAAACAATTGGCCGTGCACAGGCCGTTGACAAATAAACAGGACCAGCGGCCGTTGCCGCAGATAGTACAGCCGGGGGAGAGCCTGCCGGTGGAGATTTTGGAACCGGAAAAATGATAACGCAGGCTCCCGGAAAGTTCTTTTAGGATCCGTGCCCGTTTTTTCTGGGCGGACAGAGCTTCTTTTGCGGGAAGCCAGCGGAAGCCGGAATAAAGCCAGTTGTTTTGCGGTCCAGTTTTTTCACCCATCATTTTCGGTTATGCTAAATTCCGTCGAGGCATAGTGTAAAAATTGATTATTCAGGAGGGCCTTTTTTAGCGATGCGCGTATTAGGGTTAGTATACTGCCCTTGATTAATAAATCAAGTATTTAAAAATCAGGGCGCGGTTTGCGCG
>CAINQO010000021.1 GCA_903852325.1 Candidatus Omnitrophota bacterium
AGCGATTAGTTACTATTTGAAGGTTCTCCAGCTCGATCCGGGTTCAGCGGAAAGCTATCGCAACCTGGCTGCGGTTTACGGAAAACTTACCAATTATACCAAGCAGATCGAATACTTAAATAAGGCGTTGCAGATCAATCCCGATGTCAGCGAAGACCACAGTAATCTAGCTTCTGCCTATGCCAATATCTCCGACTACCCGAAAGCGATTAGTTACTATTTGAAGGCTATCCAGCTTAACCCGTATTCTCAAGACGATTATTCTAATCTAGCCAACCTTTATTACAAAGCTTCCGACTATCCGAAAGCGATTAGTTACTATTTGAAGGTTCTCCAGCTCGATCCGGGTTCAGCGGATGCCTATCTCAGCTTAGGCCATGCTTATAATACTAATGGGGATAAAGAAAACGCCTTAAAACAGGTAATCAAGTTAAGGCAATTAAATAAAAATGATTTAGCTGATTCCCTTGAAAAACATATAAATCCATAATGCCAATTGTTCCGGGGTTAAAGTCTATACACCTCTTGAATGAATGAACGCTATTTGGTGTTTTCATTTATCCAGCGAATATAAAATCCGCCCTTTAAGCTAGGAAAAATTTTAAATGAAGATCGTTATTATTATCCCTGCCGGTAATGAGGCCCAAACATTGAGAAATTGGCCGCAGAGATTCTAATCCTTGACTAAAAAGGTCTTTATAGTAGAATATTTTCACACATGCGGCCCCATCGTCTAGCCTGGTCCAGGACGTCAGGTTCTCAGCCTGTAAACACCGGTTCAAATCCGGTTGGGGCTACCAAAATTTTCCTTTTCCGAAAGAAAGCGGAGCTGATAGCCATGATCATTTGCCGCGACCATGGCCGCTTTATCTCTTTACGTTTCAAAGAGTTTGGCATATAATCAAGCCTAAATACATTTCCTTGATCCCGACGGTACAAAAAAGCAAAATAATTAATTTAAATCATTGTTTTATCCTAAATTAAAACCATTATTTTATTTCTGCCTGCTTCTGGCATCAACCCTATTCTTGAGTTCGTGCGCCACGGTGGGCAGGGCTCCCGTTCAGCAAACCCCCTCTTCCGGAAAACAAGTCTGCAGTATTATGAACGGCAATGTTGTCCACATCGTTGCCCCGGGGGAAACTCTTTGGCATATAAGCAAGGTTTACGGGGTTTCGATGCAAAGCATAATGCAGGCTAATGACCTGAGAGAAACCGCGTTAAGAAAAGGGCAAAAACTCATTATTTCCGTAACTCCCCTAAGAGCAGCCGTCCCTTTGTTTCCGTCGAGGAAATGGCAGTATATTATCGTCCACCATAGCGCAACCGACGCGGGAGATGCTTCCTATCTGAATATATTGCATAAGCGCAGGGGCTGGAATGAAATAGGCTATGATTTTGTTATTGATAACGGAACAAAGGGGAAGGCAGACGGCGCGATCGAAGTTTCCCCGCGCTGGATCAACCAGGAAGACGGCGCTCATTGCCGGGCGGCGGACATGAATTATAAGGGGATCGGCATATGTTTGGTGGGGAATTTCAGCCAGGAGAGAGTCTCTGAAAAAGAAATGAACGCCCTGGTTTATCTGACCAATCTTTTAAGGAAATATTACGGGATCCCCCTGAACCGTGTCCTGGGGCATGGCCAGGTTCCCGGGGCAAGGACGGAGTGCCCGGGAAAATTGTTTCCCTGGACGGAGTTTAGAAAGAGGCTTGAAAATTGCAGTTAAAATCAAAGACCCGGAATATTTATCCGGCCTTTCTTTTATTCTTAACAATCTTATGCGGTTGCGCCACCCTTAGCGGCGACCGGGGCTTAGCCGGTTCCCTGCAGAACCCGATCGTTGACAGTAATATCACTTTGGCTCAAGCGCTTAAAAAGGAAAGCCCTCCGGAATTTAAGGAGAGGCAAAAGATCGTCGAGGTACTATATTATTCCTTTGACGGAAAGATCCATAAGGGCCAGCTGGTCATAGACGAGCGGTTAATTGAAGACGTCCGGGAAGTATTCCGGGTCGCCTTAGAAAACAAGTTTCCCATTGCCTCCGTTATCCCGATATCTTCGGACCGTTTTTTTAAAAACGGCAAATGGAATGAGGACGATCAGTCCATGCTCGCTAATAACACCTCGGCATTCAATTATAGAAAGGTGACCGGAGGTAAGGCACTCTCCAAGCACGCTTACGGTTTTGCCATCGACATCAATCCTGTTCAAAATCCTTATATTAAAGGAGAGGTTGTCTTGCCTCCCGGGGCAGTATACGATATACATAAACCGGGTACGCTGTTTCCGGATTCTCCGGTCGTGCAAACTTTTATTCGCCTGGGATGGAGCTGGGGAGGCAATTGGGAATCCTTAAAGGATTACCAGCATTTTCAAAAAGTCCTCTCACAGTAACCATTTATTCCCCGGGCAAGTACCGGAAACATCCTGTCTTGCTTTTGCCAAAGAATGGCAAAATTTCAGGTAAAATAAGCGCTTAGCTATCCATATGAAAATGTATTCCGCACAATTCTTAGGCGGGGATTACCTGCCTGAAGATATCCAGATTAATCCCGAATTCGAGTCGGCATTCGCGCTGATGGAGCGTTCCCGGGAGTGCCTTTTTATTACCGGGAAGGCGGGCACCGGTAAATCAACTCTGCTCAAATATTTTAAGGCCAACACGGGCAAAAAAATAATTGTCCTTGCTCCCACCGGCGTCGCGGCGGTGAATGTCGGGGGCCAGACCATCCATTCGTTTTTCCGGCTGCCTCCGAAAATCATTCAAAAGGAGGCGATAAAACGCTTAAGAAATAAAAGCTTATTCGAGAATCTGGAGATGGTGATCATTGACGAGGTGTCGATGGTGCGCGCCGATCTTATGGACGGGATCGATTACGCGTTGCGCCTGAACCGCGGCCGGATGAAAGTACCTTTCGGCGGCGTGCAAATGGTGTTTTTCGGGGACCTTTTCCAGTTATCGCCGGTGGTGGAAAATGAAGCCAGGCAGCTGCTCCAGGAACGCTACGCCAGCCCGTATTTTTTCAGCGCCAGGGTATTCGATGAATGTTACCTCCGTTCGGTAGAGTTATCGACGATCTACAGGCAAAAAGACGGTTCCTTTATGGAGCTTTTGAACCGGGTGAGGAATAGGGAGCACACCCAGAAGGACCTGGATACTTTAAACAAAAAAGTGCAAAAATCCGCTCCGGAACGCAAAGACTCCGCGGTAATCCTGACCAGCACAAACAGCCTGGCGGAGGCGATAAACCGGGATTACCTGTCCCGGCTTCCCGGTAAAGAGATCGCCTATGAGGCGCTGGCTACCGGCAGGTTCGAAGAGTCGGCGTATCCGACCAGCGCATCCTTAAGGCTTAAAAAAGGCGCGCAGGTGATCTTGATAAAAAATGACCCTGAAAAGCAATGGGTCAACGGCACCCTGGCAAAAGTTGTCGGGTTATCCAGTGAGGCGATAGTCGTAGATATCCGGGGAAAAAGATGCGAAGTCCCGGTGGCGAAATGGCAGAAAATCGAATACCGCTATAATCCGGAAGAAGACCGGATAGAAGATGAGGTGGTGGGGGATTTTTCGCAATATCCCCTAAAGCTGGCCTGGGCGATCACGATCCACAAAAGCCAGGGGCAGACTTTCGATAAAGTGGTCATCGATCTGGGCGCCGGGGCATTTACCCATGGACAGCTATATGTCGCCCTGAGCCGGTGCACCTGTTTAAACGGTATACGGTTTAAGCGGCCGGTCCTGCACAGCGATATTATCTTCGATCAGCGGATCCACGATTTCAAAGAACGCTTCCATAGTTTAATTTAGCGTTTTTTGCGCCGGGAACCGAATTTTCTTGATACCTCTTGAGATTGGGGTATAATGGAAAAAATATCTCTCCAGGGACCTAATCATTATTTGCCGGAATGAAAATAAAAACTAGGGATTGGTGCATCCTTATCCTTTTAGCGGTTTTAAGTTTTGGTTTCTGGTTCCACCTGGAATACCCCCGTTTTGCCTTCGTCAATCTTTCCTCCGATAAACAAAAAGCCGTTGCGGAATCGATCAAATATTTAAATGCCCAAGGCGTCGATACGCAAAAATACTCCCGCGCGGTAATCTTTGACTCGGATGAAAGATTCAACCGTTACTTTCAGCATGCCGCCGGGTTCAAGGCCGAAGAGGCGTTTATCGCCCAAAATGATTTCGATCTGTTCCGCTGGGTAGTCCGCTTCTTCAAGGAATCACAGAAAGAAGAATACCTGGTTTATATCAGCCCGCGCTCAGGTAAAGTGGTCAATTTCTTCCATTTTATCGAGGAGGTCGAGCCCCGGCCGGATCCGGGCAAAGACAGCGCCAAGCAGAAAGCGGAGATTTTCCTGCAAAAGGCTTTTGGTGCCGATTTGGAAAAGTACGCCTTTCATGAAGAAAAGATAAAACGTTTCGAGAACCGGATCGAGTATGTTTTTTCCTGGGAAAAGAAAAATGTTTATATCCCCTGGCAGGGAAAAGGGGTGGCGAAATTGCTCACTGAAGTTACTGTTGCCGGGGATGAGATCCGCGAGTTTTTCAAAAATAAATTTGAATTGCCCGAAGAATTTCAGCGTTATGTCCAGAAACAGTTTATTCTCGGGGAATACCTGTATAATATTTTCTATCTTCTTCTTTTTGGCTTGCTGGCCGCTTCGATAAGCAGCGTTTTGAAAAACCGGCAAAATATCGTGCCGCGCCTGGTGAAAGGCTGGTTTTATGCTGCGGCCGGATTCCTGATGCTGATCAATACGGGGGATTTCCTGAATCATTTGCAGCAGGTTTTTATGAATTATCCCACCAGCGCCCGGATGGCTTCCTTTATCGGCCTCTCCGTCACCAAATGGGTTTTTAATACCGCTTTTCTGGTTCTGGGTTTTATTATGCCCGGTATCGCCGGAGAAAGCCTGCGCAGCGAACTCCTGCCGCAAAACCGCCAAAGCTCATTCCTGGTCTATATTAAATCCAGTTTTTTAAACCGCGGAGTAACCGCGTCGATACTGCTGGGTTATTTGGTTTGGGTCATTATGCTCGGGCTGCAGGCGGTTATCTTTCACAACGGGCAGAAATTTTTGGGGGTCTGGAGGGAGTGGTACATGATGGCCTCTTTTTCCTCCGCCTATATCCCGCTTTTCGGCGCTTTCGTGATCGCCGTCAATGCCAGCCTGAATGAAGAAATTATTTTCCGGCTTTTCGGGATAAGTTTTGCCAAAAAATACCTGCATAATCTGGCCGCGGCGATTTTAGTTACTGCGGTGATCTGGGGGATGGGGCATACCATGTATGCTATCTTCCCGGTGTGGTTCCGCATCATTGAAATCTCCATCATCGGAATTTTCTACGGGTTCATTTTTATCCGTTTCGGGATCATCCCGCTGATCGTCGCGCATTATTTATTCGATGCTTTTTGGTGCACTGCCGCATATTTGCTGGGCCAAAGCAGCGCGCCTCTATTCTATACCGCCATAGGGTTATTGTGTATCCCGCTGTTTTGGGCCGCTGGCGCCTACTTCTTTAACCGCACGCAGGAGGAAAGGCCGGTGCGTTATGTTCTTGACCGGGTCCAGGAGTATAACCTGGGCGTCCTGACCGCATTTATTGCGGCAAAAAAAGCCGAAGGTTTTGCCGCGCAGCGGATTGAGGCGGAGCTGCTTAATAATAATTGGGACCATTTAATGGTAAAATTGGCGATCGCGGAAGTATTTAAAGCCTAAAAATTGGGAGAGTAAAATTTTTCTTGCATTTTTAAGGGCTTTATAATATTATAAAAACATAAGAAAGGGGAAGAATGCGTAAATATATTTTTTTCTTAAAATGTTCCGGCATAGTGATTAAGGTCGCTGCTGGGATTCTTTTGCTTTTGGGGATTATCGGGTCCATCAGCCTTTTTTCAGGCGCCTTGGGCAATAACCC
>CAINQO010000022.1 GCA_903852325.1 Candidatus Omnitrophota bacterium
GCTTCCGGGTGTTTTTGGCCCGGGAAAGCGCTTTCCGGATTTAAAAAAATCCTTGACAAACATAGAGTTATAGGTAAAATAAACATAAGTAATTTGTGAGAAATCATCCTAGGCAATACGATTATTGGCCTGGTTAATATACAAACATAAAGTTAAAAAAGGAGGAGACAAAAAATGGGTAAACGCTTGATTGCGATTCTAGCGCTTGCTTTGGTAGTCGGCCTGTTCTATGGCGCTGCCTACGCAGAAGTACAGAACGTCAAAGTATCCGGGGATATCAAAATTCTCGGAGTAGCAAGAAATAATTTTACTTTAGGCAATCCGGGTAATGTGTCGCTTTATGGAGGCGATGCAAATAATTCACCTTCTACCGGCACTGCGCTGAGCACGGTTAAAGAAAATGATAAAAGCAGGTTTATTGCTACGCAAACCCGCGTGAGAGTAGATGCGGATTTGACCGATAATGTTATGGCCACCGTCAGATTAATTAACGAAAGAGTTTGGACAGGTGAAAGCATTTCCAGTACGGATATTGATTTAGACTTAGCCTATGTTACTTTAAAGGAATTCCTGTATTCTCCTTTAACTTTAACCTTAGGCCGTCAGGAGATCCGGTTTGGAAACCAGTTAGTTATCGGTTCATCCGGCACTTATAACACGAATAATGCCGGGCCGTTAAACGGTCTTCCTTCGGATTTAAGTGTAAGGAATTCCTTTGACGCTTTAAGGGCAACCTTAAATTACGATCCTCTGGTTGTTGATGTGGTTTATGCCAAAGTCAGGAACGCTAATAATGTAATTGCTTACAATGCAAATGCCAGCAATGACACCGACTTATTCGGTGTGAATGCTTCATTAGATATAACCAAAATGGTAAACCTGCAGGGTTATATCTGGGACAGAAAGAATAAAGCCGGTACTAGCATTGGCGCCGCAGCGGATAACGAAAAGGATGATCTTTATACCCTTGGTGGCTTGCTTACCATTACACCCATCGAAGGTTTAAAAGCTTCCCTTGAATCTGCCTGGCAGCTGGGTAGGATCAAAGGTACTGGTGCAACAACAGTAAAAGAAGGCCGCAATGCTTGGGCTTTACAGGGCATGCTGGATTACACCTTCACTAAAATCAAGATGATGCCTTCTATCGGAGCCGGTTATACTTATTTATCCGGTCCGGGAAGCGGAAATCGCACTGGCTGGGATCCGATGTTTTATAATGAAGCATTGAATCCGATCGCTTATGCGATCTTTCCGTTCAGCAACCTGTCGGTCATTAATTTAAGAAGCAGCATTAAACCGATGGATGATGTTACGCTTACCGCTAACTACGGTAACTACCGGTTAGTGAATACCGTAGCTACTCTTACTACTCCTAAAACTGATGTCAATGGCAACCGCTATACTATTGCGATTGATAACGGCAGGAGAGACCTGGGTAATGAATTTGACCTGGGCGTAGTTTATGACTATACGGAAGATGTGCAGTTTGGTTTATCCGGTGGAATGTTTATTGCCGGAAACGCCATACGTAATGACAGCCGTGACGCAACTCAGATAATCGGCTCAATGAAGGTAACCTTCTAATACAGTTCATGTAGAAACGCAAAAAACCCTCGGGGGAGCAATCCCCCGAGGGTTTTTATTTAATCAACCTTATTCCTTAAGATGCCCACACAAAAAAAACTTGCCTTAGTTATCGGTGGCAGCCGGGGGATCGGCAAAGCGATCGCTTTAAGCCTGGCCGCTTCCGGGATGGATATCTGGCTTACTTATCATTCTAACCATGGCGCTGCCCAGGAAACCAAAAAAGAGATCGAACAGCTGGGGAGCGATTGCAAGCTGTTTTCCTTTGATATTGCTGACTTTGAAGCCACTAAAGAAGCGCTGGGCAAGATTGCCGATACAACCGTGCCGGATTGCCTGGTATTTAATGCCGGTGTCGCCCGGGACAACCTGATGGTCTGGATGACCAAAGAAGAGTGGGATACGGTGATCTCCACTAATCTGGATGGATTTTATAATATTATGCA
>CAINQO010000023.1 GCA_903852325.1 Candidatus Omnitrophota bacterium
GCCGAACACGACCGTTGATATGGACTCGTGGGTCGTACTAGCCTGTTATCCCCGGAGTAACTTTTGTTTGATGATCTCTGCCGATTCTAATAACCAGCATCGGTTCACTAAGTTCTGCTTTCGCATCTGCGCGGCATACACGCCTTGCAGTTAAGCCGGCTTATGGCTTTACCCGACATGCACGATTTCCATCCGTGCTTAGCCGACCTTTAAACGCCTCCGTTACTTTTTAGGAGGCAAGCGCCCCACTTAAACTGCCCGAGTGACACTGTCACCTTTCAGATTAGAATAATGAATTTTAAAGATGGCTATTTCACTGTTGGCTCCTCTATTCCCGAAAGAACAGACTCAAAGCCTCACCACTATTCTACGCATCAAAACCCAAAACTCAATATCACCCTACAGTAAAGCTCCCGGGGTCTTTCCGTCTAGCCGCAGGGAGTCGGTATCTTCACCGACATTACATTTTCACCGGATAATTCGTGGAGACAGTTCTCAGATCGTTATACCTTTCATGCGGGTCACAACTTACGTGACAAGGGACTACGCTACTTTAACACGGTCAGAGTTACCGCGGACGTTCACCTGTGGCTTAGACCGGTTAGCTACTCCCTGCCTTGCGGCAAAAAGCAACCGCCGATTTTAACGCACGGGCACTGGTCAGGTCTCAGCCCCTATATTTCCTCTTACGAGTTTAGCAGGGACCTGTGTTTTTGATAAACAGTCGCCTGAGAATCCTTCGCTGCGTCCCCCACACTGCTGTGGGGGAAAGGCATATTCCGAAGTTACGCCTACTTTTTTGCCTAGTTCCTTCACGAACTTTCATCCGTTCACCTTGGCAAATTTACGCCAATCCACCTGTGTCGGTTTACGGTACGATTCCCGCATAAAATTAACCCTCAAAGAAATTTTCTGGGAAACTTGCTCATTTGGATCTGTCCTGGCGAACCAGAATATTTTGCCGGCGCTTCTTCACCCTTGCGGGATGGTCATGCCGTCAACAAGAATCCAATCACTCGCCCAAACTACTAAGCTTCGTCAATCTTTGAAGTTCTATGCGGAAGGTCTGGAATATTAACCAGATGTCCATCAGCTACGCCTCTCGGCTATGCCTTAGGATCGCCTAACCCTTGACTGATCAACATTGTCAAGGAACCCTTGGATTTTCGGTGTCAAGGGATCTCACCTTGATTGTGGTTACTCATGCCAACATTCTCACTTCCCAACGCTCCACCAAACCTTACGGTTCGACTTCGCTGCATTGGAAACGCTCTCCTACCAAACCGCCTTGCGGCGGAGTCCTTATCTTCGGTATCAGGCTTTAGCCCCGTGAATTTGCGGTGCAAAACTCCTTAGCTAGTAAGCTATTACGCACTTTTTAAAGGATAGCTGCTTCTGAGCTAACCTCCTAGCTATCACTGGAATCTCACTTCCTTAGCTTGCACTTAGCCTGATTTGGGGACCTTAGATGAAGGTCTGGGCTTATCCCCTCTTGAGCGCGGACCTTAGCGCCCGCGTTCTTACTGCCTTGCCAATTTTCCGGCATTCGGAGTTTGATAGAAATATCTGAGTTTCCCCAAGAAATTTCTTTCAGTGCTCTACCTCCGGAAAGTGATGCAAGACGCTAACCCTAAAGTTATTTCGGAGAGAACCAGCTATTACCAAGCTCGATTAGCTTTTCACTTCTTACCACAACTCATCCGAGAATTTTGCACGGTTCACCGGTTCGGTCCTTCCCCTACCTTTCGGGAGGGTTCAACCTGGTCATGGTAAGCTCGCCTTGGCTTCGGGTCTTTACCAACTAGTACCCCTTGCGGGATGCGCCCTATTAAGACTTGGTTTCCCTGTGCCTCCGCGTCAGAGACGCTTAGACAAACTAGTTAATAAAACTCGTTGGCTCGTTCTACAAAAAGCACCCCGTCACCCCACTTGCGTGGAGCTCCGAGTCTTTGTAAGCAAGATGGTTTCAGGTTCTATTTCAACGGGGTCACCCCCCTACTTTTCACCTTTCCCTCACGGTACTTGTGCACTATCGGTGACTGGTTAGTATTTAGCCTTAGCTGTATAGTCCAGCTTGCTTCCCACAGGACTTTCGTTTCCCGTGGTACTTAAGGACAGGAGTTCAAAGCTTGCAATGATTTTCGCCGACGGGGCTATTACCCTCTATGGCTCCCCTTTCCAGGGTGCTTTGGCTAATCATTACATATTGATTGGCTCTGCCCCGCATAAATGCGGGGACACTCCGCCTTACAACACCCGCCCAAATTTTTGCACCGGATCAATCGATCCGTCTCGCTTCATTCATAATACAAAAATTTAGGCGGGTTTAGGCTCCTCCCTTTTCGCTCGCCGCTACTAGGGGAATGTTTTCCGCTTGCGCGGAATTTTTTTTATTTTCCTCTGCGTACTGAGATGTTTCCCTTCCGCAGGTTCGCCTCCCGCGATTAATCGCGGGATTTTCTCGCTCAACACGAGAAAGAGTTTCCTCATTCGGACATCTCGGGATCAAAGGTTGCTTACCACCTCCCCCGAGCTTAACGCAGGCACGCCACGTCCTTCTTCGCCTTCCAGTCCCAAGGCATCCACCATCTGCCTATAAAATACAACCCTTGGCTAGCAATTAATAACAATATTGTTAATTAATTGTTGTAAAGACTTTGGAATTACTAATGGTTCGATGTAGGATCCATTAGTAAATTAAACTAACTATTCAATTGACAACGTCCTTTCCATTCAATCAACCAAGAAAAAAACCGCTCGGTGAAGCGGCGTAAAAATTCAATGATTTTGAATTTAACCGCTTCTCTTCTTATCGTTTATTTCGTTCTTTACCATACAACAGTGATATCGTAGCAAAAGTAAAAAAGCGTGTCAATACCTTATTCTTTCACATTATTCATGGATAGATCCAACGGTCCAAAAAAGTCCGGAGAAGTGGAAAAAACCGGCCTTTCCAACAAAAAACAGCTTTTCGAAAGTCATCGGTCTTCTCAATTACACTAGAGTGTCCCGATTTTTTCTGAA
>CAINQO010000024.1 GCA_903852325.1 Candidatus Omnitrophota bacterium
CGCGGCGTGCCGCAGATCGAAGTAAAATTCGATATCGACCGGGACGGGATCGTCCATGTTTCCGCCAAGGACCTGGGCACCGGCAAAGAGCAGTCGATCCGCATCAGCGCTCCGAAAAAGCTGTCCAAGGAAGAGATCGATAAAATGGTCAAGGACGCGGAGAAATTCGCTGCTGATGACGCCAAAAAAAGAGAAGAGATCGAAGCGGTTAACCAGGCGGATAACCTGGTTTACGCTACGGAAAAATCATTAAAGGATTACGGGGACAAGGTCAGCCAGACCGAACGCGCCGATATTGAAGCCAAGATCAATGATTTAAAGAGCGCGATCAAGGAAAAAAATATCGACCGGATCAAAAAAGGGATGGAGGAATTGACCAAGGTTTCCCATAAGCTTGCCGAAGAGATCTATAAACAGTCGGCAGCCAAACAGCAAAAATCCCAGGGCGGCCAAAACGCCGGTCAGCAGGGCGCCGGAGAAGAAGGGCCCCAGGACGAAGCTAAAAAAGACGAAGATATCATTGATGCCGAATATAAAGAAGAAGACGGTAAAGGCAAAAAATAAAAATGTCCGTTAAAGGCGACTATTACGAAATACTGGGAGTTTCCCGGACCGCGAGTCTGGATGAAGTGAAAAAGGCTTATCGGGAGATGGCCCTTAAATTTCATCCTGACCGCGTTCCTGCGGAAGAGAAAAAAGCCGCGGAAGAGAAGTTTAAAGGGATCTCCGAAGCTTACGCCGTGCTTTCGGATTCTTCCAAGCGCGAGCTTTATGACCAATACGGGCATTCCGGTATCGACCAGAAATACGCGCAGGAGGATATATTTAAGGGGGCGGATTTCAGCAGCATTTTCCGCGAAATGGGTGGCGGAGGTTTCGGCGGAGGCGGGAGTATCTTCGACGAGCTTTTCGGAGAGATGGGGTTTGATGCTTCCGGATCCGGGCGCTCCCGGAGTTCCGGAGGTTCGCGGCGCCGCGGAAGGGATTTGCAGATTGCCGTGGAGATCACCCTTGAAGAAGCGGCTACAGGGGTGGAGCGGATCATTACCGTGCCCCGCTATGAGCCTTGTTCTACCTGCTCCGGAAGCGGAGCTAAGCCCGGGACAAAAAGAACGGTCTGCCCGCAATGCCGGGGGCAGGGCAAAACCGTGGTTTCCAACGGATTTTTCCAATTAGCGCAAACCTGTTCCCGCTGCGGCGGGGAAGGATCCTTGATCGGCGCTCCCTGCCCGGATTGCCACGGGGAAGGCAGGGTCAAGGTCACTAAAAAAATAAAAGTGAAGGTGCCCGCCGGGGTGGATAACGGTTCCCAGCTGCGCGTGCGCGGCGAAGGAGAATCCGGGGTAAACAGCCGGGGGGATTTGTATGTGGCGATCGAGTTGAGGGAGCATGCGACTTTTCAGCGGCATAATAATGATATTGCTACTACAATAAGCATAAGTCTTTCTAAAGCGATCCTGGGCGCAGAGGTGGATGTTCCGGCTCTGGAGGGCAGGTTGACCATGAAAATCCCTGCCGGCACACAGAGCGGTAAAACTTTCCGCCTCAAAGGTAAGGGGATACCGGACCTGCATTCCCGGGAGCCCGGTGATGAGCTGGTGAAGGTGGATATTGAAATTCCCACCAGGTTAAGCAGCCAGCAGCGGCAATTAATCGAAGAATTTGCCCGCTTGAGCGGGGAAGACTTAAGCTCGCGGGAAAGTTTTACGGATAAATTAAAAAAGCCGTTTAGATAGAGCAAAAATTACTAGCTTAGCTTTAAGATCAGTTGTGGATGCACCGAACTCAAACCCGTATGTTACGGGTTATGTATATTCGAATATTGTATCGTTCGGTGTAAAACAAAAATTACTAGCTTTATATAGGGTAATTTTTATTTTAAAAAGGGAAAAAGATGCCTACCTACGAATATGAATGCGTCTCCTGTAAGCACAAATTTGAAACCCTCCAGAGCATGACTGCTAAACCTTTGACTAAATGCCCGAAATGCGGCAAAAAGGTCAAAAAATTGATCAGCTCTGCGGGAGGTTTTATTTTTAAAGGATCCGGATTTTACGCTACAGACTACAAAAAGACGGGTAAATCCAAAGCAAGCTCTCCGCAAGCTTCCTGCCCCAAAGGTTGTTCCGGCTGTTCCGGGCACTAATTTGATACTTCAACTATGCTCAGTATCAATCCTGAGCAAACTTTAGTTTTAGCGCAGATGTCGAAGGATTGATTTAATTTCATTGTTTTTGCCGCTTTTTATGTTAAAATATTTTTTTAATAGCCTAACCCCCTGTTTATTGATTAAGCGCAAACTTGATGAGTAAAACAAAAGCTTTTAAGGCAGTCGTTTATAATCCTCAAAAGGCCGGAGATTTTAAATCTTTAGTTTGTCCTCCTTACGATGTGATTTCCTCCCAGGCGCAGGAGATGTTTTCCGAGCGTTCCCCTTATAATTTTATCAATATAGATTTGGCTAAAGATTCCCCGGTTGACGATAAGTACAAGCGTGCTGGAACCATCTTTCGCGACTGGCTCAAAGAAGGGGTGATTGTCCAGGATGAAAAGCCGGCGGTTTATTTTTACAGCCAGACCTATGTCGTGCGCGGTGAGAAAAAAACCCGCTTAGGCTTTATTTCCCTGCTTAAGCTCGGAGATGAGAAGGGGTCGGTGGTGTTTGGCCATGAAAACACGCATACTGCCGCCAAGCAGGACAGGCTGAAGCTGATGAAACAGGTGAAAGCGAACTTAAGCCCGATCTTTATCGTTTTCCTGGACAAGAAGCGCATTATTCAACGTATCTTCCAGAAATATATTCCCGCCTCCAAGGCTTTTATCGAGTTGACCGATGATGAGAAAACCCTGCATAAGTTATGGCGCCTGGATGATCCGGCCATGCTGAAGCTGGTGGAAAGCAGCATGAATGATGAAAATATGTTTATCGCTGACGGCCATCACCGTTATGAGGTCGCCTGCGCTTACCGGGACATGATGCGCGAAAAACTGGGCAGCGCTTTCACGGGAGAAGAGGATTTTAATTATTGCCTGGCTTATTTTACGAATACGGATTACCGCGGTTTATCCATTTTGCCGATCCATCGCCTGCTCAAACTGGGAAAGCCGCTTGACCTGGAGGATTTTACGGATAAGGCCAGGGAATATTTTGACGTGGACCAGGTCAAGGACCGTACCCGCTTTTTCTTTTTACTGGAAAAAGCCGGCCACACGGAGCATCTTTTAGGGCTTTATAAAGATAAACAATATTTTCTCCTGCGTTTAAAAAACGTAAAAATGCTGGATAAGCTGATTGTCGATAAGCCCAGGGAGTACCGACTGCTGGATGTGGCTATCCTTAATTACCTGGTGTTGAAAAATATCCTCGGTTTAGATTTAAATGATTTGACCGGCATACAGTATAACCCCGACCCGCTGGAATTGGTCGAGCAGGTGGACGGGGACCCATTAAACGTCGCCTTTTTTCTTAATCCGGTCAAGATCCAGCAGATCATTGCAATCGCCGAAAGCGGAAATAAAATGCCCCCCAAATCCACTTATTTTTATCCCAAGGTCCTTTCCGGGCTGGTGGTCAATAAATTCGAAAAGGAAGAATAGTCATGGCTTTATTCGGCAAACCCAAATATACGATCGTCCGCCTGAAGAAAAAAGAGATCCCTGACGGCCTGTGGACCAAGTGCGAGGAATGCTCTGAGACCCTTTATAACAAGACCCTGGAAGAAAACCTCAAGGTTTGCCCCAAATGCAATTATCATTTCGGTCTGACCGCTTACGAAAGAATGGAGTTGATCCTTGACAAGGAAACTTTCGAAGAATTTGATAAAGATATGGTTTCTGCCGACCCTTTGGATTTTAAGGGGCCCAAAACTTATAAGGATAAATTGAAACAGGACCAGGAGGCGACCGGTTTAAAGGACGCGGTCATCTCCGGTGAAGGGCAGATCAATTCCCGCAAAGCGGTCATGGCGGTTACGGATTCGCGTTTTATCATGGGTTCGATGGGCTCGGTGGTGGGAGAGAAGATCACCCGGGCGATAGAGTTTGCCACAAAAAATAAGCTGCCGATGATCATTGTTTCCGGTTCAGGGGGAGGCGCCCGGATGTATGAAGGCCTGTACAGCCTGATGCAGATGGCTAAAACCTGCGCCGCTTTATCTTATCACCGGAAAGCGAAGCTGCCTTATATTTCCGTGTTGACCAATCCGACGATGGCCGGGATCATGGCCTCTTTTGCCGGAGTGGGGGATATCATCATGGCCGAACCGAACGCGCTTATCGGTTTTACCGGGCCAAGGGTAATTGAACAAACCATCAGGCAGAAGCTGCCCGTAGGTTTTCAGCGTTCGGAGTTCCTTCTGGACCACGGCCTGATCGATATGATCGTGCACCGCAAGAACATGAAGGAAACTTTAAGCCAATTGCTTGACTATTTTGCCTGATTTTGTATAATAAAGCTTTATATTCATCCCGTTCATTCGTGACTTTTTTATGTTTCTATCCGATACAGGAAATACGCTCACTTTAAGGAGAGTAATTAGATGGCTCAGGTAAGCTTAAGAGATGTGTGCAAGGTTTTCGCCGGCAACGTTAATGCGGTAAATAAAGTAAATTTAGGTATCGAAAACAAGGAATTCATGGTTTTGGTCGGGCCTTCCGGATGCGGAAAATCCACGACCCTAAGGATGATCGCCGGTTTAGAGGAGATCAGCTCCGGGGATATCTATATCGGGGATAAACGGGTCAATGATGTTCCGGCTAAAGACCGGGATATCGCCATGGTTTTCCAGAATTACGCTCTTTATCCGCACATGACGGTCGAGGAGAACATGTCCTTCGGCCTGCGCCTGCGGCATATTTCCAAACAGGAGATCAACCAGCGGGTCAATGAAGCCGCGGAAATCCTGGGGATCAAAAGGCTGCTTAAGCGTAAACCCCGCGAGCTTTCCGGAGGAGAGCGCCAGCGCGTGGCGGTCGGCCGGGCGATCGTCAGGAAACCGATGGTTTTCCTCTTTGACGAGCCTTTGAGTAATTTGGACGCTAAAATGCGCGTGCAGATGCGCACCGAGATCCACAAATTGCATATCCGCCTCCAGACCACGATCATCTATGTTACTCACGATCAGGTGGAAGCTATGACCATGGGTGACCGGATCGCGGTGATGAAAGACGGAGTGATCGCCCAGCTGGGGGATCCGATCAACGTTTACGACCATCCCAAGAACAAGTTTGTCGCCAGCTTCATCGGTTCTCCGCCGATGAATTTCATGCTGGGCAAGATCATCAAGAAAGAAGGGAAGCTTTATTTTGATGAAGGTAAGATCATGGTCAAGCTGGTCGAAGATATGCATAAGAAGATGGTTAATTATGTCGACCATGAAGTCTACTTCGGGATCCGCTCCGAAGATATTTACGATAAACTATTCGTTTCCCAAGCCCCGCCGGAAAATATTGTTCGGGTAAATTGCGAAGTTTTTGAACCCATGGGTTCAGAGGTTTACCTTTACCTGAACACGGGCAAGCATACCTTCATTGCCCGGGTAAGCGCGCACGACCGTCCCAAGGTCAACCAGGAGATGGATGTGGTTTTTGATATGAGCAAGGTGCACTTCTTCGATAAAAATACCGAAGAAACCATTTGTTAGCGTTAAAAACTCGCCCATAAATTAAAAAGTTCTATGCAACAAAATACCACCCGCAAAAAGATCTGGCTGTTTTTGTGCTTATCCGCGGCAATCCTTTTGGCAGGAAACTTTGTTTTTCACCAAAAAACCCACCTGAGCATATTTCTCGTTTTTATCCTGGTCAATACCGCTATTTTTCTTATCCTGCTTAAATTCTATTCCGCTAAGATCATCCGCGAGGAGTCCGACTGCGAACATACTCAGGAAGAGATCAATATTATCGAATCGAAAAATAAAAAGGACCATGAATATAATGCCGCGCTTAAAGCCAGAATTATCCGCTACGATAACCTGAAAAAACTTATCGAGGACCTGAACCACAGCTTAAAGCTGGATATTGTTATCCGGGTTTTAAGTTCTACTGTTTATACCCTGATCTCTGACAGCTCCGGGATCGCCCTTTTTTACCTGGTGGATAACCGTTACCAGAAACTCAGTCTGGTCCATTCGATCAAAGATGACCCGGCCTTAGTCGTGCTTTCCAAGGAGGGGGATATTTTTGACCAGTGGGTCCTAAGGCATTCAACGCAGTTAATCATCGAAAACCTCAAAAATGATTTCCGTTTTGATTCCGACAGCTTGAACGGCCAGGATATCCGCGCCGCCCAGTCTTTGATCAGCGCACCTTTGATCAGCAACAATTCCCTGCTGGGGTTGTTGCGTCTGGAAAGTACAAAAAACAATTTCTTTAACCAAGATGACCTGCGTTTTCTTTCTTTGGTCGCCGACCTGGGCGCGGTCGCCCTGGAAAACAGCCTGCTCTTCCAGAAAACCCAGGATTTAGCTATCCATGATGACCTGACCTCCCTGTATACCCGCGGTTATTTCCTGGAACGGCTGAAGGATGAGGTCAGGCGCTGCCAGCGGCTGGACCAGCACCTGTCCCTAATGATGATCGATATCGATTTCTTTAAACAATATAACGATAAATTCGGGCATATCGTAGGGGACCTGGTGCTGAAAAAAATGGGGCAGCTGCTAAAGGATACCCTGAGTGAGCTTAATCCGCTTTTGTGCCGTTTCGGCGGAGAAGAATTTTTGATCATGTTTTCCGGAGTGGAAAAGAAAAGAGCGCTTTCTATCGCCGAAGAACTGCGTAAAAAGATCGAGTCGGAAAAGATCATGCTGCGCAGGCAGGATACGCATATCACTGTTTCAATCGGGGTAGCCAGCCTGCCCTTAGATACTAAAGATGAGGACGAATTGGTGCAAAAGGCGGATAAAGCGATGTACGCGGCTAAAGGAAAAGGCAGGAACCAGGTATGTTCGATATAATCTTATTACTGATCATTACGGCAGCTTTCGCTTTATTTTGCCGCGAGGTATTTAACCAGCGCCTGAAGAGAAAAAAAGAGGAATGCGCGCGCCTGTTCAATGAACTTAGCCGGGCAAACGAATCCAAGCGCAACCTGGGCGCGGAGAACAACCTGCTGAATAAAAATTTCGAAGACACCCTGGCGCTTTATGAACTGACCAAGGATATCTGCAAGAGCCTGGATGAGGAAAAGATATTTTCGATTTTCAGGAAAAATTTGAACAAGCACATCAGTATCGGTGATTGCCGGTATATCAAAAACAGCGCCGACCTGATCAAATATAAAGATTACATGATCGTGCCTTTGAATATCGAGGCGCACCAGGCCTCCGGATATCTGGCGGTGGAAAAAATCCTGGAAACGGATAAGGAAAAATTCGGGATCCTCACGCATCAGCTGCTGATCGGTTTAAGAAGGGCGCTGCTTTACCAGAAAGTCCAGGGGTTGACCATTACCGACGCGCTGACCGGGGTTTTTTGCCGCCGTTATTTCTTAGAGCGTTTTAGCGAAGAACTCAAACGTTCCAAGAAAAACAAGCTAAACCTGACTTTCCTCATGATCGATATCGATAATTTCAAGCAATTTAACGACCGTTACGGGCACCTGGTGGGAGACGCGATCCTGCGGCAGGTTTCCCGGATCATCCGTGAAGCAGTAAGGCAGATCGATTTTATCGGCCGTTACGGGGGGGAGGAAATCTCCGTGGTTTTGTCCGAAACCAGCGGCGAACAGGCTAATTTCGCCGCGGAACGTATCCGCCAGTCAATTATGCTGGAAGTGATCAAGGTTTATGATGAAGAGCTCAGGGTCACGGTAAGTATAGGGGGAGCGACTTTTCCTGATAACACTCAGAACATGAAGGAGCTGATTGAATTGGCGGACCAGGCCCTGTATTTAGCCAAAGAAACGGGGAAAAATAAGGTGTGTTTTACTTCTGCTTAAATCCCTTGAAAATACGCTTAAATTAATATAGAATACCACCCATGGTTAAAAAGTTTATAATCGCGATAGATCTTGGCGGGACAAATTTAAAATGCGCCCTTTTGGATAGCCGCCTTAAGATCAAAGCCAGAAGTTATTTTAACACAAGGAGTTTTGATAATAAGCCTAAGCTGATCCAGGGAATAATCCAATCCGTGGAAAGTTTTATGGTCAACCACCGGTTAAATCGTTCGGCGGTCCTGGGGATAGGGATCGGGATGCCCGGCCCGGTTGATACCCGTAAAGGCCTGGTGCATTTTTTGCCCAACATTCCCGGATGGAAGGAGGTCGGGCTTAAAAAGATCCTTGAGCATAAAACAAAGCTGCCGGTGTTTATCGATAATGACGCTAAATTAATGGCGTTGGCCGAGTATAAATGCGGGGCGGCAAAAAAATATAAAAACGCGCTTTGCCTGACCCTGGGTACCGGTGTAGGCGGAGGCTTGATTATTGACGGCGCTTTGTACCGCGGGCCGGATAATGCTGCCGGGGAGGTAGGGCACCTGATCATTAATGAAGAAGGGCTGGTTTGCGGCTGCGGAGGCCGCGGATGCCTGGAAACGTATATCGGTAACAACCATATTATTCGGGAAGCGCGTAAATTATTCGGGCCCGGAATTACCCTGGAAGAGGTAAGCGCTTTAGCCGGCAAAAAAAATGCTAAAGCAATAAATTTTTGGAACCAGGTCGGTGAGAAATTAGGGGTGGCGGTGAGCACGCTGGTGAATGTGCTTAACCTGGAAGCCGTGGTTATTGGCGGAGGGGTCTCCCATGCCGGGAATGCGTTGTTTGACAGCGTAAGGCAAACTGTGCGTTCGCGGGCAATGCGGGTCCAAGGCCAAAGGGTGAAGATCCTTAAAGCTAAACTAGGGGTGGATGCCGGGATCATCGGGGCAGGTTATTTGGTAAAAGAGAGTTAATTGCGAAGGTAGGTTGAGGGTGAATCCCGCACCTACTATTATATTAATCTCTAAAATCTTGAGGTTCAAAGATTGAATAAGAAAGTAGGTGCGGGATGAAGATTTTCATTGATACGGCGAACGTAAAAGAAATAAAGGAAGCAGCCAGCTTGGGATTGATCGATGGGGTGACTACTAATCCTACTCTTATGGCTAAAGAGGGGCGGGAGATGAAGCAGGTATTAAAAGAGATTTGCGATTTAGTCAGCGGCCCGGTGAACGCGGAAGTCATCTCCACGCAAACCGAGGAAATGGTCAAGGAGGCGCACGAACTGGTAAAAATAGCCAAGAATATCGTGATCAAGCTCCCGCTTATCAAAGACGGATTAAAAGCGGTGCGGATCTTAACGGCGGAAGGCATAAAGACCAATGTCACTCTTTGTTTCTCCGCTGCGCAGGCTTTATTGACCGCTAAGGCCGGAGCAACCTATATTTCTCCTTTTATCGGCAGGCTTGACGATATCTCTCAGGAAGGGATGGATCTGATCTCCGACATAAAGAAAATTTACGCTAACTATGGTTTTAAAACTCAGATCATTGTCGCTTCGGTGCGTAACCCGATGCATGTGGTAAATGCCGCATTGCTTGGCGCGGATATCGCGACCATTCCGTATCCGGTGATCGAGCAGTTGATCAAGCATCCCTTGACGGAAATCGGGCTCAACCGGTTTCTGGATGATTATAAAAAAGCTTTCCAAGGAAATAATGCCAAATAACGCAATCCCCAGACGCGGGTTAATTCTCTTAAGCCTGATCCTTGGTTTCGCGGCGCCGGTTTTTGCGGAAACGGCCAAAGAATCCCCTTTAATCATTAATGGGGATAATGTCGAATATTCCGCCGACAGTAAAGATGTCGTGGCTACCGGGAACATAGAGATTACTTATAAGGGCTCTAAGCTCACCTGCAACCGCTTGAGGGTCAATATGCAGACCAAGCAAGGGGTAGCGGAAGGCAATGCCAGGCTCGATGATGCCCGGGGGGTGGTGACCGGAGAAAAGATCGTTTATGATTTTGCGAACAAAACCGGGGTGATCTACAACGCCGATTTCCGCGCTAACCCCTACTTCGGAAAAGCCAAGAACGTGGAAAAGTTATCCGAAGGCGAATTTGTCGCCCGGAGCGGCTAT
Source organism: Candidatus Omnitrophota bacterium (assembly GCA_903852325.1). Lineage (GTDB taxonomy): Bacteria > Omnitrophota > Gorgyraeia > Gygaellales > Profunditerraquicolaceae > UBA6249. Next base: position 10,066 of record CAINQO010000024.1, read on the forward strand.
TTTACTACCTGTAATTTTGACCGTCCGCATTACCGTTTTGCCTCCAAAAAACTCAGCATGTTCCCTGAGGATAAAATCATGGCCCAGGGCACTACTTTTTACCTTGGGCCGGTGCCGTTAATTTCTTTCCCGAAGTTTAATTATTCAATGAAAGACCCGATCATGCACGTACAGGTGGAGCCGGGCACGCGCAAGGATTGGGGGCCGTATGTTTTGAATACCTGGAGGTATAATCTTACTGAAAATGCGAATTTACGGCTCTTTCTGGATTATCGCTTCAAACTTGGCTGGGCGGAAGGGTTTGACCTTAACTATAAAACCTCAGTCGTGGGAAAAGGTGACTTTAAGTTTTATTATACTAACGAGAATGCCAAGAATCCTAGGGGTCTGTCGGCGGATACGGCGCCTACCGAGTTTGAGAGGTATTTTTTACGCTGGCGCCATAAATGGATTATCGATGACAATACTGACTTGATTATGGAATTCTATAAAATTACGGATAAACGGCGCCAATTTGAAAATAACCCGGCTCCGGCTTTCGGTTCAGGTTTAGGCTCCAATGCTGTCGCCCATAGCGTATTGCAGGATTATTTCTTCCGCGAGTATGAAAAAGATTCCCAGCCGTTAAGCTACGCTTTACTTCATCGCAACTTCAATTATTCCAGCCTGGATATTCTTATGCAGGAACGCACCAATCATTGGTTTGACCAGTTGAACAAGCTTCCGGAAATAAACTATACCCTCCCCAGTATTCAGGTCGGTGAAACTCCGCTGTATTTTGAGAATACCACCCAATTCGGGGTTTATAATAAGAAGGCAACGATGCTTCCGGTTTCCCTGGATGATATTAACATGACTCGTCTGGATACTACCAACCGGGTTTCCCTGCCGATGAAAATAAGTTTTCTCCAAATTAAGCCGTTTGTGGCCAGTCGCCAGACATTTTACGACACGGCTGATAACGGCCAAAATTCGATCGTGCGGACGATCTTTTATTCAGGCGCCGATTTAAGCACGAAATTCTTCGGCATATATAAAGTAAAATCCAACTTTCTGGGCCTGGACATAAACGGCCTGCGCCACATTATTACTCCCAGCGTGGGTTATTTATATACCCATACACCAACTATTCCCCTAAGCAACCTTCGGCAGATTGATACGGTCGATTCTATCACGCGCGGCAACACCGCTTCTTTGAGCCTATCGAACAAATTGCAAACCAAGCGAAACGGTCAAAGTGTGGATTTTGTCGATTTTTTAATTACCACCGATTATGTGCTTGATCCCAAAAGCGGGCTTAATCAAAACGGGATTCTTTTTGATCCGGGGAATAAGTTACATTCCCAGTATTCAGATATTCTTTTTAGGCTGACCGTACTGCCGTATTCCTGGCTTTATTTTTATTCGGATGCGACCCTGGAGCATTCCGACCATACGGATCCAAACTATAACAAGTTCTCGTTGCTCAATTACTCCCTTAATTTTGACTTGGGGAAGAATCGGATATTTTCCATAGGCCAGCGTTATCAAAGGAAAGGGTCTAATGAAATTACCGGTAGCTTTGTTTGGCGGCTGAATCCCAAGTGGAAATTCAGTATTTACGAACGTTATAATTTTAGGAATTCTCCCGACCTAAGCGTGGGGTCGCAGGAACAGGAATATACGGTGACCCGCGACCTGCATTGCTGGGATATGGATATTACCTTGAACAAGAAAGAGAGCAGCGGCACAACGATATTTCTCGTTTTCAGGCTTAAGGCTTTTCCGGAAACCGAGTTTGATATTGATCAAAAGATGAGTTCCGGTAAGTCCGGAGCACAATAAACTCTCTTAAGAAAAATAAGGAAACCAGATGAATATTTCCATTATCGGATCAGGTTATGTGGGGTTGGTCAGCGGGGCCTGTTTTGCCGAGTTGGGTAACCATGTAATTTGCGCCGACAATGATGTTAAAAAGATAAGCGCGCTTAAAAAAGGCAGCATCCCCATTTATGAGCCGGGCTTAGAGGAGCTGGTGGCCAGCAACCTGAAGAATAAGCGGTTGCGTTTTACTGCCAGCATCAGGGACGCGGTGATGGCCAGCGAGATAATTTTTATCGCCGTGGGGACCCCGGCGCTGGAAAACGGGGAAGCCGATCTTACCGGTATTGAAAATGTTTCTCGCGATATCGCTCAATATATGGACGGTTACCGGCTGATCGTGGAAAAGTCTACCGTGCCGGTGGAGACTTGCGCCTGGATCAAGAAAACAGTCGCCACTTATCTGAAAAAGAAATATAAATTCGACGTAGTTTCCAATCCGGAGTTTTTGCGGGAAGGAAGCGCGATCAATGATTTTAACCGCCCCGACCGGATCGTCCTGGGGGTAGAGAGCGCCAAAGCCAGGCAGATAATGACTAGTTTATATCAGCCCCTGAACGCGCCGATCCTGATCACTAATATTAAATCCGCGGAACTGATCAAGCACGCTTCCAACGCCTTCCTGGCCACTAAAATTTCCTTTATTAACGCGCTTTCCCGGATCTGCGAAAGAGTGGGGGCGGATGTAAATGAGGTGGCGCAGGGGATGGGGCTGGATAACCGCATCGGCCGCTATTTCCTCCATTCCGGCATCGGTTACGGCGGTTCCTGTTTTCCCAAAGACCTGGATGCTTTTATCACGATCGCGGAAAAATTGGGTTACGATTTTCAAATCCTTAAAGCGGTAAGAAATACCAACCAGGAGCAAAAAGCCTTTGTCCTGCAAAAGATCAAAGACGCTTTGTGGGTTATCCGGGACAAGACTATCGCCGTTTTAGGGTTGGCTTTTAAGCCGGATACCGACGACCTGAGAAATGCCCCCAGTATCGATTTAATTAACGCTTTGGCTCAGGAAGGGGCCAGGATCCGGGTTTATGACCCCAAGGCCATGGGGAAGGCTGTGCATCTTCTCAAAGGCGCTGTTTTTTGCAAAGACCCTTACCAGGCTGCCTCTGGCAGCGATTGCCTGGTAGTGGTAACGGAATGGAACGAGTTTAAAGAGCTTGATTTTGTAAGGATAAAAAGAAAATTGAAACGCGCCTTGATCATTGACGCCAGGAATATATATGACCCGAAATTACTCAAGGAGCTGGGATTTACCTACATCGGAGTGGGGCGGGGAAGTGGATAAAAATTTAGCCCAACTGATTAAAAAAATAAGAAACAAAAATTTAAAGATCGCGGTCGTGGGATTGGGTTATGTCGGCCTGCCTTTGGCGTTGGAATTCGCCAGAAAAAAAGTGATGACTACCGGGATCGAGATCGACAGTGACCGGTTAAAATCCATCACCCAGGGCAAATCTTATATCAGCGACATTGAAAGCAGGAAGCTGGCGGGCATTTTGAAGGGCGGGTATTTTAAGGGGAGCGGAAGTTTTGCGGATATCTCTACCGCCGATGCCGTCCTGATTTGCGTTCCGACTCCCTTAAAAGGAAAAAACCTTCCGGATATTTCTTTTATCAAAAGCGCGGTAAGTCAGGTGGTCCTGCATTTAAAGAAGGGCGCCCTGGTGATCCTGGAGAGCACCACGTACCCGGGGACTACCGAAGAAGAGATCCTGCCTGTTTTTGAAAAAAAAGGCTTTCGCCACGGCAAAGATTTTTACCTGTGTTTTTCCCCGGAAAGGATCGATCCGGGCAATAAAAAATTCCCGGTGCAAAAGATCCCTAAAGTGATCGGGGGGATCAGCCCGGAAGCCACGCAAATGGGGATGGCCATTTACGGAGTGATCATTAAGCGGGTTGTCCCCGTATCCAGCCCCCGCGCCGCCGAAACGGTAAAATTGCTGGAGAACACCTTCCGTCTGATCAATATTGCCATGATCGATGAGTTGTCTATGATGGCGCATAAAATGAAAATCGATATCTGGGAAGTTATCGGTGCCGCCAGCACTAAGCCCTTTGGCTTCATGCCTTTTTATCCCGGGCCGGGGGTAGGGGGGCACTGTATCCCTAAAGATCCGTTGTATCTGCACTGGAAAGCAAGGAGTTTCGGTTTCCATTCCCGCTTTATCCATCTGGCTTCCAACGTAATTAAAAATATGCCCGAATACATTGTTAAAAGAGTGGCGGAGGCCCTGGAGCGTAAGGGGATAAAACTCCTGGGGGCAAGCATACTGGTGCTCGGGGCAACTTACAAAAAGGATGTTAAGGACTTGCGCAAATCCCCCAGCATTGATTTGATCAACAGCCTGAAGAAGCAGGGGGCGAATATCGCCTACAGTGACCCATTGATCCCTTTTTTACGGCTGGGAGGCTTGCATTTGGAATCCTTGGAACTTAGCCCTGAAAAAATTAAAGCTTTTGACTGCTGCATTATTGCTACCGACCACAGCCGTGTGGATTATGCCGCAATATTAAAAAACGCGAAATTCATTTTTGATTCCCGCAATGTTTTCAAAGGAATGCACGCGGAAAAGGTAGAGAGGCTGTGATAAATTTATTTAAAATAAACAGTGGTGGATCGCCACGTGGCGGAGGTGCGGGGTTGGGTCCCGCACCTACTACTAAATTCATTCTAAAATCACAATGTTTTAAATTAATAAGAAAGTAGGTGTGGGATGGGCAGGTATTTAGTTACCGGCGGGGCAGGGTTTATCGGTTCTAATATTGTATCCACCCTGGTGCATAAGGGGCAGTATGTGCGGGTTTTGGATAATTTCTACAGCGGCAAGATCGAGAATCTTAAAGGCTTCGAGAAAAAAATTGATTTAATTAGAGGAGATATCTGCTCAAAGGCCACTTGCCGGAAAGCCGTCAAAGGGATCGATTTTGTTTTCCATGAAGCAGCCTTAAGAAGCGTGCCTAAAAGTATGCTCGAGCCGCACGCTTACAACCGGGTCAATATCGACGGGACGCTGAATATGCTTGAGGCTTGCGCGCAGAATAAAGTAAAGCGTTTTGTGCTGGCTTCCTCCAGTTCCGTTTACGGGGATATCGATAATTTTCCGGAAAAGGAGACTTTTCTCCCGGAACCGATCTCTCCCTACGCTTTAAGCAAATTAACCTGTGAACATTATTGTAAAATATTCAGCCGGTATTTCGGGTTGCCTTGCGTGGCCCTGCGTTACTTCAATGTTTTTGGCCCGCGCCAGGCATTAGATGATGAGTATGCGGTAGTGATCCCTAAATTTATTAATAGCATTATGCGCGATCAATCTCCTCCGATCTTCGGCAACGGCAGGCAGTCCCGCGATTTTACTTTTGTGCAGAATGTGGTCCAGGCGAATTTACTGGCGGCTTCCGCAAAAGTTAAATACGGGGTTTTTAATGTGGCCGCGGGCAAGGATACTTCTGTTTTGGAGCTGGTCAGGATCCTGAACAGGATCTTAGGCAAGAAGGTGCAGCCGAAATTTTTACCGGTGCGGGCCGGCGACGTGTTCAAGACCCTGGCGGATATTTCCCAGGGGGCAAAATTACTGAAATTTAAGCCTGAGGTCGATTTTATCGACGGATTGAAGATCACGGTCGATTACTGGAAAGAAAAGAATGCGTAAACGCACGGTTTTGATCACCGGGGGGGCCGGTTTTATCGGCTCGCACTTATGCCAGAGGCTTCTTGGGGAGGATTACCGGGTAATTTGCCTGGATAATTTCATTACCGGCGACCGGGGTAACCTCAGGGATTTTTCCGGGAATAAGGATTTTTCCCTTGAGGTGCGGGATGTTTCCAATTACATAAAAATACCCGGTAAGATCGATTATGTTTTACACTGCGCTTCCCTGGCTTCCCCGAAAGATTATAAGCAATTTCCCATCCAAACTTTAAAAGTAGGTTCCCTGGGCACGCACAATGCCCTGGGTTTAGCCAAACAGAAAAAAGCGGTTTTCCTGCTTTTCTCTACTTCGGAAGTTTACGGGGATCCCTTAGAGCATCCGCAAAAAGAAACCTACTGGGGGCATGTCAATACGATCGGTGAGCGCGGCTGTTATGATGAATCCAAAAGGTTTGCCGAAGCGATCACCATGGCTTACCACCGGAAGCACAAATTGGATACCAAAATCGTGCGGATCTTTAATACTTATGGGCCGAAAATGCGTAAAAATGACGGCCGGGTAGTGCCGAATTTTATCCATCAGGCGCTGAGCGGCAAATCCTTGACGGTGTACGGAAGGGGAGGGCAAACCAGAAGCTTTTGTTACATCGATGATTTGGTGGAAGGGATATTGCGCCTGATGCTTTCCGGCTACAACTTACCGGTTAACCTGGGTAATTCCCGCGAATGCACGATCATGCAGCTGGTAAAACTGATCTTAAAGCTGACCGGTTCTCAAAGCCGGATTGATTTCCGTAAATTGCCGCAGGATGACCCTCAACAGCGGCAACCCGACATTACCCGGGCCAAGAAAATACTCAAATGGGAACCGGTTGTGCCGCTTGAGGATGGGTTAGCACGTACTATCTCCTGGGTAAGGGGCTGATCCGGCCTGCTTTCCTTGACAATCTTACCGGATATATGTTATACTTCTGAATAATTAAAATTTATCTTTAATGGCCGCTTTTTCTCTAAGTGGTTCGCAAAGGAGAATTTATGATTCCGCATATTCTTACGCAGTTGAATTTTCTTGACCTGATCGTGCTTGTCATATTTTTGAGAGTTTGTTATATCGGTTCCCGCATGGGGTTTTCTGTCGAAATATTCAAGCTTTCAGGGGTTTTAACCGCCACCTATGTTTCGATGCATTATTACACCCGCCTGTCGGACCTGGTCCAGAAGCGTTTTATGTCCGGGTCAATGCCGGTAGAATTCATAGATTTTTTATTTTTCCTTCTATTGATCGTAGCGGTGTATTTCTTTTTTGTGTTTTTGCGCAGCCTGCTTTTCCGTTTTATCCAGTTAAATACGATCCCCAAGATCAATCAGCTTGCGGGTTTTATCCTGGCCATCGCCCGGTCTTTTTTGATCACCGGATTACTCGCCTATTCTTTGGCCATCTGCAGCGTCAGCTACGTTACCGGCTGGACCAGGCATTCTTATATCGTCCGCCAGGCGACGGGGATCTCTCCGTCGACATACGCCTGGATCTGGAATAACATCGTTTCCAAATTTTCCGCTCACGGGAAATATAATTCTACGGTTGACGAAGCCACGGATAAATTTAACCGTCAATGAAATTAACCGATTTATATAACCGGGTTCTGCATTTTGGCCGCTTGAACGACCCGCGTAAAGATAAGCAAAAAATTAAGTCCTTTCCGGATTCAGGGATCCTTTTCGGACGGGCCGATGTGGAAGTCAAAAAGATCATGGTCGGCATCGATATCGAAGTTGCTGAACTGCTTTTGGCTGACCGCATCCGCCAGAAAGAGGGGCTGGACCTGGTGATCGCCCACCACCCCGAAGGTAAGGCCTTTGCCGATTTGCATGAGGCAATGCGCCTGCAGGTGGACCTGCTCATCCGGGCCGGTATCTCCCGTAACGCCGCCTCCAGGTTGATGGAGGAAAGGATCATCGAGGTGGGGCGCAGGACTCTGGCCGCTAACCACACCCGACCGGTAGACGCGGCGAAATTATTGAACATTCCTTTTATGAACATGCATACCCCGGCGGATAACCATGTCCACCGGTACCTGGAAAACCTCTTCGCGCAAAAAGCCGCTTCGCTGCGGCGGGTGGAAGATATCGTCAAACTTTTAAATACCATCCCGGAATATAAGCTAGCCGCTAAGTTCAATACCGGGCCGCGTGTATTGCTGGGCAGTCCGAAAAGGCCGGTAGGTAAAATCATGCTGGAGATGACCGGGGGGACGGAAGGCCCCAAAGAGGTTTACGATAAATTATATAAGTCCGGTATCCGGACGCTGGTCTCCATGCATTTGAGCGAAGAGCATTTTAAGAAAGTTAAAGACGCGGATTTGAACGTGGTTATCGCCGGTCACATTTCTTCGGACAACCTGGGAATGAACCTGCTCCTGGATAACATTGAAAAATCCGCCAAAGAGAATTTTACGGTAATCGACTGCTCTGGTTTTTACCGCGTAAAAAGAAAATAATATGGCCGGACGGATCCCCGAAAACTTATTGGAAGATATCCTCGGGCGGGTGGATATCGTCGAAATCATTTCCAGTTATATACCGCTAAAAAAAGCAGGGGCAAACTTTAAGGCCAACTGTCCTTTTCACCATGAAAAGACGGCTTCGTTTATGGTTTCTCCCGACCGGCAGATCTATCATTGTTTCGGCTGCGGCGAATCCGGGAATGCTTTTAAATTCCTGATGCGACATGAACGGATGGAGTTCCCCGAGGCGGTGGAAAGCCTGGCGAAAAAATGCGGGGTGATCCTGCCGCAGGAAGACAGGCCCGAGGCGGCCCAGGCAGCCAGCTTAAACAACCAGCTGTATAAAATTAACGAACTGGCGGTAAGTTTTTATGAAACGAACCTGTATGGCGCCGGAGGAAAAACAGCGCTGCATTACCTTGCCGGCAGGGGGATAAATCCGGAGACGATCAAAAATTTCCGCCTGGGCCTGGCCTCGCCGGCCTGGGACGGTTTAATTAATTTCTTAAGAAGCAAAAACGCCAGCCTGGCGCACATGGAGCAGGCGGGATTGATCCTGCCCAAAAAATCCGGCGGTTATTACGACCGGTTCCGGGAACGGGTAATTTTTCCCATTGCGGATATGCGCGGCCGTTTCATCGGCTTCGGGGCCAGGGTAATGGATAACAGCCTGCCTAAATATATCAATTCCCCGGAAACCCCGGTTTACACTAAGGGCAGGAATTTGTTCGGTTTTAATCTTTCTAAAGATTTTATCCGGGACGCGGATTGCGCGGTGATCGTGGAAGGGCAGCTGGATTTTATGATCCCTTTTCAGGAGGGCTTAAAAAACATCGTTGCCTCTCAGGGCACTGCCCTGACCCAGGATCAGATCAAGCTGCTTAAGCGTTACACGCGTAACATCGTGATGATTTACGACGGTGACACCGCCGGAGAGACCGCTACTTTAAGAAGTTTGGATATGCTGATTGAAGAAGGGCTGAATGTAAAAGTGGTCCCCCTGCCGGCGGGAACGGACCCGGACGCTTTGGTGCGTAAAGCCGGGGTGGCGACATTAAAGGAGAAGGTCGAGAATGCGGAAAGTTTTTTTGATTATAAGTTGAAAGTTTTGCGGGGACGCCACCAGATGAAAGATCCGCACGGCAAAGCTAAAATTGCTTCCGAGATGCTTGCCACGATAAATAAATTTGAAGATGCTATTTTGCGGGGCGAATATACCAGGAAGCTTTCTGACCAGATGCAGATACCGGAGCAGGATATCGCGGAAGAACTGCATAAACTAAAACCTGCCGTGTCTCAGGAGGCTAAGCAGCCGGCGCCTCAGGCGGCCAAGCCCGCGCCGATAAATCCGGCGGAAAAATTATTGATTAAATTTATGCTCGAGGAAAGGGATCTGGTGGAAAAGATCATGCAGCAATTGTCTCCATCGGATTTTGCCGACGCGCGCACCGTCAAGATCGTCGAAGTGATGCGCCGCCTGACCCTGGAAGGCAAGAGTATTTCACCCAGCGTGTTGATGAATTATTTCAGCGAAGAGGATGCCACCGCCCTGGTTTGCGAAACCATGTTCATGCCGGAGCTTTCCGAAGAGGGCAGGGAAAAAGCTGTCCACGACTGCATCGCGCGGATCAAGGTCCAAAGACTAAGGAGCCGCCGGGAACACCTGCATATCCAGATAAAAAGCGCCCAGTCCCTGGGCGATGAAACAAAATTGAACAGTTTGATCCAGGAATTCCATAATCTAATAAAGAAAGGCGACTAGAATGAAAAAGAACCAGCAGCCCAACAAGGACATGGAAAGATTGATTGCTTTGGGCAAGCAAAAAGGTTTTCTAACTTACGATGAGGTCAACGATCTTTTGCCTGAAGACCTCTCCAGTACCGTCGCCATCGACCATCTTTTTGAATTACTGGGCAATGAAGATATCCAGGTAGTGGAAGGGGATTCCGACGCGGGTTCAGCGGCGGCAAAAACAGCTTCCCAGGATAAGCAGGGGCTGGCCGGAGTGGCCCGCGAAGAGCTGTTGAGCGAACAGCTCAAGAGCGAAGAGCGTTTTATGCCCCTGGATGACCCGGTAAAAATGTACTTAAAACAGATGGGGTCGATTTCCCTTTTGAGCCGGGAAAATGAAATCGAGCTGGCCAAGAAGATCGAAGACGCCGAGGATAAATTCAAACGCGCCGCCCTGGTGAATAAATTCGTGCGTAAAGAAGTCCTGATCGTGGCCAATAACATCCTGGAAAATAAGATCAACATGGAAGAGGTGGTCAAAGAGGATGTCCGGATAAAGAAAGCCAGCGCCCTGGGCAGGTTCAAGCGGATTTTGGCTAAAGTCAAACACGCGCGCAGCGACGCTAACGCGATAAACCTTATCCTGCAGCTTAATTTTATCACCTCGGTGATCGAGGAAGCGGTGCGCAAATTGAACCATCTGCTGCGCGAACTGGAACATCTCAGGCGTTTGAGTAAAAGGGATAACCTGCGCGCCCGCCAGATCGCCAAAGAATTGGGGCAGCCGTACGCCAAGATCAAGGAGCAGATGAAGCTGGTCAAGACCGCGCATCTGAAATTCAGCCGGACGAAAAAGAAGCTGGTGGAAGCCAACCTGCGCCTGGTGGTCAGCATCGCCAAAAAATATACTAACCGCGGCCTTTCTTTCCTGGACCTTATCCAGGAAGGGAATATCGGATTGATGCGCGCCGTAGAAAAATTTGAATACAAGCGGGGTTATAAATTTTCAACTTACGCTACCTGGTGGATCCGCCAGGCGATCACCCGGTCTATCGCCGATCAGGCCCGGACGATCAGGATCCCGGTGCACATGACGGAAACGATCAACAAGATCATCCGTTTTTCCCGGGTGTTCGTGCAGAAAAACGGGCGGGAACCGACACCGGAGGAGATCGCGGCAAAAATGCGTTTTCCCCAAGGTAAGATCAAATCCATTTTAAAGATCGCCCAGGAACCGATATCCCTGCAGATGCCTATAGGTGATGAGGGGGATACGCATTTCGGGGATTTTATCCAGGATAAAAAGGCGGTTTCTCCGGCCAATGAAACGGTGCGTTCGATGCTTAAAGACGAAATGAATTCGGCGTTAAGCACCCTGACGGAAAGGGAAAAGAAGATCCTGGTGTTGCGTTTCGGTATCCTCGACGGTTCCGCGCGCACATTGGAAGAAGTGGGTAATGTTTTTAAAGTAACCCGGGAAAGGGTCAGGCAGATCGAAGCCAAGGCCTTAAAGAAACTGCGGCATCCGTCACGTTCACGTCGCCTGCGCACTTTTATGGATATGACTTTGGCGCACCAGAGAGAATATTAGTTTTAAAGTGTTTATTGCGTGTATAGCTAATAACTAAAAACTAACAACTGGCAACTAAATAATGGAAGATTCCGTAAAAGATAATTTTGAGATCACCCTCGCCAAGCTGCGCAAGATAGAGTTCCAGCAGAAGGCGATCCTGGATAATATCCCGGATATCGCCTGGCTTAAGGATCTCCAGGGGAAATTTATCGCGGTGAATGAGCCTTTTGCCAAGGCCTGCGGTTACAAAGCGGAAGAAATTATCGGCAAGACGGATTTGGATATCTGGCCCAAGGAGATGGCTTTAAATTATCGCGCTGATGATCAGGAGGTAATCCAGAGTAAAAAACGCAAGTGCGTGCAGGAAAGGCTGGTGCTTCCCAGCGGCGCGGAGCAGTGGATCGAAACGATAAAAACCCCGTTTTTTGATGAGCACGGCAAGGTGATCGGCACCACCGGGATCGCCAGAAATGTCACTTTACATAAAACCGAGACGGAAAGGCTTAAAGAGGCCCGGGCGGAACTGGAATTAAGGGTCAAGGTGCGGACTTCCGAGCTGGCTAGTTTCAATGAAGCGTTACGTAAAGAAATGCGCCTGGTGCAGGATGCGCATAAAGAATTGTCTACCCGGGGAAGTTTCCTGACCAATGTTTTTAACAGTATCCAGGATGGGCTGTGCGTACTGGATACAAAAATGAATATCCTGCGGGTTAATCCCGTTATGGAAAAATGGTATGAGTTTAATCTGCCGCTGGTGGGTAAAAAATGTTACCAGGCCTACCATAAGAGAAATAAGCCATGCGACGTATGCCCGGTGGAAGAAACCCTGAAAACCCGCAAAGCGGCGCATTATATCAATCCCAGGGAAGATAAGGATGGAAAGATTGTCGGGTATTTTGACCTTTACAGCTTTCCGATGTTCGATGACAGCGGCAAAGAATTGACGGGCGTGATCGAATACGTGCGCAACATTACCGAGCAAAAATTCGCGCAAGATGCCCTAAAGGCAAGCGAAGAAAAGTTCAGGAATATTTTCGAAAATTCTAATGTGGGGATGGTTATCGCGGATGCGGCTACCAGAGAATTTATTTTAAGCAATAAAACAATCCAGCAGATGCTGGGCTATACTAAAGAGGAGTTTCTGCGCCTTAGCGTCAGCGATATTCATCCGAAAAAAGACGTCCCTTTTCATTTTGAGCAATTTGAGCGAATGAAAAAGAATGAAATTATCAATACCCTCGGCGCCCTGGTTAAGAGAAAAGATAACAGTTTGTTTTACGCCAATATCACTGCATCAAACCTGCTTTTGGACGGCAAAAAATGCATTTTGGGTATTTTCGAAGACGTGACTAAAAATAAAAACATCGAAGAAGAAATGCAACAGTCTTTGTCTTTGCTTAAAGCTACCCTGGATTCAGCGATCGAGGGCATACTGGTGGTGGACTTGCACGGAAAGATCGTCAGCAATAACCGTAGATTCTTCGAACTCTGGCATATCCCGGATAAATTAGCGGCAAGCAAGGATGACAATGATCTGCTGGAGTATGTCCTGGATCAGTTGGTGGATCCGGAATCTTTTGTCCGCGAGGTGCAGCGTTTATATAATCATCCGAAAGAAGAATCCTCCGATACCCTGCTGTTTAAAGACGGCCGGGTATTTGAGCGGTACTCCATACCGCAAGTGATTAAAGATGAGGTAGTCGGCCGGGTCTGGAATTTCCGCGACGTCACCCAGAATAAAAAATATGAAAATGAACTAAAGGTTTACCGGGATCAATTGGAGGTTTTAGTCGAACAGCGCACTAAGTCCCTGGAGCTGGAAATTGCTACCCGCAGAGAAGCGGAGGAAAAGGCCAATACCCTGCATCAGCAGTTGGAGTTTACTTTAGGGGCGACCAAAACCGGATTGGATATCATTGATAAGGATTTTAACGTGCGTTATGTCGACCCGGAATGGGCGCGGGTTTACGGGGATTGGCGGGGAAAGAAATGTTACGAATATTTCATGGACCGTAAAAGCGCCTGCCCTAACTGCGCGATCGAGGAGGCTTTTCGCACTAAAAAAGTGGTGGTCAGCGAAGAAATTCTGACCAAAGAAGGCAATCGGCCGATTCAGGTCACCACGATACCCTATCAGGATAAAGAGGGAAATTGGCTGGTCGCCGAAGTAAATGTGGATATCACCCAGAAGAAAAAGATCGACGAGGAATTAAAGCGCTACCGGGATGACTTGGAGGAGTTAGTGGGCGAGCGTACGCGGGACCTTCTGCAGGAAACCAACCGTTATAAAGCCGCCGAATTGGAGAAAAGCAAGCTCAACCGGGAATTGATCAAAACCAATGAGAAATTAAAAAGCATTTCCCTGATCGACGCGCACACCGGTTTATATAATTACCGCTATTTGCAGGAAGCCATCGAAGTGGAGTACCATCAAGCCAGGCGCTATGCGCAAAACCTGGCGATCATTATGCTGGACGTAGATTATTTTAAATCGATCAACGATGTTTACGGGATCGCTTTCGGGGATCTGGTCCTCAAGCAATTGGCTAAGCAACTTAAGCGCATGGTCAGGCGTTATGATATCCTGATCCGTTACAGCGGTGAGGAATTTATTATCATTTCTCCCCGTTTAAACCGCAATCTGGCGTTTAGCCTGGCTCAGCGGCTGCTGGATTCCCTGAATTTTATCAATTTCGGGAATAAAAAACACAGCGTAAAGTTAAAAATGAGCCTTTCAGTGGTTTCTTTTCCGGAGGACCGCGCCAAAAACGGGATGGATCTGGTCAATATTGCGGATAATCTTTTGAATAAAGCTAAGGAAAGCGGAGGTAACCGCGCTTTTTCCTCCTTAGATATCAAAACTCCGGCTGGCAAGGGAAAACCCCAAAAAGCTGAGGGGATCAAGAACCTGAAGCACACGATCCTGAAATTGAATAAGCAATCCAAACAAGGTTTGACCGAATCAATCTTTGCCTTCGCCAAAACCCTTGAACTAAAGGACCATTATACGGGTGGTACAAATGGAACCTGGGCCAACACCTACCTTTACGGCATCAACACCAGC
>CAINQO010000025.1 GCA_903852325.1 Candidatus Omnitrophota bacterium
AAGCAAGCAACTAAAGGGGTCTTTTTTGATAAGTTTCGCAGGAATGATTAAATATATGCCTTTTATCTTCGGGGTTTATTTCTTCTTGAGGAGAAAATTCAAAATTGTATATTTGATGGGGCTTTCTTTTTTAATTTATTGTTTAATCCCCGCGGTTTTTCTGGGATTTAAAACAAATTTTACTTATTTAAAAGAATGGATTCCTTATATTACTTCAACCTCGCTTGGCCGGGGCTCATTTTTGGATCCCAAGAATCACTCTTTGTGGGTTATTTCCCAAAGACTATTGTCCTGTTTCGGGGCCGGATCCTTCACTGTTTTATTCACCGTGTGCTTATTTGCAGTCGCGGTTTTCCTTTTTACTTTTAGAAAGAAAACAAAAAATTATAAAATTAATCAATTGTGTGATTGCGCTGATTACGGAATGATTTTTTTAAGTACGGTATTATTTAATCCTAATGCCTGGCTGCATAATTATTCCGTGCTTATTTTTCCATATATGCTCATTGTGTATTATTTATTTATTTGTAATTTTAAAGATAAGCTGGTTTTAATTTTCCTATTTTTTTCTTTCATTCTTTTTTCATTAGGAAGCGAGTCATTGGTGGGAGAAAAGATGAAGATAGTGCTGGAGAATTATTCCCTGGTTACTTGGGGGGTTTTATTTGTTTTTGCTGCAATAATAAAAATAAAATTCTTTAGTCGAGTTAAATTAATAGAAGCTTAAATAACGATAAAAATTTTCGGGGATTACAGCTAACCAGGAATAAGAATACGGTTACGGGTATTAATTTTACTTGCAAGTTCACCGGTTAAGGAGAGTGTAAATGGATAAGTTTAAATTAACGGTAGTGATTTTGACAAAAAATAATGAGCTTACTATTGAGCCATGTTTAGAAAGTGTTCATGGCTGGGCGGATGAAATAATTGTTATTGATGATTTGAGCAGCGATAAGACGGTGGATATCCTAAAAAAATATACGGAGCGAATTTTTATCCGCAAGATGGATGTTGAAGGCAGTCATAGGAATTGGGGGTATGCTCAAAGCGCAAATGATTGGATTTTAAGTTTAGACTCGGATGAAAGGGTGACTGCGGAATTAAGGGAAGAGATAAGCAAGGTTTTGGCTGCTAATCCCCGGGATACGGGGTTTACTATTCCCCGGAAGAATTACATCGGAGACTATTGGGTCAGGTTTGGAGGGTGGTATCCTAGCCCCCAGTTGCGGCTTTTTAGAAAAGATAAGTTTCGTTATGAAGAGGTCCAAGTGCACCCGCGGGCGTTTCTTGACGGGACCTGCGGCCATCTGCGCGCGGACATGCTGCATTATTCTTATAAAAATTTAGAAGATTTTTGGGCTAAACTGAATAAGCAGACAACTTGGGAAGCAAATAAGTGGTTTGATCAAGGTAAGCCGATGACTTTGGGGCGATTTATTTGGCGCGCTTATGATAGGTTTATGCGTGCCTATTTCGGCAGGCGCGGGTATAAGGATGGTTTTATCGGGTTTGTGGTCGCCTTTAATGCCGGATTATATCAAATTTTCAGCTATTTAAAATATTGCGAAATAGCGATGATTCATAAAGAAAATAAAGAGGGAAAAGATAGAGCTATTTAAGATCGTAAGACCATGAAGATCGTGTTTATAGATAGAGATGGAGTGATTAATAAATATCCCGGGGACAGGCTTTATGTTACCTCTTTGCGTAGATTCAGTTTTCTCCCGGGCGCAAAGAAAGCGATCGCCTTGCTGCACCGCTGCGGTTTTATGGTTTTTGTCGCCTCTAACCAGGCGGGAGTGGGCAGGGGGGTTTATTCCCAAAAAACCCTGGATTTGATCACCGCTAAAATGCTTACGGAGATAAAAACAAGCGGCGGCTTGATCCGCAAGGTTTATTACTGCACGCACCGCCGGGAAGCCGGCTGCGCCTGCCGTAAGCCCAAGCCGGGATTGCTGAAAAAAGCGGCCCGGGAATTTAAATTCAATTTAAAGGGAGTTTATTTTATCGGCGATTCGATCCGCGATATCCTTACCGCCAGGGCAGCCGGCTGTAAATCTATTCTGGTTTTGTCCGGGAAAGAAAAGCTGTCCAATAAAAAGCATTGGGAAGCTGAGCCGGATCTGGTGTTTAAGGATTTATTAGCGGCGGCAAGATTCCTGGTTAAGTAATCCAGTTGTTAGTTTCCAGTTTTTAGTTGTCAGTAAAACCGCTGGTTTAACTAACAACTAAAAACTAACAACTGATAACTTATAAAAGGTGCGGGATGAAGGTATTAATTGTCCACGCTTCCGCCGGCGCCGGCCACCGGCGGGCAGCCGAAGCGATATATAACTATTTAAAAGAGAATTCTCCTGATTTGGAGTTGGAACTTCTGGATGCTTTAGATAAAACCAACGCCGTATTTAAATTCGATTACACCAAAGGGTATTCTTTTCTGGTCCGCTACGCCGTAAGGTTGTGGTATTGGGCATACCGGGCCACGGAATATAAATTTTTGCGGCCGGTCAGCCGCCGGGTCTCCCGCACGATCAATTGCATTAATTCCCAGAGATTGATCCGCTATTTTCTTTCCGCCAAACCCGAGGTGATTATTTCCACGCATTTTCTTCCCTCCGAATTAGCCGCGGATTTAAAGCGGGCGCATAAGCTTGATTCCCGGTTGATCACGGTGATCACCGATTACGGAGTGCACCCTTTCTGGATCTCTCCCGGAACAGACATTTATGTAGCGGCTTCTGATTTTACGAAAGACAGGTTAATTAAAGAAGGAGTGGAGGCGGAGAAGATCAAGGTTCTGGGGCTGCCTTTTGATCCGAAATTCCTGCGGCATTTTGACCGCCGGGTCATCTGCCATAAGCTCGGGATCGACCATAAAAAATTCACCGTGTTGTTAATGACCGGATCCTTCGGCACCGGCCCGCTGGAGGAAATTGCCGAGAGCCTGGCTAAAGATTGCCAGGTATTGGTAGTTTGCGCCGGGAATAAGAAACTTTTCTCCCGGCTGAATAAGCGCAACCTGGAAAATGTCAAGGTTTTTGGTTTTATTTCCAATACCGAAGAGCTGATGGCTGCTTCCCAGGTAATTGTAACCAAGCCCGGAGGCTCGACCATTACCGAGGTACTGATCATGGAGCTGCCTCCGATATTCATCAGCGCTATTCCCGGGCAGGAAACCGCCAACGTTGAGGCTTTGGCGCAATACGGCATCGGGATAAGCCCGAAAAGCCTGCGGGAGATAAAAGAGATCGTCCTGGACTTAAAAAATAATCCGCAAAAGATCGAAGCATTAAGGCTAAAGATCCGGGAGATCCAAAAGCCACTTGCTTGTAAGGAGCTGGCCAGTGTTATACGCTAAAGTTGTCTTGGGGCTGCCGGTAGAAGGGCCTTTTGACTACCGGCTTCCCGCCGGAATGGAAGACAAAGCGGTGATCGGGGCAAGGGCCTGGGTAAATTTCCGCAACAAAAAAGAGGTCGCCTACATTGTCGGTTTAAGCGATAAAACCGAGATTAAAAAGTTAAAAGAACTCATTTCCCTCATCGATTCCGCCCCGGTATTGGACCAACCGTTGTTTTTATTAACTAAAAAATTAGCGCAATATTACTGCTGTTCCTGGGGGGAAGCGATAGAGGCGGCGTTACCGCAGGATTTACGCAAAGGTAAAACCGCTGCGCCCGGCAGGAACATTCCCCCTAAAGAAGAAGGAGATCTTCTGGCCGGGGAAAGCAGCGCTTCAAAAGAAAAACTTCCGCTTTTTATCCAGGGTTTTGACCGCATACCCGTGTACCTCAGAGAGATCAAACAGGCGCTGGCGGATAAGCAATCGGCGGTTATCCTGGGTAATAATACCGCCTCCGTGGAAAGGATCAAAGAAGCAATCGCCTCCGGCACCGGCCGGGAGGCGTTCAGTTCTTTCCGTAAACAACCTGAAGAGTCGGCCATTTGGGAAAAGATCCGGGAGCAGGATTATTGCCTGGTGGCCGGAACCCGTTCGAGCATATTCGCTCCGGTGAATAACCTGGGATTGATCATTATTGATGAACCGCAGGACCAGGTTTATAAGCAGGAGCAGGTGCCGCATTATCATGCCCGCGAAGTCGCCGGAATGCGCGCGCAAATCCAAGGGGCAAAGCTGCTTCTGGGGAGCCATTGCCTGTCCGCGGAGAGTTTTTATTTTTTACAAAAAGGCCAACTGCGGCTGGAAACTATTCCTTCCCCGGCCGCCTACCCGCAGGTAAAGGTTATTGATTCGCGGCGCACTCCTTACGCGGACAGAAAAAATAAACCCCTGTTCTCTAAATTTTTGCTGGACGCCATCCAAACCTGCCTGGATGAAAAAGGGAAGGTGCTCCTGGTGATTAACCGGAAAGGTTTTGCCACTACCGCTGCCTGCCATAACTGCGGGAAGGCGCTGAAATGCCCCCGCTGCAATATTAACCTGGTCTTTCACTTCGATGATAATAAACTTAAATGCCATCATTGTAATTTTAAGATGCCGGTGCCCAAGATTTGCCCGGAGTGCCGGGCCGGTTATATCAAATATTTCGGTTTGGGCGCTGAGAAAGTGGAAAGCGAACTGGCCAGGATCTTTCCGCTTGCCCGGATGGGGACGGATATTACCGTCGCCACTAATGCGGTGGCTAATCGTCCGGAACTGCGTTTTGACCTTATCGGGGTGCTGGATATCGACGCCGCGCTTAACCGGGTGGATTTCCGTGCGGCAGAGAAGGTTTTTTCCCTGCTCAGCGGAATAATTAATTTGACGGAGAAAAAAGTGATCATCCAGAGCGCCAACCCCACCCACCACTGTTTTTCGGCGCTGGCCGGCAATAAACCGGAGCTTTTTTTCAAGGAGGAATTGCGTAACCGCAAACAGCTCCAATTTTTTCCTTTTAAACACATGATCATGGTAAAATTGCGGGGGCCGGATCAGGATAAGGTCAAACGGGCTTCCCAGGATTTATTCGTCAAGCTCAATAAAATCAAAACCGGAAGCTTAAAATTGCTCTCGCTTAACCCGGGGCTGCCGGCGAAATTGCGGGGGAATTATTATTACCAGATATTGCTGCGCTGCTCCAACGTGGAAAAAGCCGGGCATTTCTTAAAATTACACTTAAAAGAAGGGCACCTCTCAGGTATAATAGTTACTATTGATGTAGACCCGGTTTAGAAAGGATAAACTCGAAACACCAAACTCTAAATCCTAAACAAATCCAAAACCCAAAACTCAAATTTTAAACTTATGTTTCGGATTTTGAGTTTTGAGTTTGTTTAGAGTTTAGGATTTCGTGTTTAGAGTTTAAAATAATATGAAGATAGTCTTTTTCGGAAGCGGACATTTTGCCGTCCCGGCGTTAAAAGCTTTAATTAAAAGCCGGCACACCCTGGCCGGCGTAGTTACCCAGCCGGATAAAAAGAAGGGCCGGCATATGCAGCTGGCGGGCACGGAAGTAAAAAGTACGGCTATGGAAGCCGGTTTGAAAATTTTCCAGCCGGAAAATGTCAATAGTAAAGAAAGTGTGAGCTGTTTAAAGAAGCTGGAAGCGGATCTTTTTGTAATTATCGCTTACGGGCAGATATTGACGCAGGAGCTCCTGGATCTTCCCGGGATCATGGCGGTAAATATCCACGCTTCGCTTCTTCCGCGTTACCGCGGGGCCGCCCCGGTCAACTGGGCGATAATTAACGGAGACAAAAAAACGGGGATTACCGCGATGTACGTAACCCGCAAGATGGATTGCGGGCCGGTAATTATGCAGCAGGAAATTGAAATCGAGGATAAAGATACAGCGCTGAGCCTGCAGGATAAGCTCAGCCTTTGTGCGCCGGAACTTTTGTCCCGGGCCATTGAAGCGATCGACAGCCGCGATTACCGTTTGATCGAGCAGGATGAGGGGCAGGCGGTTTACGCCCCGAAACTGACCAAGGAGACGGGGTTGATCGATTGGGAGGCTGCGGCGGCCGATATCCACAATCAGATCAGGGGGGTTACTCCCTGGCCGGGCGCTTTTACCCGTTACCGCAAAAAGCTGCTTAAAATATTCCAGGCGCAGGTGTTGCCGATCTTCCCCAGTCACCGGCCGATCTCCGGGGAAATAATCCGGGCGGATAAGCGCGGGATTGTCGTGGCTTGCGGCCGGGGTTTTCTGGAAATTAAAGAACTGCAATTAGAAGCAGGCAAGCGCATGCCGGCAGAAAATTTCATTATCGGGCATAAGCTGGCCGAAGGGGATATTTTAGGGGGGAAATAAAACCGGCCCGGTATTTATAAAATTATTGCAACTTCCAGGGTTTCTGTTATAATTATTTTCTATGCCAGAATTAAGGAAAGATCCGATTATAGGTCGGTGGGTAATCATTTCCACCGAACGGGCCCGCAGACCTGACCAATTTTTCGGCCAGGTCAGGGAACCGGAAAGCCCTGCCGCTTGCCCTTTTTGCGAAGGCAGGGAAGGCAAGACTCCGCCTGAAATTTACGCCATCCGGCCGCGTAATTCCACGCGCAATGAACCGGGATGGGACCTGCGGGTTATCCCCAGCATTGCCCCTTTTTTAAGGGTCGAAGGTGATCTTGACCGGCGCGGAAACGGTGTTTATGACGTGATGAACAACATCGGGGCGCACGAAATAGTTGTCGAGACTAATCAACACATCGCCAATATGGCTGACCTAAGCGAGGAACAGATCACTCGCGTGCTTAATTGCTATTCCGACCGGATCATGGATCTGGAAAAGGATATGCGTTTAAAGTATGTTTTGGTTTTTAAGAACTACGGTAAGGGTTCCGGCTCAACCGGGATCCGCCATTCCCGTTCCCAGCTTATCGCCACCCCGGTGAACCCTAAACGGGTAAAAGAGGAGTTGGCGGGAGCGCGGCTTTATTACGAGTATCATGAGCGTTGCGTGTTTTGCGATTTGATCAAACAGGAGATCGAGCAGGAGGAGAGGGTAATTCTGGATTTTGACGGCTTTGTAGCAATCAGCCCGTTTGCGGCACGTTTTCCTTTTGAAACCTGGATCCTGCCGAAAAAACATTGCAGCGACTATACCTGTATGGACGCTGATTCCCGCAAGAACCTGGCCCGGGTGCTCAAGGCGGTCCTGTTAAAGCTGAAAATCGGGCTAAACGACCCGGATTATAATTATGTCATCCATACGTCGCCTTTTCGCCGGCAAAAGATAGGGTACTGGAAAACTATCGACCAGGATTACCATTGGCATATCGAGATCATGCCCCGGCTGACCAAGGTGGCCGGTTTTGAGTGGGGTACGGGTTTTTATATCTGCCCGGTACCTCCGGAAGAGACGGCTAAATTTTTAAGAGAGGTTAAAATTTAATGGGCGAACTGAGAAGGGATCCGGTAGTCGGGCGCTGGGTGATCGTCGATACGGAGCACCCCAAAAAACCGGAAAATTTCGAATATGAGCAGCATATCCCGGCCGGCGGGTTATGCCCTTTTTGCTATGGCAATGAACATATGACCCCTCCGGAGATCAGCTGTTTCCGCGATCCCGGTACCGGAGCCAACGCTCCCGGGTGGCAGGTGCGCGTAGTGGCGAACAAGTTCCCGGCCTTACAGATCGAAGGGGAGCTTGACCGCCGGGGGATGGGGATGTATGACATGTCTAACGGCATCGGGGCGCATGAGGTCCTGATCGAGAGCCCTTATCACAATAAAGATATTCCCGAGCTTTTGGATGAAGAGATCGAAAACTACCTGAAAATGTGCTGCGTACGTTCAGCAGACCTAAGGAAGGACAGCCGGTTTAAATACATCATGGTGTTCCGCAATTACGGGGCCGCCGCCGGGGCATCTTTGGAGCATCCGCATACCCAGTTAGTCGCTCTGCCGATGGTCCCCAAAAATGCGCTGGAAGAGATCCACGGAGCGCAGAATTATTACAATTACCGGGAGCGCTGCATCTTCTGCGATATCATCCGCCAGGAGCTGCAAAGCAAGGAGAGGGTGATCTTAGAGAACAAATATTTTATTTCTTTTTGCCCG
>CAINQO010000026.1 GCA_903852325.1 Candidatus Omnitrophota bacterium
CCAATGGCAAAGATTAATAGAAATAACATTATATAAAATATAATTGCTTTAGAATTTTTAACCAACTCTTTGATCAACTTGGTAAAAAGGGCGCCGCGCTTGGCGTCAGCTAATCCTTTTTTACCCTTATTTGTTTTCCATTTACTATGACCGGACATGAGAATCCTCCTTGGCCACTAACCCACCTGAGCGCAACTGCGCTTGCCGGTGTTTTGTGGAACTGCTTTGATTGTTAATAAAATACGCTGGTATATGTTACTAAAATTTAAAACAGGCAGAATAAGCCGGGTTTTGTCTTGATGCGAATCTGCGCATCGATTAGTGGCCATTCCTCTCAATTTCCGCGTCACCGCGGGAACTTTAGCGGCTTACCCGAGATTTATTTTCCGCTTTCACGGAAACGCGCCGGATCAGCACTCATCTCCTATTCTACCTTGCTCCACGTAGAGATTACCGCGTTTCACTCCCCCGCCCTTTCTTTGAAGTGTTTTATTCAAAGAAAGGGCGGGGTCTCGTCTCTGTGGCTCTCTTGCGCCTAAGCGCAAGTTCCCTCTAAATGCAGGGATTATCCTCTTAACCGTTTTTTCAAACCGTTAAGGACGGGAATTACCCGCTACGTTATCCTCCGGAGCCCGGACTTTCCTCCCGCCGTTATTCGCGGACGGGCAGCCACATTCTGCCTGTTTATTAATTTTTAAAGAACAGATCCGCGTCGGCTTTTTTTGTCACGACTTTACCCCGGGGAGCCTTAACCGCGTCGGTCGCTAATTTATCCGCCAGGCAATTCTCTTCCCTGGGAATATGCTTAATCACCACTTGCTCAAAACCGGTCAACAAATGGACTGCGCGGTTGTAAAGGTTAATGATCCCGGGGTGCTTAACTTTATAAATTTTATTTAATTGCCTAGCCAGAAGCTGGCTGTCGGTATTGATCTTTAAGCACCTGGCTTTTAACAATAAAGCTTCTTCCAGCGCGTAAATCAGCGCCGTATACTCGGCGACATTGTTGGTGGCCGTGCCGATATAATTGGAAATATTCTTGATCTGCAGGCCGTTACGGTAAATAACCACCCCCACGCCGCTGTGCCCGGGATTGCCCTTCGATGCTCCGTCAATGTAAATTTCCAGGGAACTCATTCTTTAATGTACAGGATGCGGTTACAATTCTCGCAAGTAATGATATGTTCGTACATCTGGATCAGGTTAATTACCTGGGGAGGCACGAACATATGGCAGCCGCCGCAGGAATTATCTTTAACCGCGGCCAGTGCCAATCCGGCGCGGCTGTGCAGGATCCTTTCGTATTCCGCCAAAATTTTAGGCTCCACTCCTCCGTCCAGCGCCTGTTTCCTGAGCGCATCCAGCTGGTTGATCCTGCCCTGGATCTCCTGCACCCGGTCCTGGACGGTTTTTTTCTGCTGCAAAAAAACTTTTTCCTCTTCTTTGATCTTAAGGTTTTCCGCGTCGATTTCCGCTTTAACTTTATCTGATTCCTCAAAAGAAAGCAGGATTTTTTCTTCGATCAGCGAACCATCAGCCTTAGTGTCAGCGATCTGCTGCTGCATAGTCTGAAATTCTTTGTTAGTCTTTAAAGAAAACAGCTGGCCGGAAAGCTTTTTTACTGCCTCGGCGTTAGTAGCCAGTTCCAGTTCCCTCTCTTTACGCTGCTTTTGTATATCCAGGGATTTTTTTTCCAAAGCCGCCAAACCCTGTTTTTTAAGTTCAAAGGCATCCTCAAGCGCTTTAATTTCTAAAGGCTTGGCTGCCTTTTCATTCCCTAAAGCGTAAATTTCGCTGTCTAACTCCTGAAGCTTGACTAATCCTAAGAGCTGCGTTTTTAAATCCATTCTGCCTTTCTAAGGTTTTACTTCGTTAGGCCCGACGGTAACGAGCTTTAACTATTTCAAATGGTGGGCGCAATAGGACTCGAACCTACGACATCTACAATGTGAATGTAGCGCTCTAACCAACTGAGCTATGCGCCCAAAAGTATTCAAAAGACTGTTTTTTAAATTTACTGTAGCGGGCGCCACTACTTCCTTGGCGCCCGTCCGCCAACGTTTTAGTGGCGGACGCTCTAACCAACTGAGCTATGCGCCCAAAACTATAATTTATTCTTCCCCGCACCCTCGGCCACTGGGCCACACCGGCGCAATACCGCTAAGCGCCGGGTGCATTTTGGTCCGGGTTACTCAAAGCTTTAAGAACTCCTTCGGCCTTAAACTAGATGTTCTCTAAGGAAGCGGCCGAAGTGAATTTTTACTCCGTAAAAATTCATGGGCCCACAGGGACTCGAACCCCGGACCAATTACCGAGGGGCTTCGCCCCTACGGCGCTCCCCACTTAATTTACCGTCACTATTACCCCAAACCCGCGGGGAAATTCTTTCCCCGCGCCCCATTTTGGTCCGGGCGTAACTCTTAAAACTTTATAAAAGTTAAATGGGCCCACAGGGACTCGAACCCCGGACCAAGTGATTATGAGTCACCTGCTCTAACCGACTGAGCTATGGGCCCCGCAAAATAAGTTTATCTTAAATAAATCGCATCAATAAGCTTGCAATTGCTGGATTTAGCTCAAATTCATCAGACAAATTAATACTATATATTACTATTTTTAGGGATTTTTGGCAAGATAAATTAAGCTAAAAAACGAGTTATTTGCTGCCCACAACTCTGAGGAAGGCGCTTACCACCCGGGGATCGAATTGTGATCCGGAAGCTTTTTTAATTATATCTATAGCCGCGTTTTTACTGAATGCCTTATGGTAGGGTCGGTCGCTGATCAAGGCCTGGTACACATCGGCGATCGCGATCACCCTGGCGCCAAGGGGGATATCTTCTCCCCTGATCCCGCTAGGATACCCTTTGCCGTTCCAATGCTCATGGTGGTAGAAGATAAACGGGATGAGGTCATGCAGGAACTGGATCGGGCGCAGGATATCCGCCCCGATCTGGGGATGTTTTTTGATCTCCTCGAACTCCTTCTTATTCAGCTTGCCTTTTTTAAGCAGGATGTTTTCGCTGATGCCGATTTTACCCAGATCATGCAGCATCGCCGCCTGCTTGATCATTTCCACCTCTTCCTTGGGCAAGTTTAATTCCTTGGCCACTCCGGTAGCAAACTGCACCGTATTTTCCACATGCTCACCCGTATAATGGTCCTTTAGTTCAAGGGTTTTGGCGAA
>CAINQO010000027.1 GCA_903852325.1 Candidatus Omnitrophota bacterium
ACGGCAAAACCCCTGATCGGGCCGGTGCCGAACTGGAACAGCAAAAATGCCGCGATCAGATTGGTCAAGTGCGAATCAAAAATGGCGGTAAACGCCCGGTCATAACCAAGCTTAATGGCAGCACGCAGCTGTTTACCGGCATGCAATTCTTCGCGAATACGTTCATTAATCAGAACATTGGCGTCTACGGCCATCCCCAGCGAAAGAGCAACACCGGCTATGCCGGGCAAAGTAAGCGTCGCGGATATTCCCGGGAATATCGAGGGCAGCAATCCCAAGGCACCGGTAATCATAAGAAAGTTGAACAACAGCGCCACATCGGCGATAAGCCCGGAAAGAAGATAGTATCCGGCCATAAACACAAGCACAAAAGCTAAACCGATAATGCTTGCCTTGACGCCTTTACTGATTGAATCCTGTCCCAGCAAAGGACCGACCGTTCTCTCTTCTTCAATATGCATCGGAGCCGGTAACGCTCCGACTCTTAACACCAGCGCCAGATCCTGCGCGGATTGGGCGTCAAACCTGCCGGTGATCACCGCCTCACCCGAAGGGATCGCTTCCCTGATCCGGGGAGCGGACTGCACCTTACCGTCCAGGACTATCGCCAGCCGCTTTCCGACATTGGCCGCGGTTATTTCGGCAAATTTTTTGGCCCCGGCGGCATTAAACTGCAGGGAAACGATCGGCTCATTGAACTGGCTCTGGTCAAAACGCACCGCAGCGTTGGTCAATGCATCCCCTACGATCACCGCCTGCTTTTCCAGCAGAATCGGCTCATTATCATCCTGGGTGTATTTTAATTCAAATCCTTCCGGTACCGTACCGGCGGTGGCGCTTCTTAACTTATCCGGATCATTGGAGACGACCTTGAATTCAAGCATCGCCGTCTTTCCGATCAGATCAATGGCCCGTTCGCGGTCGGTAACCCCGGGCAGCTGCACCACAATCTCATCTTCCCCCTGCTTTTGAATGGAAGTTTCCCTGACCCCGAACGCATCGATACGGTTGCGGATCACCTCCACTGCCCGGTCGCAGGCATCAAGCTTGGCCGCTCCTTCCAGATGGCTGGTGTCCACTTTAAGCAATAGATGCATCCCCCCCTGTAAATCCAGGCCCAGATTAATACGCTTATTCAAAGGAAAGGTGTAAAATGCGCATATCCCCACCACCCCCAGGATCAGCAGTATCTTATAGATCAGTTTTCTTTCCATTATTTAAAACTCCTGTTTAATTATTCGGCTTTTTAATATAGGCCACGCTGTTTTTTTCGATCTCAATTTTCACGTTTTCATCAATGCGCACGATCAAAGTCTTTTCTTTCACATTAACGACAGTTCCGTGGATACCGCTCAAGGTGACGATCTCATCGTTCTTGGCGACCCCTTCGAGCATCTTCTGGTGCTCTTTCTCCTTTTGCTTTTGCGGCCGAATGAGGAGAAAATAAAAGATGATGAAGATCAGAATTAACGGAAAAAGCTGGACTATCGGATTTGCTGCGCCGGATTGCGGCATATTAAACTCCCTTCGCGGCAGCGGCTTTATCGGCCGGCGTACCTTTATTTGATTTTTTCAATAAACTTTTTACGGTAACGGACAATTGCGCCCCGTTTTTTACCCAGGCGGCGATACGCTCCTTTTTAAGCAGCGCTTCTCCGGTAGTCGGCTTATAAAAACCCACCTCTTCGATTACCCGGCTGTCCCGGCCCATGCGTTCATCAAAAACCGTCACCCGGAAATGCGGTTTGCCTTTAGGATTTTTCCCGATCCTTCTTAAGCGAATATGTACTGCCATTATCTTTCCTCCACTTTAATAAGCCCGCCGGAAGCGGACCGATCGAGCGCTTGCGCTCTGATTTGACTAAAACCCTTATTTCCTGATTGCTTCCATCATTGCTTTAGCTTTATTCACTGATTCCTGATATTCTTTTCCCGGGACAGAGTCCGCGACAATCCCCGCTCCGGCCTGCACATAAGCAAGATCGCCTTTGAACAATATCGTGCGGATGGCGATACAGGTATCCAGATTGTGGGAAAAACTGAAATACCCAATTGCCCCGGCGTATAATGAGCGCCGGGAATTCTCCAGCTCATCGATGATCTGCATGGCGCGGATCTTGGGAGAGCCGGAAACCGTGCCCGCGGGAAACGCCGCTTTCAACACATCATAGATATCAAACCTTTTTTTGTCAAGCACGGCGCTGACTTCGCTGACCAGGTGCATGACATGCGAATATTTTTCCACGCGCATAAAATCGTCGACTTTAACCTTGCCGGGTAAACTTACCCTGCCCAGGTCATTCCTGCCCAGATCGACCAGCATCAGGTGCTCGGCCCGCTCCTTTTCATCAGCCAAGAGCTCTTTTTCCAACGCCAGGTCTTCCCGGGGATCCTTGCCCCGGCGCCGGGTCCCGGCGATCGGCCGGGTTTGCACCAGGCCGTTTTCACAACGCACCAGCATTTCCGGGCTGGAACCGACGATCGAAAAATCCTTAAGCTTCAGGTAATACATGTAAGGAGAAGGATTGAGGATGCGCAGCGCCCGGTATACTGCAAAATCATCTTTCCTTGTCCTGACCTTAAAACGCTGCGACAAGACCACCTGGATAATATCACCCCGCTTGATATATTCCTGCCCGCGCCTGACCATTTTTGTAAAAGCCGCTTTTTTCATGTTGCTTTGAATATTCAATTTTGCGGGCCTGGCGGATTCTTTGTCGGCGATCACAAATTTATTAAAATAACTGTGGATCGTATGGATCTTTTCGATCGCCTGCTGATAAAGCCGTTTCTTTTCCGCTAAACCGGGGGAATCCGGTAAAAACACATTGCTTAAAATCTTGATCGTATGGTTAAGCCGGTCAAAAATCAAAAGGGTATCGGTGAGAATAAAAAGAGTGTCCGGGATCCCCAGTTCATCCTTATTCTTATCCGGAATATTTTCAAAGAACCTTACGGTATCATATCCGATATAGCCGACTAAGCCGCCGTAAAACCGCGGCAGGCCGGGCACATCCACGCTGCGGAATCCCCGCATTATTTTCTTAATTTCATCTAAAGGGGAACCGGCGACAATAAAACTCTCTTTCTTGTTTAAGCGGGGACGGATAATCTCAACCTGCTTACCCTTACTTTTAAAGATCAATCCCGGATTTGTGCCCAGGAATGAGTAGCGGGCGATTTTTTCCTGCCCTTCAACCGATTCCAGAAGAAAAGAGTAGTCTCCTTTTTCCAGCTTCAAAAAAGCCGAAACCGGAGTATCCAGGTCGGCGTTTATTTCCCGGTAAACCGGGATGACGTTACCTTTTGCCGTTAATTTTAAGAAATCTTTTAGATTAGGCGTATGCATGTGAAACCCTTAAATCATTATTTGATCTTGCGGTAAAAACAGCTGCGCATGCCGGTATGACAGGCCTTACCGACCTGCCGCACGCGGATCAAAAGCGTATCCAGGTCGCAATCATAAGCGATCGATTTCACGAACTGGAAATGCCCGCTGGTCAGGCCTTTTACCCAATACTCTTTTCTGGAGCGTGACCAAAAACAGGTTTTGCCCAGCTTTAAAGTGCGCCCCAAAGACTCTTTGTTCATATAAGCCAGCATCAATACTTCATCATTCTTGTAATCCTGGATGATGGCCGGAATTAAACCTTTTTGATCGAACTTTAAACTGCTCAACTTAAATGTTGCTTTTTTCACCTGAACATCCCCCTTTTACGATTAAATCCTAAACACTAAACTCGAAACACTAAACAAACTCAAAATTTTAAACTCAAAACCCAAAACATAAGTTTAGAAATTTGAGTTTTGGATTTTGGATTTGTTTAGGATTTAGGATTTTTAGTTTAGAGTTTGTCACTCTTAAGCCAATCTTACCGGCACTCCTTTTTCTTTTAAGTAATTTTTTACCTGCCCGATGCTGAATTCCTGATAATGAAAAAGCGAAGCGGCCAGCGCCGCATCGGCGTTGGCTTTTGTAAAAACATTATAAAAATCTTCCAGGGAACCTGCCCCGCCGGAAGCGATCACCGGTATATTGACTTTTTGGGTGATGGCCCGGGTCAACTCCAGGTCATAACCGTCCTTGGTCCCGTCAAAATCCATACTGGTCAAAAGGATCTCCCCCGCGCCAAGCCGGGCAGCTTTTTCCGCCCAAGCCAAAGCATCGATCCCCGTAGGGGTGCGGCCCCCGTTGATAAACACCTCCCAGTGATCACCCTGGTTTTTGGCGTCGATCGCCACCACGATGCACTGGCTGCCGAACCTTTTGGCGGCCGTCGAGATCAATTCGGGAAACTTGACGGCCTGGGTATTCAGGGAAACTTTTTCCGCTCCCGCGTTCAGAAGATTGCGGATATCCCCGATCTCCCCTATCCCGCCTCCGACGGTAAAAGGCATAAAAATATTACCGGCGATCTTTTCCACCAGCTCGACCAGGGTCTTCCTGTTTTCAAAACTGGCGGTAATATCCAGAAAAACCAGCTCATCTGCACCCTGCTGGTCATAAATTTTGGCCACTTCTACCGGATCTCCGGCATCGCGTAAGCCCAGGAATTTTACCCCCTTGACCACGCGGCCTTCTTTAATATCCAGGCAAGGAATAATCCGTTTACTCAACATGGAAAATCAGTAAGCAGTAGGCAAGAGTTAATATTCAGGGTAGGTTCGAACAAAGTTACCCTCCCTGCTAACTGCTCACCGCTAACTACCCCCTATTTCTCTATTTAACTTTCTTATCTAAATATTCCTTTAATAATGCCCAGGTTTTCTTGCCTACCCTGCCGTCAGCGTGCAGTTTATTGGCTTTCTGGAAATCCCTTACTGCCTGGCGCGTTTTAGAACCCATCTTACCGGTAATCTCTCCCTGGTAATAACCGGCATTCTTCAAGGCGGTCTGGATCATTTTCGCATCGATATGCTGCTTGACCTCTCCGATATTCCCGCCATTTCCCTCGGGCGCGGCTGGCTGTTCGGTTTTTACGGCTGCTTCCTTCAGGCTGTTTATTTCATTATCTTTTTCACTTAACTGCGTCTCAAGCGCCGAAATCTTATTCCGCAGAGCCTGGTTAGACAAATCGTCTTTTTTATTCACCGTTGCGCAGCCGCTTAAAACAAATATCCCCGCCGTTGCCAAACCTAACCACATTACTTTTCTTTCCATGTTCTCCCCTTTCTTTGGTTTATTAATTGACCGATTTTAAAGCTTCCGCTAAAGTAAACTTCCCTTCATACAAGGCTTTACCGACAATCACCCCGGACACCCCCTGCTTTTTTAATTTATCAAGCTTGACCAGGTCCTTTAGCCCGGATACCCCTCCGGAAGCGATCAGGCTTAGTCCGGTTTCTTTTAATAACTCTTTGATCCCGGCAATATTTGGCCCGGCCAAAGTACCGTCTTTGGAAATATCCGTGTAAATCACCTGCTTAAAACCGATGGCTTTTAATTCCCGGGCAAATTCCAGGGCGGTCCTGGCGGAAGCCTTGCTCCACCCCTGGGTCAGAACCTTTCCGTCCCTGGCGTCGATGCTGACAATGACCTTTTCCCCGAATTTTTTCCAGGCTTGTTTTAAAAATTTAGTATCGCTTGCCGCCCGGGTGCCTAAAATAACCCGCTCGACACCTAAATCCAAAAGCGCGGAGATAGTCTCCATGCTCCTGACCCCTCCGCCGAATTCCACCCCCAGCCCCACCTGGACAATGATCTTCTTCAAAGCCTCAATATTCTTAAGCTTACCGGTAGAGGCGCCGTCTAAATCGACAATGTGCAGGAATTTAGCCCCCTGTTTTGCCCAGTGTTTAGCGGTCTTTACCGGATCAAGGGAATAAACTTTCTCCCGGTCGAATTTTCCCTGAAAAAGCCGGACTACTTTTCCGTTTTTTAGATCAATGGCCGGGATAATTAACATAAGCTCACAAAATTCCTGATTATTTTTAAACCGGCCGACTGGCTTTTCTCCGGGTGAAATTGCACTCCGTAAACATTGTCCTTTTGCAAAATACAGGCAAATTCCACCCCGTAAGCGCAAGTGGCGGCAATTACGGATTTATCGGCAGGCTGCGGATAATACGAATGGCAAAAGTAAACCTGGCTACCTGAATCAATACCGTTCAATAAAGGCGAATCCTTGGCAACAATCTTAAGGTCATTCCATCCCATATGCGGGACCTTTAATCCGCTTTTAGCGCCAAACTTTACCACTTCTCCGGAGATGATCCCCAGCCCTTGATGGGTTTTAGCTTCCTGGCTTTTTTCCAGTAAAAGCTGCATCCCCAGGCAGATTCCCAGGAACGGTTTTTTCCTGCGCACCTGCTCCAGGATCGCACCGACTAAATCCAACCGGTTTAATTCCGCCATCGCATCGTCAAAAGCGCCTACTCCAGGCAGAATAATTTTATCCGCCGCGTCAAGTTCGCTTTTTTTACCGGTGACTACCGGTTCCCCGCCACAGGACTGGATAGCCTTGGCCACGCTATGAATATTTCCCATGCCGTAATCGATTATGGCGATCTTCATTTAGTCAATTACACCTTTAGTCGAAGGGATACCTTTCCTGCGGGGATCGATTCCAACGGCTTCCGAGAGGGCTTTACCTAAAGCCTTAAACACCGGCTCCAAAGAGGTGTGCAAATCACTGCTGGGATTCTCTATCTTTATATTTAAATTCATTCCGAGCTGTTTGGCGAAAGCATCAAAAAAATGTTCGGCGTATTTAATTTCATAACCTTCCTGAGGCAGCGGTGTATTCCCCGGAGCGATCAATAACTTCAATGATCCTCTCCCGCTTATATCCAAAGTAACGCCGGCAGTTACCTCTTCCATAGGAACGGAAGCGTCACCGATCCGGTTGATCCCCTGCTTATCTGCCAAGGCTTCTTTAAAAGCCTGGCCTAAAACTATGCCTAAATCCTCATTGGCATGATGAATATCGACTTTGAAATCCGCTTCTTTGGTTATAACCTCCAGATCAAAATGCCCCCAGAACGCGAATAATTCCAGCATGTGATCCAGGAATCCGATGCCGGAATTAATTTTTGACTTTCCTTCCCCGTCAATATTTAAATTGACCGCGATCTCTGTTTCCCTGCTTTTGCGGCTCTTGTTCGCTTTTCTCATTTTTCCTTATCCATTATTTATTCAAATCTGGTCTTTACCGAATCCACATGCTTCTGCAGGCCTTCTATCCCGGCGATCTTTTCCAGCGGCTCCCGGATCTTTTCCAGCGCTTTTTTTGAATAGCTGATGATATGACTGCTTTTGATAAAATCCGTGACGTTTAAACCGGAAAAAAAGCGCGCGGTCCCCTGGGTCGGCAGCACATGGCTGGGCCCGGCGACATAATCCCCCAACGCTACCGGGCTATAAGGGCCTAAAAATATTGCCCCCGCATTTTTAATATCTTTAAGCAGCTTTTGCGGGTTCTGGACCAGGATCTCCAGATGTTCCGGGGCGATCTTGTTGGCGATCTCCGCCGCCTGCTTTAAATTTTTGGTCAAAATAATGTGCCCGTTATTACCGTCAAGCTGGGCGCTTACTTCTTTGGCCAGGCTTTTAGAATTAGTGATCAATATCGCCAGGCCTTTGGCGTGTTCGGCCTGGGCGCGTAAATCGGCAACAATAAATTTAGGGTCGCTGAAACGGTTGGCGATCACCACCAGTTCAGTGGGGCCGGCGATCATATCGATATCCACCATGCCGAAAACCTGGCGCTTGGCTTCGCTGACATAAACGTTTCCCGGCCCGACGATCTTATCCACCCGGGGAATAGTCTTGGTGCCGTAAGCTAACGCGGCGATACCCTGGGCTCCCCCCACCCGGTAAATTTCATCGACTTTTAACAGGTCGGCAACCACCAGGATGTGCGGATTAATATAACCATTTTTGTCCGGCGGACTGATTAAAACTATTTTTTTCACTCCCGCCAGCTTAGCCGGTAAAACAGTCATATAAACCGTAGAAACCAAAGGCGCGGTCCCGGCAGGAATATAAACGCCCACCCTGTCCAGAGGAGTGTAATTTTCTCCCAAAACCACCCCTTCGGTACCCTTCATCCTCCAGGATTTACGCAGCTGCTTGCGGTAAAAACGGTTTACGTTCTCGATCACCACCTTCAAAGAGCTGACAAAGTGCGGGCTGATGTTGGCGTAAGCGCCGCTGATCTCGATCTGGGAAACTTTTAACTGCCGCTGGGTTAATTTTACCTTATCGAATTTACGGGTATACTTAAAGACCGCCTCATCCCCGAAAAGGCGCACATCATCGATGATTTTCTTAACCTTTTCTTCCACCCGCTGCTGGCGCAGCTGGCCGCGGTTATAAATTTTTTCCAGCTTTTTACTGGTAAAACGGATTATATTCACCCCGCACCTTCTCTTTATTAGCTATTTTTTAACCCTGCGCCTTCTGGCATTTAATACAAAGAAGGTGCGGGGTTCATAACCCTACTATTATATCCTTAATTTTATCAAAAGCCAGCGTAAAATTCTCCGGTTTAGAGCCTCCCGCCTGGGCAAAATCCTCTCTTCCCCCGCCGCTGCCTCCGATAAGCGGAGCGACCTGGGCAATGATGTTTTTGGCGCTTAACCCTTTAGCGCATAAATCCGCGGTCACTCCCACGACCAGGGAGGCTTTTCCTGCTTCCTGCGAACCTAAAACAACCAGGGTTTTGCCTGATTTTGCCTTAAGCGCATCCGTCAGAAGCCGCAAAGCGCCCATATTTAAATCCTTTTCCACTGAAAAAACCGTATTTATCCCGTTTAAGACCGCGCTCTTTCCGGCCAGCTCCTCCGCTCTTGCCGGCAGGGTTTTGTTCATTTCCTGGCTGCGCTTCTTTTCCTGGGCTTTTAATTCTTCCAGTTTGTTCTTTTTCTCGGATTCTTCTTTATTTTTCTGCTCCTGCTCCCGGATAAATTCTACCGCGCGCTCACCGGTCACCGCTTCGATCCTTCTTATCCCGCTGGCCACCGAACTCTCGCTGATTATTTTTATCAAACCGATCTGTTTGACATTAGCAAGATGAGTGCCGCCGCAAAGTTCCTTGGAAATGTTGCCCACCGTAACCACGCGGACATTCTCACCGTACTTCTCTTCGAAAAATGCCAAAGCGCCGGCTTTCTTCGCTTCCTTAATCTCCATCTCTTTAGCCTCTACCGCTTGATCCTTCTGGATATACCCATTGGCTAACTCTTCCACTCTGGAAATTTCATCTTTAGACAAAGCTTTAAAATGCGTAAAATCAAAACGCAGCTTTTCCGCGTTTACTAAGGACCCCTGCTGCTGGACATGGCTGCCGAGTGTTTCCCGTAAAGCTGCCTGCAATATATGCGTTGCCGTATGGTTCCTGGCGATATCTAACCTACGCTCGACATTTATCCCGGCAGTCACTTTATCGCCTTTTTTGAACACACCGGAGCTCACTGTCCCGCTATGCAAAAAAACATTGCCTATCTTAAGCGTATTGGAAACCGCAAAAATATTCTTTCCGTTAATTAATTCCCCAGTGTCCCCGACCTGGCCGCCGGATTCGGCGTAAAAAGGAGTCTGATCCAAAACAATCTCAAAGCTGCCCCCGGATAGAATCTCATTTACCGGTTTGCCGTTTTTTAAAACCGCCAGGATCTGGGCTTGTGTAGAATTTTCTTTATATCCGGTAAATTTTGTCGCGCTTAATTTTAAATCAAATCCTTTGGAATCAAAAACATCCCCCTTCATCTTGCTGGAAGATTTGGCAAGGTTCTTTTGTTTCTCTAATTCCTCCTGGTAAACCTTTTCAAAACTTGCGTTGACCTCTATAAATTTTAGCTTTAATTCATCCTTGGTTATTTCCAGGGGTATCCCGTTGGTATCGTATAACCTAAAAGCAATGCTGCCTAAAGCCGCGGAAGTTGAATTGCTGGCAAAGATTTTATTATCCACCTTTGGATCTTTTTCTAAGGCCTCTTTTAATCCTTCGATTTCTTTATCCAACAAAGTACTGCTTAGGCTAAGCGTATTAACAAAATTAACTTCTTCATTCAGAATAACCCGGGCGATATCCTCCTGCCTTGCTTTTAAATCCGGGTAAGGCTGGCGCATGATTTGCGCCAGTTGCCCGACCAACTTGCTTAAAAATGGCTTGGTGATCCCCAAGTTCCTTAAATGCATCACCGCTTTACGGATGATCTTGCGCACAATATAACCGCGGCCTTCATTAGAGGGGGTAATCCCGTCGTAAATTGAAAAAACCGCGGCCCTTGTATGGTCGGCGATCGCATACAGTTGCTTGTTTTCGTCTGCCGGTTTTACCTCGGCGGAATGCTTGATCTCCTGGATTAACGGCTGGAACAATTCCGTTTCGAAATTATTCTGTTTTCCTTGCATCACCGCGGTCAACCTTTCCAACCCCATTCCCGTATCAATATTCTTATTCGGCAGCGGCTCTAAGCTGGCATCATCCTTACGGTTAAACTGGGTAAAAACCAGGTTCCATATCTCCACGAACCTTCCGCAGCTGCAGGATGGATCGCAAATTTTTTCACCGCAGCCGACCTGGGCCCCGAAATCATAAAATATCTCCGAACAAGGCCCGCAGGGGCCATTCGGCCCCTTGGTTTTAGCCTCTGCCGGCCAGAAATTATCCTTATCCCCCAGCCGGACAATTTTATTTTCAGGGATACGTACCTGCTCTTTCCAAATGTTATAAGCTTCATCATCATCCTGATAAACCGAAACCCAGAGTTTGGCGGGATCAATGCGTAATTCTTTAGTCAAAAATTCCCAAGCCCAGGTAATTGCCTCTTTTTTAAAATAATCCCCAAAAGAGAAATTACCTAACATTTCAAAAAAAGTATGGTGGGCACTGGTCTTACCGACTTTATCCAGGTCATCCGTGCGCAGACAGCGCTGGCTGGTAGCGGCGCGCTTGAACCCCGAGTCAAACCCCATAAACTCTTTTTTAAACTGGTTCATCCCGGCGGGAGTAAACAGCACGGTCGGATCATCTTTAGGCACAAGGGAATCGCTGTCGATGATCTTATGCCCTCTGGCTTTAAAAAAAGCAAGGAATTTTTCTCTTAGAATGTCTGCGGTCATTTTGGGAAATTGCAGCGATTAGTGTTTATTTAAAATATCGGAAACTACATCCGGGGAAAACCCGCGGCGGACCAGATAACCGTAAACCCTGGCTTTAGCCTTCAGGAGTTCGATGTTCTTTAATTTCGCGAATTTCTGTTCGGCTAACCGGCTGACGATCTGGCTTTCGTCATAACCTTCTTTTGCCTGGTTTAAAACGGATTGGATCACTTCCTTATCCAGCCCTTTTTGCGCCAGCTCCTGCCTGATCTTCCTTAAGCCCAGCGGGCGCTTAAGCCGGGAGGCGACCCAACCCTTAGCGAAAACCCGGTCGTCGATAAATTCCCTCTCCTTTAAAAATCCGACCGTAGCTTCGGCTAAATCCGGCGAAAAACCTTTTTGCTTTAAGCGCGTTTTTAATTCGTTTTCGCTGCGCAGGCGGAACTTTAAAAGCAGAAAAGCGTAAGCGCGGGCTTTTTCTTCCTGCGTATTGGCGTTACTCGGCAAGGCTGGCTTTTTTGCGGGCTGCTTTTTCAATATCATCCTGCAGTTTTGGGTTTTCTTTTAAAAACTTTATCGCCGCGTCCCTGCCCTGCCCCAGCTTTTTATCCTCAAAAGAAAGCCAGGTGCCGCTTTTAGCGATCACTTCCAGATTGACTCCCGCATCGATCACGGCGCCGGATTTAGAGATCCCTTCATTATGCATAATATCGAACTCCGCCTCGCGAAAAGGCGGGGCGATCTTATTTTTCACTACCTTTACCCGGACATGGTTACCGATGACTTTATCCCCGTCTTTTAAATAAGCGATCCGGCGCACATCCAGCCTCACCGAAGAATAGAACTTTAAGGCCCTTCCTCCGGGAGTGGTTTCCGGGGAACCGAACATTACCCCGATCTTTTCCCGCAGCTGGTTGATAAAAATCAAAGTGGTGCGGGATTTACTGATCGCCCCGGTCAATTTACGCAAGGCCTGGGACATCAGGCGCGCCTGAAGCCCCATATGCGAATCCCCCATTTCCCCTTCGATTTCTGCCCGGGGGGTTAATGCCGCCACCGAGTCGATCACGACCAGGTCTACGGCATTAGAACGCACCAGGGTTTCGGCGATCTCTAAGGCCTGCTCTCCGGTGTCCGGCTGCGAAATCAACAGGTCATCCAGGTTTACCCCGATGATCTTGGCATAGGTGGAATCAAAAGCGTGTTCAGCGTCGATAAATGCCGCCACCCCGTTTTTTTTCTGGATCTCCCTGATCGCCGTCAAGGTCAAAGTGGTCTTACCGGAAGCCTCCGGCCCGAATATTTCCACCACTCTTCCCCGGGGAAGGCCGCCTATGCCCAGCGCCAGGTCAAGAGTAAGCGCCCCCGTAGAAATAGTCTCCACGTTGGCTTTAGTGTGCGCCCCCAGCTTCATGATCGAGCCTTTTCCAAACTGCTTCTCGATCTGGGCCAGCGCCAATTCCAGCGCTTTATGACGGTCGGATGATTCTTTAGCCGCTTCTTCTTTCTTTTTCTCAATTACCATTATAAATCCTCCTAATTTTAAAATTTGAGCTCATATTATAACCCGCACCCGCCGGACTGTCAACGAATATTGCCCCAAACAAAAACCTCCTTTCTACTCTAACTGACGCAGAAAGGAGGCAAATCTAACACAATAAAACTTTAAGCTTTTAAACCTTAAAATTAATCCGGAACCGGATTACTTTGTTTTACCTCTGGCTTCCAATTTATCCACCCGTGAACGCAAAGCCTCGTTTTCGGACTTCAACTGCAGAATATATAAAACCAGCTCCTCGATCTTTTCCAAGTTTTTGAAATCCTGTTCAACCAGTGAAGCGGTGCCTGATTTTTTAAGCTCTTGCGAAGAAAGCAGTCCGGGAAGATGCTTATTTGCTGAAACATACTTTTTTAATTCCGGCAAGGACATTAACTTATAATCTTTGTCGAAAACATAATCGGGAAGGTTCATGTTCGTGCTTGTATTATACATATAAGCACCGGCACCGGCGGTTGTCGCGCTAAACGCGGTGGCTTTTACCGTTCCGATGACTTCTAATTTTTGGCCTGGCGTCGTAGTTGCAATCCCGACATTACCGGTAGGCGAAAAAATAAGATGGCGGGTCGTTCCATTCGTTCCCACTTGAAAATAATTATCCGTCCCGCGCCAAGCAGCAAAACCGTAATCCGTAGCACTTTCTCCTATTTTGATCATCGAATCAGTGGTAACCGACGAAGACATTATCCCGATTGTATTACCTGGAACCGAAGATGCTCCAACAAGGCCGCCGACGTCCAGGGCATTTGTCGGAGAGGTTACTCCAATACCGACTTTTCCCTTGATCCACACCTCACCATCATTACCCCCTGAAGGAGCATCCGCCGAAGTATAGCTGGCATCGCCGTTATTGTCTCCCACCCCTAACACTTTTGACTGCAGGATATTATAGCTGCCGTAAGGCGATGGATAATAGGTAGTGATCGTAATATCTTCGGCAAAAACCAGGGTTGCACAAAAAAAGAAAAGAAAGGTTAAAAAAATGCTTTTTATTAATCTGGCCATGTGTATCCCTCCGGTTAGTTTTAAATATTATATGCCATTGATTATCACCTGTCAATTACTTAAGTTAATGCGGCCACGACTTACGGAGCCTTCCTGATATAAGCAGGCGCCCGCGGCGTAAGCCGTTGGCCGAATTAATCCTGCACCCGTAATTCCCAATTATTATTCTGGGTGCGGGGTATGCCGCCCTTTCCTTGACAACCGAAAGAGAATGTGTTAGATTTAACCATTATGGAAGACACGAATAAACTTAAAATCGAGCTTGAGCGCACCAAAAACGAACTGAAGATCCTTTATGAGGTCTCCAACGCCATGCGCACCACCTTGAAACTGGATGAGATCCTCTATATCATCCTTACCGGGGTAACCGCGCATACCGGATTAGGGTTTAACCGCGCCATCCTTTTTTTGGTAAACGAAAAGGAGCGGCTGATCGAAGGGAAAATGGGGATTGGCCCGGAAAACGGAGAAGAAGCCAATATCGCCTGGACCAAGATCGAAGAAGAAAGAATGGACCTGGATGACCTGATCAATGCTTTTAAAAATTCCGACGTGGTGCTTGAATCCGGATTTAACCGCCAGGTAAGGAACCTCAAGGTATCCCTGCTGGATAAAAACGAGGATCCGCTCTCTCTGTCCGTGCTTGACGGTATGCCTCTGCATTTAACCGGACCGGCCCTGACCAAATATCAAAATTCACCGGTAATTAAAGCGCTGGACAGCAATGAGCTCCTGCTTATCCCCTTAAAAGCAAAAAACCGGGTAAACGGGATTATCGCCGCCGATAATTTTATTACCCATGAACCGATCACCAAAGACGATATCCGTATGTTAACCATGCTGGCCAACCAGGCCGGACTGGCGATCGAAAACTCCCAGCTTTTCGAATTGACGGTGGAAAGAGCGCATTCGGATTACCTGACCAACCTTTGGAACCACGGCTATTTCCAGACCCTCCTGCAGAGCGAGATCGAAAAAGCCAAAGCGGTCAAAGACCCTCTTTCGCTGATCATGGTCGATATTGACGATTTTAAGATTTACAATGATACTCTGGGGCACCAGGCGGGAGATAAAATATTAAGAACGCTGGCCGGGCTATTGCGCAATCAATCCCGGAAAATGGATAAAGTTTGCCGCTACGGCGGGGAAGAATTCACGATCATCCTTCCCCATACCGATAAAAAAGAAGCCTTTCTGATCGCCGAACGGATCAGAACAGATATTCAAAAACACCCCTTCCTTAATGAAGAGATCCTTCCCAGCAAGCAGCTGACGGTAAGCCTGGGGATCGCCACCTTCCCGAATAGCGGTGCCTTGGCCGCGGATTTAATCCACGCTTCCGATAAAGCCCTTTATGAAGCTAAGAAACTGGGCAAAAATAACACTTTCAGCGCTTAAGCTTAGGGATCAATCTAAATAAACGGGGCCAGAATTATTTTCCTCTAGCGTAACAATAGAAAAATAATTCTGACCCCGTTTTTATCTGCTCTTCGCCTTTAAAAGTTAAGCGGCAGCTACCGGCTGCGGCTGGTTCTGCTGTTCCTTATCCTTATTCTGCGATAATTTCACCGAAACGATCTTAGAAACTCCCGACTGCTCCATAGTGATCCCGTACATGATATTGGCGTTAACGATGGTCTTCTTGTTATGGGTGATCACGATAAATTGGGAGTTTTTGGCAAATTCCTGGAGCACCCGGGAAAAACGGTCGACATTGGCTTCATCCAGCGCCGCGTCGATCTCATCCAGGATGCAAAACGGCGAAGGCTTGACTTTAAAGATCGCAAAGATCAGCGCAATCGCCGACATCGTCTTTTCCCCGCCGCTCAAAAGCAGGACATTCTGCAGCTTCTTTCCCGGAGGCCGGCAAATAATTTCGATCCCGGATTCCAGCGGA
Source organism: Candidatus Omnitrophota bacterium (assembly GCA_903852325.1). GTDB lineage: Bacteria > Omnitrophota > Gorgyraeia > Gygaellales > Profunditerraquicolaceae > UBA6249. The sequence continues at coordinate 15,508 of CAINQO010000027.1, forward strand.
TCGGATTCATCCAAAAGATACAGCTGGGCATCCCCGCCGTTAAAAAGCAGGCGAAAATAATTCTTAAATTCCACTTTCACTTTCTCGAAGGTTTCCATAAACATCTGCCGGGTAGTCCGGTTGATCTTTAGAATTGCCTGGTGCAAAGCTTCTTTGGCATCGCACAAGTCCTTCTGCTGTTGGAGCAGGAAATCGTAACGCTGCTTTAATTCATCATACTCCTCGATCGCCACCAGGTTCACCGAGCCGTAAGAATCCAGCTTTCTTTTCAATTCCGTGATCTCCGCCGAGAGCGCATTCTGGTCCAACTCCTTATCCAGCTCCATTAAAAGGTCTAAATCGATCTTATAAGCGGAAGACATCCTTTCCTTAACCGTGGTGTAACGGTAATCCAGGTCTTTATCCTGCATCTGTAGATCATGCAGGCGGTTTTTGATCTGGTCCAGCTGCTTCCGGTCAGCCTCGATCTTCTTGACCACCCCCACCGTGCCGCTGGAGACCTCATTATATTTTACTTCGATTTCTTCCAAGGATATTTTTTTCCGGCCGATCTGGAGCTGGGCCTGGGCGTTAGTTTCCCGGCACTGCGTGATTTCCGCCCCTAAAACCTCGACTTTTTCTTTTGACTCGCTTATCTGGCGCTGGATATTCTCCAGGCTGGCCTTATCCTGGGCATAGGTTTCCTCCAGGATCTTCAGGGTCTGATCATCGGAACTGATGCGTTTATTCAAAGCTTCGATCTCGGTCTTGGTTTGAGTAATAATAACCAATACCTCCTCGCGTAATTTACTGTTTAAGGCGATCGTATCCTCCTCCCGCACGATCGTATCCTGCCGCAGCCGCTCCTGGGTATTCAGGTCGGCCAACTGAGTCTGGGCAGCGCTTAAATTCTGCTCGATCGCCGAGATCTCCCGGGAGACATCGGACAACTCCATGACAATCACATCCTCTTCTTCCTTGATCTTATTGAACTGCTCGGCGGTAGTCGCGTAGCTGGATTCTTTATTCGCCAGGGTGATCTCGTAGTTGCGCAACTCCACCTCTAATCCGGCGGAGGTTTTATTCAATTCCGCGATACAATTCTGGCGGATAAGCATTTTATCCTTTAATTCCACCAGATGCTCCTCTAGGCGATTGATCTTTTCATCGATTTTTTGGGTGTCTAACTCGATGGGCTTGGCCTCCCCGCTGACCTTAAACGCGGCTCCCCCCGGCTGCTGTTCACCCTCAGCCAAGGGCTGCTGGTTCTGGATCTTTACTACCAGGCCGGTCAAACTTTCTCCCGGCATTTTATCCAGGTAAATTACCGCGTTAGAAGATTCTCCGATATCGTCATATTTGCTTTTCAATTTCTCCAGAAATTCTTTATGCGAAACCAGGGTGAGCTTTTCATTCCCCAGGTTCAAAATCTCCTGGTTGATCTGCTCAAGGGTTAAACCTTCTTGCGCCAGATTAGTCTTAAGCTCGGAGATCTTTTGATTGAATTCCGCTACCTGGGCACGGGTTTCCTCTAATTCCTGGGTGACCTTACTCAAAGACTCCTGGGTAATCACTTTATCTTCATAAACTTTCGCTTTTTCTATTTCCAGCCTTTTTTTCCGGGCCAGGAATACCTGATGTCTGGAATTAAAATCCCCGATCTGATTATGCGTATTGGAGATCGCATTCTCTAAATCCAGGATGGTTTTTTTGCATTCGGCGATCAGTTCCAGGGAGTCCTTAATGCTGGCGCCCAGTTTTTCGATCTCTTCCTCTTTTTGCCCCAGCACCGCTTGCTTGGCCTCGATATTCTGTTTCAGGTTGGCGTATTCGCTGCGCACCTGCTGTAATTTTTCTTCATCCTGGAGAAGCTTATCAGGACTAATGAAATTTCTCATGATAAACGGTTTGAATTTAGAATTAATGATAAAATTGTTAAATTTTCATACGGGTTCATTGAAACATTTGAAAATTCAAATATACGTAGTCA
>CAINQO010000028.1 GCA_903852325.1 Candidatus Omnitrophota bacterium
CATTTTTTACTCCGCAGTCAACCAACTGGCGGCGGTTAACCAGGGCGATGTCCATAAAAAGGCGCCCCTCTTTTTTCAATAAACCGAAGGCAAAGTTACTTTTAAAATCCTTCTCCACCTCAAAACAGCATGACCGGATGGAAGGCCCAAAACCCGCCACCAGCTCTTGCGGACGGCTGCCGAAATTATTCTGCATCCCCCTCACCCCTGCCTCGACGATATTCTGCTCGGTAGAGCGCCAGCCGGCGTGCAAAACTCCGATTGCCGGGCACCGGGGGTCAAAAATAAAAACCGACAGGCAGTCGGCGGTCAATATCGCTATCGGCACGCCGGGCTCATCGGTGATAAAACCGTCGGTGTCGGCTACTGCGCCGGCGTAATCTAAAGCCCCCCTGCCCCTGTCTTTTTGCGTTACGTATTCGACATTCTTTCCGTGTATTTGTTTGGCAGTGATCAAATCTTTATAATCAATGCCCAAACCGGAAAGGAATTTTTCCCGGTTTTCTAAAGCATACCCGGTGTCCCCGAAAGAAAGGGACATATTGCCGTCGGCGCGGCGGCTGAAGCCGGAGACTGACTGGACCAAACCGAATTTTTCCAAAGGATCAAAGACGGGCATCGATCTCCACTAATTTATTGCGCGATTTTTCACCGCTTTTGATATTCACCTGGTATTTTTTCACCTTAAAATACGCGCTTAACAGGTCGATCAACTGGGCATTGGCCAGGCCTTCGGCGGCCGGCTTGGTCAGATAAACCTTGAGTTGATCGCCGCATTGTTCGATCCGGTTACGGCTGGCGCGGGCATTGACGCGGACATTGAAGATCATCATTAATTATTGTTTAAGGCTCTAGCGCGCGGGTATCCTGGACGGAAATCAGGCGTTCGGAAAGTTTTTCAAAGCGTTTTTGCGCATCCGCGTATTTGGTGCCGGCATTCAAAATATGGCCGCCCAGGACATTAAAATCATCCTTAAACCGCTCGGTTTCCACCTTTAAAGCCCCCAGGCTTTTTAAGATCAATTTAGCGTTCTCCTCCACCTTCAGGCCGCGCAGGCCTAAGCAGATCACCTGTAAATACGCGTAAAAAGTATTCGGTGAAACCGGGATCACCTTCTTGGACATACTGTAAGTAAAAATGTCCTCTTTAATGATCACTTCGTAATAAACATTTTCCGCCGGGATATACATCAGGGCAAAATCATAGGTATTTTCCGCCGGTAAAATATATTTTACGGAAATTTCATTGATCCGGTTCTTGATGTCCTGAATGAATTTTTTGCGGAAAGACTCCTTGACCTGCTCGTCGGCAGATTCCTGCATCTTTTGGAAATTTTCCAGGCTGAATTTGGCATCTACCGGAACGAAACGCTCCCCCAGGCAGATTATCGCATCTACCGCGTCCCCGCTTTTAAAACGGTACTGCACCTGATAATGGTTTTTCGGCAGCACCTGAGCGAGTAAATTTTCCAGGAAGGTTTCCCCCATCGAGCCCCGGAACTTCGGCGCCCGCAGCAGGTCCTGCAGGCTGGAAATATCCTGGCTGATGGCAATGATCTGCTTGTTGGTCTCTTCCAGTTTTCCCAGCTGTTCTTTTACGTTACCAAAAGCAGCCGTAGCGCTGCCCAGGTTCTGGCCGATAATTTTATTGGCCTCCTGGATGGACTGGTTCATCTGGTTGAGCCGCTCATTGACTTGCGAGGAGATCTTCAGCACGACCGCCACGATAAATCCGGCTAAAACCAACAAAGTTAATGCCGCAATTAAAATAAGCATAGCCCTATTATACCACTTTAATAACCCGGTTAAAGCAAATAATCCTTTTTAACCCTTTTTAAGGAGCGGAAAATGTTCTTTTTGATGTCCGGGCACACCTTTTCCAGCTCCCGGATGATTTGGCCCATCCGCGCGCGGTTGGAAACCGTCGAATGCGGACAAACGCAGGTATCCTGCCCCAGTTTTACCTCCGCGGCAAAACGCCGGATCAGCTCTTCCGGCACGTAAGCCAGCGGCCGGATCAAAACCACCTTGCCGCCAAACAGCTCCTGCTTCGGCTTCATCGTCGATATTTCCCCCTGGAAAAATAAATTCAACAGGAAGGTCTGGGCGATATCATCCATATGATGCCCCAAAGCGATTTTAGTGCACCCCAGTTTATCGGCGGCCAGGAACAATTCTCTCCTCCTGTTCCAGGAACACCAGAAACAATTGATCTTGTTTTTAGGCGTTTTTTTAAGCGCGTCGGACTTGATTATTTTATATTCAACGCCGTAACGCTTAAAATATTTTTCCAGCTTTTTAGAGATGGACTTGGGATACCCCATATCGACATGCAGGGCGATCACTTCATACTTTATCGGCACGAATTTTTTGCGTTCGTTCAAAATCCGCAATAAAGTGAGACTGTCCTTGCCGCCGGAAACAGCCACGGCGATTTTATCCCCCGCAGCAAGCATCTTATAATCCATGATTGCCTTGCCGATCCCCTTGGAAATATAATATGCGGTGCCTTTCAATGTGCCCATAAATTTTACTCGAAACGGATTTTAATGCCTGGGTTTTAAACTCTGGCGGAATCAATGACCATCTGGCGGATTTGTTGATTTACTGGAGATTTGAGCAGTTCCTCCAGGCTAAGCGGAAGCCGCAAGGACCAGTTTTTCGGGCTGATCGTCCCGGGGACATTCACCCGGTACTGATAAGGATCCCCCTTGAAAATTTGGCCCAGGCTCAAATAATCCCTGATCGAATTTATGCAAAAAACTGCCTGCGAGGCAAGGATTAATTTGAATACCCGGGTTAAAAGCTCCTGGCTGGCGGTTTCCGTCATCTCCCCCGGGCACTCTAAAAGTTTCCAGAGTTTTTCTTTTTCTTTAAAAGTGTTTTCGTAAATATCGATAAAATCCGCGGCCTCTTCTTTTTTCTTTCCCAGCTCCCAAAGCAGTTTATCGACGCTATCGATCCCCTCATTCCAGCGCAGGCGGCCGTGGAAGGAGCGCGCCGGGTCAAAAAGTTTTCGGCTCACCTGGACAAAATCTATTTTCCTGTCCGCGCATTTTCTCATGAATAACCCCTGGTCAACTGTGCCGGCTTCGTACTGCCACCAGGCCATCCAGTTAGTCGTGTCATGGGTGGAAAGCATCGCCACGGCCAGGTACCGGTATTCCCGGGGAGAAAGAAAATCATGGCGCACATTCCAATCCTTGACCCAGCGCTGCACGTCATTGCCCGGGATCCCTAACGCAAAAAGGGTGTCGGTGCAGGATTTAGGGATCACTCCCAGGTCTTCGGCGCAAAGGAGCATCCGGGAATTTTCCAGCATTACCGTTAAGATTTTATGGCCGTGCTCTCCCCAAACCTGTTCATCCGCGGGATCGAACTTTCCGTTGAGCCCCTGGTTCTCCGGAAGGTCAAGGTAAGGTATGCTCCAGATACGGAAAAGGCCCACCACATGGTCCACCCGCAAGATACTGTAAAATTCCTGGGCATATTTTAATTTTTCTTTCAAATAACGGTAATTATCCCGGGAGATCTCCTCCCAGTTATAGGTCGGCATCCCCCAACGCTGCCCCTTGGAGGCATACATGTCCGGAGGAGCGCCGGCGGCAAAATCCAGTTTAAAAAAGTTTAAATGGCTCCAGACATCGGCGCTGTCCCGGGAGACCAGGACCGGCAGGTCCCCTTTAAGAAAAACATTTTTCCCGGCGGCATAAAAGCGGGCTTGCTTGAACTGCTTGAAAAGGATCCACTGCAGCCACATCTGAAAAGTGATTTTCTCGATATGGCATTGCTGAAATCGGGTTAAGGTTTCCCGGTCCCGGTCCCGGAATTGCGGTTCCCATTCATACCAGGGCTTGCCCTGGTGATGCTCCTTAAGTACTTTAAAAAGGGCAAAATCCGCCAACCAATAAGCGTTTTTGCGCTGGAACTCTTCGAAATCCTCCGCTTCGCTTAAATCCGCGGCCAGATATACATCCCACAGCAGCTTTATCTTTTCCTCTTTTATCGCGTAATCGACAAAACCGGGATCGGCGCAAGCTTTACATTTATTTCCGGCAATTTGCGGAAAATCCTGTAAACAGATGTACGCCGGTTCCAGGGCAAAGGAACTGACGGCGTCGTAAGGGCAAAAAAGCCCGCCCATTTCGTTCATCGGTAAAAGCTGAATGATGGAATTACCGGTTTCTTTTGCCCAATCAACCACCAG
>CAINQO010000029.1 GCA_903852325.1 Candidatus Omnitrophota bacterium
AAGATTTTTTGGCAAAAGGAGGCAGGTTTATTGTTCCTCTGCCGGAGTTTATCCTTGTGTGACCGGAAGCGACATTTATTAGCGGTTGATCTGTCTAATCTGGAAGTTCTGGCCTGGAAATAAATCCAGGTTATTTTTTTGCCCCAGTCCGTTATTTAAATATTTTTTTATAAATAGGGTATTTTATGTTTATTATGGACTCTGAATTTGCACAAGCAGGCGTAATGCTTAAATCAAGATGCTAATCGTTAAATCCATGCGCAAACTCTCAATTAGTTATTGGTTTAAAAAGTTAATTAATAAGTTAGAATTTTATTGGACAGGTTTTAAATATTACCTATTTAATTACGGCTTCACATATTTCCCGAACTACCGACTGCGTATTTTATATCTCAGACATATTATCGGGATATCCATCGGCAGACAGAGCTTTATTCATATGGGATGTTATTTTGAAGGCAACAATATCTCCATCGGTAACAATACTGTTATTGGAAGGAATTGTTACCTGGGCGGTAATGGGGGTAAGTTAACCATTAAGAACAACGTTTCCATCACCGCCCAGGCATATATCTTTAGCTTAACTCATCTTACCGGCAGCCCAACTTTCGAGTGTATCCAGAAGGATGTTACGGTAGAAGACTATGCCTGGATAGGGGCCAGAGCAATGATATTGCCAGGAGTAAGAATCGGTAAAGGTGCAGTCCTGGGTGCTGCTTCAACGGCGACAAAAGATATTCCTGATTATACTATTTACGCCGGCACTCCTGCTAAAGAAATTGGAAAAAGAGGACAAGGCCTGGCTTACACGCTGCGCTATTTTCCGTGTTTTCAATAAAAGCAACAACCTTCGAGTACATAAAAATATCTCCGGGATATCTTTATTAGTTATGTTTAATTAAAAGGTGTACCCGGCACTTTGTTGTATGAAAACTATTTTAAAAAATATTCTATGCCAAGTGACAAGATGAAAATAACCTTAATCGTATGGGCAGACCCCCGGGCTTATCTGGGCATAATTTCTACTGCGCAAACATTATCTAAGCGGGGATTGATGTTGAAATAATTTATCGGACTCCTACGGCCAAGCTCAAGCAAGTGCCTTTGACTGTAATGAATTGTTATCCGCTTTCAACGCCAGGCAGGAAGGCGGTTTTTATTCGCCGGGTATTTATCCGCAGAAACAATAGCGCCGATATTGCGGCGCGATGATGAAGTAACCTATGATATCTTTATCTTTAACGGCAAGAAGAGCGAGTAATTTTCTGTCATCCCTATGTTAAGAATAATATCTTTTATTACCGCGCATATCCAATTAAAAGGCATGCCCAGGCTGCTCTGGCAGTTCAGGAAACCTTTTTTAAGAAAGGACCGCATTTACCATGTTTACAACAATATCAGGATAAAAATTGACCCGGATACTAATTTTCACTGGCTGAACGTGGTTAATTACGGAGGGTATGAAGCAGTGCTTTTGTTTGAAAAATTTTTAAGGCCCGGGGATATCTATGTTGATATTGGTTCTAATTATGGATATATGGCGATTAACGCTAAAAAGCTTGTTGGCGATGCCGGCAGAGTGATCGCGATCGAGCCCGAGCCCAAAGCGCAGGAATTATTGCGGTTTAATGCCGGGCTGAATAATGCCGGGATCGATATAGTACAAAAGGCTATTTCCCATTCTGGCGGAACAGGGGTTTTTAATGTAGCCACGGAAACCGGTTTGAGCAGGCTGGATAACCTGCAGAAAAACACATTCGGGATGATCCTGCGGGAGAAGATGGAGGTGCAAAAAATTACTTTGGATGATTTACTGGCCGACCTTGCACCCGGCCAGCAGGTAAGGCTGGTAAAAATGGATGTGGAAGGCCATGAATTAAATATCTTAAGGGGGGCCGGCAAGCTACTTGCCAGGCGTGACTGTATTTTTATGCTGGAAATTAACCACGGTGCTTTATCGCAAAATGACACAACACTTAAAGACATCCTGGATTTTTTTACCAGCCATGCCTATAAGGTATTTTGGGTGCATTCGCATTCGGCGGATTGGTTTAGGATCGGCCGAATGCCTACACTGGAAGAGGCGAAAGACCATCAGAAATTTTCCGGCATCTATGCGGATATTCTGGCTGTTGCGGACAATCAAGTAAGCGACTTATCTTTAATTAAAGCGCGGTAAAATGGAAAATAATAAGAAAGTAATTATAGTTTTATGGTCTGATCCCCGGGCATACCTGGCGATCATTTCCGCCTCCCGGTTGTTATCCGGACGCGGAGTGCCTGTTGAAATAATTCACCGTTCAAGCGGCGATATAAAAGCCGACGGTGATGTTGATTTCGGGGCCAAAACCGAATTACGGCCGGTGGGATCAGGCAATCAAGGATGGCGCGATAAGCTTGATTTTATCGGTTTTATATTTACGGTGATTTTTAGTATATGGCGCAGCCGGCCCCTGGCGGTAATCGGCGGGAATGCCCTGGGGATAGCCGCCGCTTTTATCGCCACCCGGGTGAGCCCGAAAACAGTCCTGATCTATCATAATTTCGATTTTAATCCTGCTGCCGGTAAGAAATTAAAATTCAGCGAAAAATTACTGCAATGGCTTGAGTTTAGCGGAGCCCGGAAAGCGGATCTGGTTATCTTTCCGCATGCTAAACGGGCAGAGGTTTTTAAAGAGGCGGCTAAACTTAAACAAGAACCTTTAACGGTGATGAACTGTTATTCCCTGGGAACGCTTAAGCAGGTTACCGGCCAGCTGCGGGCGATGCTGGACAGCCAAAATTTACATTTTGACCGGTTGGTTGTCCGTTTGGGAATGATCGGGCCGCATCACGGAATTGAAGCGACTATCCGTTCTGTTTTGGAATGGCAGGGTAATTGGGGGTTGATCCTGGCGGGGTTTCCGGTAGAAAGGGATTATCTTGATAAATTAAAGGAACTGATCGGGCAATTGGGCCTTACGGGCAAAGTGGTGATCTTACCTTCTGTATCCAACAGCCT
>CAINQO010000030.1 GCA_903852325.1 Candidatus Omnitrophota bacterium
GTATAAAGCTCAAGAAGCCAATGATACCGGTTCGGTAAGTACGGTTGACTTCCGGAGGCTGCCTAATGTAACTAACCCTATGGAATTAGGGGCGTTACAGCAATATAGCAGCGGCAATAGCGTTCTTTGGTCAGACGGTAAGAAAAAGAACGGTGCTTTTACGGAGGCCAAGCAATATTTTTTGCATAACCGGTCAGGGTATGAACTGGTGGATACCGGTGCGAGCGGAACGATGCCGAACTCTGTAGTGGTTACCAGCTCCGGTTACACAAATAATCCGGGCTTGGGATTAGTTACCTCTGATAGCACTTTGATAAAAGATGAGGATACGGGCGATTACAAGGCTCATACTACTATTCATACCACCAAGGACCTTGTCGGCCGGGATACGGTGGGCGGCTGGGCAACTGTCGGCGATAAAACGGTGGGTACCGGAGGCGAATTGAGTCCCGGTGGTGTATACACATCTGGGGGTGGCGTGGTTCGCCACACAAATGATGTACAAGAGTAAAATGATAAAAAAAGGGCAGGCAATTATGGAATTTGTAATTGCTTTTATTATCGTCGCCACCTTAATCATGGTGTTAATAAATTTGTGGCGGTGGTCGGAAGGCCAAATTCCTAATCGACAAGGCGCTTTTGAAGGTAGCCGCGTATCAGCAGGCAAAATAGAGAACCCGGGCTTTAAGGGCGATCCGGTTTATAGCGCACCGACCCCGGGAGAGCCAGGCTATCTTTAGCCAGGAAAGAGGAGGAGCCAAACTTGTTTTTCTATCACAAAAGAGGTTTTAAGAATAAAGGCATCCGTTCGGGGCAGATCTTCCCGGTTTTACTTATTTGTATAATCGGATTGGTTATCGCGGTTTTTACCACCAAAAATGTCGGAGATGCTAATATTGATAAAACCTGCGCTTCTAACGCGGCAGATTCAGGGTCTTTGTCCGCTGCTTCTGCCTGGACCGCGGCTTTTAACCGGCTGGTGTATCGGAACTGGGATCGGCCAAGCGAAGAGGCATGGATCGGCGGCACAGGGCATGGGGGCAACTATTTAGGGGATCCGGCTGCTTCTTATTTTGAGTATACTTATTATAAAGAGTTGAAGAACTATTATAATCAGATGCGGGCCGAATATGAGCCGCTTTATAATGACGCCGACAAATATTTAACTAAAGCATCCGACCTGATCCAGACGGCAATAGATGATTGTCAGACGGCAATAGATAAAATTAATGAATCAATCAGCACAGAAAAGAAGGAATGTCCATGGATATGGAATAAGATGCTCGAGGTTGTAACCTTGGATGAGACAATCTCAGCTTTAATCGTTCAGGCGGGTTATCAGGTGGGGGCTTTTAATGCTTGCACGGCGTATCAGGGGATCGGGCAGGATGCAGGTAATGATGGTCCGATGAGAGACGGGATCACCTCCTGGTTTAGAACCCAGCAGCTTAACGATCTTTGTGAAGCGTTTACGTATATGTCTAGTGCTTATAAAAAAGCTAAAACCACCGGGCAGCATTTTGCCCTGAACAATAGTTGTTACCCCACTAAACTTTCCGATACTCAATCGGATGCTTTTAACTTTTGGTCGTCAGGGAGCGAATCTGGTCAATTTAACTCATCCGGTGGCAACAATGTTTCTTTTTCTCCTTCTCCGGGAGCGTGCAGCATTTCGGTCACCTTAGAGCTGCCATTCATTATAGACTATGAGCTTGTGCTGACCCCGTGGAATTTCCCGGCGGACCATACCCTTCACTCTATTCCTATTACCTGCCAGGCATGCGGTTGCAGCATTGGTCTTACCGCTGATTCTTTTGAAGCAGACCCCTTTAATTATAAATCCTCGAAAAGATTAACCAATGATTTATTGAAGGATATCAAACAGTATTTCGTGGAACTTGCGATTAGAGCGCAGGCAACCTATCTGCTTTCACAGCAAGCAAAAGATTGCTGTGCTTGTGCCTGCCCCGGTAGTTACGCTTGCCCGTCCCAGGGGACATGTAGTGACTGCGGTAGTTGTTGTAAAAATAATCTTTTAGGCATTTGTACGGATAATTCGAGCGCTAAATGCAACTATGATTATTATTATAATTTAGCCGACACTGAACGGACCTGCTTACTCCAAAACCATCAGTGTATTATGGCGGCATTGGTGAGGATTAAAAGCGGCGGCTCGCCGGATTCGAGCATCGCGGTCTTAAAAAAATGGAATGATGATATTTGGACCCATGTTTGGCCCCAAGATGGAGGCAGCTTTGCTTTTCACCTCTTAGCTTGTGGAGATGCTAAGAGTTTTATGGGCGTAAATCCAAAATTCCCCGGGGCGCTGGTGTCGAAGATCAAAGATGTCACGCTTAGCAGTGACGAGTGGAAGTCCTCTTGTAAAGTAGCAACCAGCTGCGGAGCAACAAGTTCCAGTAAATCCAGGTTCTCCGGAGATCGTAACGGAGGAGCAACCGGATACCTTGAGGGACAATTTTCAGATACCTTTTATCCGGAAATAACCGATACGCAATAACCGGCACCCCCAGTAATCGTTGTTTAAGGATTGGGAAACTTATTTTTGCAACCGCATAATCATACAATAGCTTATATTTTATGGCAGCAGATCACTCTCCGCGCACTTATTTCTGCAGGTTTATCCGATAGCCCCAGTTTTAAAAATAAAGGCAACGTAAAAGAAGTAGTTTTTTAAGAAAAATCTGGTATATTTGAATATAGACGGCTGTTTTGGACAAAACGCTATTTAACGATAACGCTTGGGAGGAGATAAAAAATGCCTATAACAAAAATAGATTCCAAAGCCCAGTCGACTGTAGAATATATCGTAATGATCCTGGTAATTATTGCGGTGTGTGCGGTGGTGGGGATCTATTACCAACGCAGCGTTCAGGGTAAATACCGGCAGACCGGGGATTTTTTAGGCGGCGGTGAACAATATCGCCATTAATGAAATAGCGGGAGAATTATGATTTTCTTGCTCAATATTCTTGTCCTGTGTTCAGTGATCTTAATTTCTTTTAGCCTTTTGCCGGTTATCGTGCAAAAGTTACAGTCCTGGCAATCCCAGCAGGAGGTAGTGTTTGCTAAAGAAATGGACAAGATGTTTTATGACAAGAGCCCCAAGAATATCGTCATGCTTTATTTTGTTCTTCCTTTGATTTTCGGCCCCGCCGGGTACTTTCTTTTAAAATCTCCGGTTTTTATGGGTTTAGGGGTGCTGATCGGCATCGCTATCCCGAATCTTATCTTAAAGACACGCTACAGGCTGAGGATCCGTAAGTTCAATGATCAACTTTTGGATGCGATCAGCATGCTCTCCAGCTGTATAAAAGGAGGTTTGAGCCTTTTGCAGGGGCTGGAAGTGCTGGTGGAGGAGATGCCTGTACCGATAAATCAGGAGCTGGGTTTAGTGGTCAGGGAGAATAGGATGGGCATCCCTTTAGAAGAATGCCTTAAGCGCCTGGGGAAAAGAATGGATATTGAAGAGCTGAATTTGGTGATTAATGCGCTTCTGGTCGCCCGGGAGACGGGTGGGGAATTACCGAAGGTTTTCAGCCGCCTGACCGTGACCATTAGAGATAACCGTAAATTAAGGGAGAGCATTAAAACCCTTACTTTGCAAGGTAGGATGCAAGGTGTAATCATGTCTTTTCTGCCGATTGCCTTTGTGGCCTGGGTACTTTCCGTAAATAAACACCATTTTGACATCATGCTTACCAGCGATATGGGCAGGTTGCTGCTTATCATCGCGGTCGTGCTGCAGGCTGTCGGGATGGTACTGATCAGGATATTCAGCAAGATCGAAGTATAACTATATGGAAATATTAATATTCCTTTTGATTTTGGGGGCGATAATTCTGGTAGTCTGGAGCTTGATCTTCTCCCAGCCGAGCACCCTTTTGCGCGTACCCCCCGGGGGGACAGCGGCGCCATTCCAAAAACCCAAATTTGATTTCGCCAAGGCTCTTCCCACCGAATCACTTCTGGTAAAGAGCGGGATGACCGTAAATTTAAAGAGATCCCTTGATGCCGCTCACATCGGCATGTCCCCCGGAGCCTTCTTTAATTTAAAGATGATTTTATGCCTTTTTTTGGGAGTGCTGGTGGTGGTGATTAGCGGTAAGGCTGATCCGCTGGTCCTGATCTGTGTTTTTGCCTTCGGGTACATCATCCCGGATATTTATGTCAAGCGTAAAATCGCCAGGCGTAAATACCTGATTGCCCGCAGGCTCCCGGAAACCGTAGACCTTCTGGGGCTGTGCATCGAGGCCGGCCTTGATTTTGTAAATGCCGTAAAATGGGTAATCGAAAGGACCCCACACACCTTAATGACGGAAGAATTGACTTTTGTCGTTGAGGAGATCAAGTGGGGGAAACCGCGTATTCAGGCGCTCAAAGATATGTCCCACCGGCTGGAAATCCCGGAAATGAGCTCTTTTGTACAGACGATTATCCAGGCAGAGCGCATGGGTACCCCTGTAGCCGAAGCCTTTGCCATCTTATCTGAAGATGCCCGTTCGCAAAGATTCCACCGCGGCGAAAGAGTCGCCTTGCAAGCCCCGATCAAAATCCTCCTTCCGCTTATCTTCTGCATTATGCCTGTTATCGGCATTGTCGTTGGAGGCCCGATCCTGCTTACTTTTATGCAGGGCGGCTTTAGCGGCCTAAAGTAATTCCTGTAGACAGTTTACGCAACCGCATATTTACCAATCAGATCTGAAACAAATTAAACTCTCTTAAGATAATTATTGTTAGGTTTTTCTATTTCTCACGTCAATTTAGTCAGGAGGATAGAAAACTGTGCCATCATTTGCGCGTAAGCATCAACTTCAACAGTCATTAGTGTATCATGCGTTTAATCGAAGCAATGGACGCAGGGCAATCTTTCAAGAACCGGAGGATTTCGATCACTTTAGGAGATTGCTTTGTGAGTATAATAACAGGTTTAATTCAAAAATATATCATTGGGTTATTATGCCCAACCACTACCACCTTGTAGTTGA
>CAINQO010000031.1 GCA_903852325.1 Candidatus Omnitrophota bacterium
GAGATTTATGCCAGGGGAATGTACACGTTTCTTAAAGATTTCTCGCGGTACAAATTGCCTATTCTAATCTCTGAAAACGGGATTTCGACCAATGATGACGCCGAACGGGAAGTCTTTATCATTGAGCATCTTAAGGCTATGGCGCAGGCGATGAAGGAAGGAGCCCCAGTCATCGGTTATCTTTATTGGTCCCTTCTGGATGTTTACGAATGGAACAAAGGATTAACCACGCAATTCGGATTAATCGAAGTCGATTATGCGACGCAGGAACGGAAAATCCGGGGATCGCCAATAAAATACGAAGAAATCATCAGGGCGGGAAAAATAAGCTTTTAAAAAATTTGTTTTTCCGCTATGTTCGCGAAATAAATCCTAGGGGCAAACTAGAATAAAGGAGTAATCAACCGTTGAAAACTGACAGGAATACCAAAAAAGAGGTTATCCGGTTTATCGCCGCAGGGACAATTGTAAATGCGACAGACTTCAGCATCTATTATTTTTTATTTCATTTTTTCCCCTATAGCGTCGCTAAAGGAATTTCTTTTACCTGTGCCGGCATTGCCGGTTTTTTGCTTATTAAATTTTGGACCTTTAAACATAACAAGCCGGCATCATATGTTGAAGTCGGTAAGTACGCGTTGGTTAACTCTTTAGCTTTAGTGATTAATGTTCTAACGAATCAGAGCATTCTTAATATGGCGCACGGGCCGGTTTGGGTAGCTTTAGTCATTGCTACCGCAATAACGGGTCTATTTACCTATACCTGTTTTAAATGGTGGGTTTTTAGGGCTCAGTCGGTCCGGTCGAAAAGGGGGGGTAATTTTAAGTGGTGGAAATGGTTTCCCTGGAGGTTTTTAATCAGGGCGGCTGCCCGCCGGCAGGGATTTTTGGATCCGCTTAAAATCATTTCTCAGCTGAAGAATTTTGCGCAACCTTCAGAGGTGGCGGCCCCGACTGAATTGTTGCGCTCAGGGATGGTTTTACACGCCCGGGGATTGATCAATAGCCTGGCCATCCAGCATAACCTGGATTGGATCTGGCCGTACTGGGTGGAATGCCAGTATAATCCCCGCAATGAAGCATTTATCCCGCGCTCCTTTTCGTTAACGCAAATTAACCTTACCCATAGGAATTGGACTGCTTTAGGTTTTCCCGGCATCAGCGAATTTCCCCTGGTTGACCCGCGCGGCCTGGTTACTCCCTTTTATGACAGCTGGTCCCTTGATTTTTGGATTATCCCGGATGAGGGAGCGCCGTTGATCCCGTCGCGTCTGCCTGCCGGACAGGCAGGCCGGGCAGAGGTGTCTCAGAAGATGATTATGGATGATAATCTTTACGTAATTACAGAATCCCAGCTTGATCAATTAAAACTGCAAGTGGAAGCGCGCGTGATCGGTTGCACCCAAACGCCTGTTTGTCAGATCAAAATCAAAGGCTCTTCCGGGGTCCGGGGGAGACTGGTTGTTTCCCTTAGGCCTTATAACCCTGAAGGGGTAAGCTTTATCAATAATATTTCCCTGCTTGAAGATGCGCCTGGCTGGGAAGTCAATCGAAAGAATTTTGTATATTTGGATAAGCATCCGGAGCAGTATTTGTTTTCGGACTACCGGCGAGGGGATGTTTACAGCCGCCTATTAGGCGGTAAAGATGAAAAAGAAGCCTCCTGTAAGGTCGGTTTGGCCAGCGCCGCCGCGGTGTATGGCTTAGAAGCCGGACAAACCCGGGAGATCACCATCCTGGCGCCATTAACGCAAAACAAAATCGAGAAGGAGTGTTCCCGGGAGTATCTGGAAACCGCCAGGGATGCCTGGAAAGAAAGCCTTCAGGGCGCCTGTAGATTGCAAATTCCCGACGCACATTTTCAATTCCTTTATGAAGCGGCTATCCGTACTATGGTTTTGCATTCTCCCGGAGAAGTCTATCCCGGTCCTTATATTTACCGGCGTTTTTGGTTTCGCGATGCCGCCTTCATATTATATGGTTTGTTATCTGTCGGCTTAAAGGACCGTGTCCGCAGGGCGCTGGATTGTTTCGGCTTGCGCCAGACTGCCGGAGGCTATTTTCTCTCCCAGGAAGGGGAGTGGGATTCTAACGGAGAGGCCTTATGGATCATGCGCCAATATTGCCAGATGAGCGGAACCAATCCTCCCGAAGAATGGAAAGAATCAGTGCATAAAGCGGGTAAGTGGATCTGTAAAAAGCTCCTGCCGGTTGATTTACCGTGTCCGCATGCCGGTTTATTGCCTTCGGGATTCAGCGCGGAACATCTGGGCCCGAATGATTTTTATTATTGGGATGATTTCTGGGCGGTTGCCGGATTAAGGGCGGCGGCATTCTTGAGCGCTGCTTATCGGCAAAGTAAAGAGGCCGGTAACTTTGAAAGCACGGCGGATGTTTTAGTGAAAAGTATTAACCAAAGCTTAAAGCAAGCCGAGGAGCGTTTAAAAAAACCGGCGATGCCGGCTTCTCCGTACCGGCGTCTGGACTCAGGGGCAGTCGGCTCTTTAGCCGCCAGCTATCCGCTGCGTGTTTTTCCAGAGCTTGATCCGAGAGTCTTAGGTACCGCGGATTTTTTGATGAAAAATTGTTTAGTGCATGGAGGATTTTTTCACGACATGACCCATTCCGGGATCAATCCTTATTTGACGCTGCATTTAGCGCAAATTTTTTTGCGTGCCGGTGACCCCAGGTATTTCGGGTTAATGACGGCAGTGGCAAAACTTGCTTCTTCGACCGGGCAATGGCCGGAGTCGGTGCATCCGCGTACCGGCGGCGGATGTATGGGGGATGGGCAGCATGTCTGGGCCGCAGCGGAATGGGTTTTGATGATCCGCAATTGCTTTGTGCGCGAAGAAGGCAACCGCTTGATTTTATGTTCAGGGATCCCGGGCACCTGGCTTGAGAAAAATCAAACCATCTCCTTTGGCCCGGCGCCGACGAGTTTCGGGGATATGCAAATTTCTTTAAAACCGCAAGGAGACGCTGTGCTTATCGAATGGCGGGGAACCTGGTTTAAGGAAGAGCCCAGGATCGATATTGCGTTACCTGGCTTTAAGAGCGTAACAATCTCTCCGGGCACTAATTCCCTGGAATTGCAATCTAAGGTAAATAAATGAGTAAAACCATAATTGATAAAATCTTTAAAGAGATGATCTTGTTAAACTCCGGGAAAATAATTTTTCCGGAAGAAATTGAAGAGTTCTATAAAAAGCATGCTCCGATTGAAGAGATGTGTGTCTTTACCGTGCTCGAAATGGATAGGGAAAATAAATCTCAAGCGCTTTGGGCGGTCATCCAGCCGGACCTTGAAGAGTTTAGAAAATTTGCCGTAGTGAACCTGCATTTAGCGATCAAAGAAAGATTTGATGAGGTTTCGCCATTACTCCCCACTCATAAAAGGCTTAAAGGGTTTACGATTACGCTGGCGGAACTGCCGCGTACCCTGTTTAACAAAGTGGATAGACTGGCGGTTAAGGCGGTATATGAACCCAGGGTGAGGGCAGGGATAGAAGGGGCTCTTCCGGTTCCGGGTAAACTAACCGCTGTGGATCAGCTACTGATTGAATCCGCAACCGGCATAAAGATTTTAGCCTGCTTGAAGGAAATATCCGGTATTAAAAAGCCGGTAATCCTTGAGGATTCTTTAGAACTTGACCTGGGCATTGATTCATTGGGCAGGATAGAACTGGCTTCCTGTCTGCAGCTAGCTTTTCAAGCCGAAATAAAAGACGAAGCGATCTCGCGGGCTTTTAGCGTAAAAGATTTGATTCTGGGGATAACGGATGCCTTGAGAGGGGCCAAAGGGATTAGCCCGCAGGAAGATCAGGGGGCGCCTTTGATCCCGGGATACTGGAAAAAACATTTGCAGGTCCTGCCGAAAGATGAGCATTTGGGGGCGTTGGAGTTCAGTAACGGTTTTTTTGCCTGGCTGCTCCGCTTTGTTATCATTGCCATAAATTATCTGATTTTTAAATTATTTTTCCATGTTAAGGCAGAAGGCGCGGAGAATGTGCCTAAGGAAGGGGCGTATATTCTATACCCCAATCATACCAGCGACCTTGACGGGCCGGCGATCGCCGCCTGTTTACCGCGCCGGCCGGCTTTTCAGCTCTTTTATTTCGTCTTTATACCGTATTTTTTCCGGCCGTTTATAAAATCACCTTTATTAAGGAATTTGGCAAAAATGCTCAGGTTTATTCCTTTTGATTATTCAACGCATTTCCTGGAGTCGCTGCGCAGCGCTTATTTCGTATTACAAATGCGCAAAGGTTTATGTTTTTTTCCGGAAGGCCTGCGCAGTGTCACGGGAAAAGTCGGAGAGTTCAAAAAAGGGTTCGGGGTCTTAGCTAAGGAATCGGGGGCCTTGCTTGTGCCTGTGGCTATCGAGGGAGCTTATGAGGCATGGAGCTGCACCGCAAAGTATCCCAAGCGCCATTCGATTAAAGTCAAGTTCGGCAAGCCGCTTCTGGCCGGGGATTTAGAAAAGGAAGGATTGGCTATGGGAGCCAAAGATACTTATGAAGCAATAGGGATAGCGGCTAGAAAAGCGCTTATGGAGCTAAAAGCCTGCCTGCCGGCAGGCAGGGATAAACCATGAGAATTCTGATGATGACCAATACCTATTTTCCATTGGTGGGAGGGTTGGAGCAGTCGGTGCATTCTTTCAGCGAAGAATTCAAAAAATTGGGGCATGAGGTTTTGATTGTTACTCCTACTTTCGGCGGCGCTCCGATCGAGGAACCGGGGGTTATCCGGATTGCCGCTATCCAAAAATTTAAAGGGACCATTTTTTCCGTTAACTTCCCGGTTTCCGGTCTTCTCACGAGGTTAATGAAAGAATTCGTGCCGGATGTGGTGCACAGCCATGGCCCGTTTTTCATGGGGGATTTTGCGCTGCGGCTTAGCCGGCAGCACGCCATACCGCTGGTATTTACGTATCACACGATGTTTGAGCAGTACGTCCATGATTGGCCGGTACAAAATGAGGGGGTCAAGCGTTTCATGGTCAAACTGGCCGCCGGATATTGCAATCTGGTGGACCAGGTAATCTGTCCCAGCGAAAGCGTACGGGATATTTTAATTAAGAGAGGAGTGAAGACCCCGCTGGAAGTTGTCCCAACCGGGGTAGATGCGGAGCGTTTTGCCAAAGGCGATGGAAAATCATTCCGCAAGCTTAATCATATACCTGCCGATGCTTTAGTGGTCGGCCATGCCGGCCGGCTGGCTCCGGAAAAGAATTTAGAATTCTTGACCAATTGCCTGGTGGGGTTGTTGAAAAAAGATCCCCTGGTCCATGCTCTTATCGTGGGGCTTGGGCCGTCGGAAAAAATAATCAAAGAAGCTTTTAGCCAGGCGGGCCTGGAAGAAAGATTGCATTTAACCGGGGTCCTGCGTTATCAGCATTTGGTGGACGCTTATTTTGCGATGGATGTTTTTGCGTTTGCTTCTTTAAGTGAAACACAGGGGATCGTGCTTATTGAAGCCATGGCCGCCGGGGTTCCGGTGGTGGCTCTGGATGCCCCGGGAGCCCGGGAAGTTGTCGAAGATTATCACAACGGCCGCTTGCTCAATCAGATGGACCAGCAAAGCTTTGTGGATGCGCTCCAATGGGTTTTGTCCCGGACCCCGGAAGAGTCCGCTGCTCTAAAACAGGTCATCAGAATGACGGTGCAAAAATACCCGATCAATACCGCTGCTAAACACATGCTGGAGATTTATGAAAAAATCCGCTCAAGAAAAGCTCTTTCCCTGGGCAAAAAAAACAGCTCCCGGTATCTGTTTGCCTGGCGGATGAAAGCGGAATGGGATCTTTACAGCAATTATATTAAATCTGCCGTTGCATCGATATTTGAGGGTAATTTTAAGAAAACAGAACCTCCGAAGATCAATGATGCGACCGGCGGCGCTTCGGATGGTTCGGCATCTCCTCCGGCGCAAGAGAAAACAATTGATCAATACGTAACGACCGAAGACGGTAAGCGAATCGCTCTGAATCACGTGAAAAGAGGATTTACAAAAGTCGTGATTATCGCGCACGGTTTTTACAATAACAAGGACTCATTTTTATTCCGGGGAATAACTGAGGCTTTCAGTAAGGAGTATGATGTTATTGTTTTTGATTTCCGGGGGCATGGAAAGAGCAGCGATAAGTTTACCTGGACCGCGCATGAGCAAAAAGATTTACGCGCGGTTATTGATTATGCCAAAGAAAATCACTATGCCAAAGTCGGGGTGATCGGTTTTTCCCTCGGCGGGGCGATCGCCTTGATTGAAGCCAGCCAGCGGCAGAATATCGACAGCCTGATTGCGGTAAGTACTCCGACGGATTTAGGAAGCGTGGACTATCATTTTTGGGAAAAAGAAATGTGGGAAGATCTAAAGCTTAATCTAGGGGCTAAAGGGCGCGGCAAGGGAATTAGGCCGGGGAACCCTTCTTTAAAAAAGGTCCCTCCGCTGGATATTGTCGACAAAATAACCCCTGTGCCGGTGCTTTTCATTCATGGTGAAAAAGACTGGCTGGTCAAGCCCGGCCATAGCCAGCGTTTATTCGAAAAGGCCAGGGATCCTAAGGCGCTGACAATTATTAAAGGCGGCGGCCACGCGGAAAGGATGTTTGACGTTTTTCCCGATCAATTTATGAAAATATGCCTGGACAGATTCAGGGAAACCTTGCGATGAAGATCAAAAAATACTGACCTTGTCGTTACCGGCACTTATTTTATCGGCCACAGTTTTAGTGATTTTTATCGCAAAAAATAACGCTAAAAACGAGATTGCCGTTTGTGATTTTGCGGCGGAGCGCATCCTTTATTTTATAAACCCCCTGGGGAGCTCAGAGTATAATAATCTCGGGTTGGTTGATTTAAACGGCAGAAAAGTTAATTTAATGACGCTGCGGACAAGGGTGTTACTGGTTGATGACCTGGAAAAAATTTATAGCGACCCGGTAACCCTGTTGCCGCTAAAAATAGAACGCACTGTTCTAAAGTTTTGGGGAGACGAGTATAAAACAGAGGAGTATGACCAGAAAAAATTTACCCTTGTTACCAGAGAATTTAAAAGTAAAAAACTGACCCGGGAGAGGGTAATCAAGGCCAATGGCCCGATTCAAAACGTGATTTCCTTTCTTTTCTATTTGCGCAATTATCCTGAGCTTAGGGTCGGTTGGAATTATACCGTGAGAGTTCCGGATGAATTTAAGCCGGAGTTAGTTTCCATAACACTAAAGTTAGTTTCCATAGATCCGATAACCATCCCCTCCGGGAAGTTTCAGGCTTACCATTTTAGAAGCAAGCCTGAGAAGTTTGAATTTTGGATAAACAAAGACGATCCGCGTGTTCCACTTAAAATAAAAATTAAAAGCTTCATTGATTTTAATGTTTTAATGAAAAGCTGTATTCCGGTACATAATGTTCCTAATGCAGAGGGAAACAATGAAAATCAAAAACAAAAGTAAAGCCCCTAAGGTCAAGAAGTTTACCGCCGGAAGAAAGTTTTGGGAGAAACAGATACTGGAATTAGGGGACTTAAAATCCAAGCTCAAACGCAATAAAGCGGCATCGAAAAATTTACCTCAAAAGATCAAGAATCAAGTAGAAATCCGCACTGCTGCCGAAAGAATAATTATTAAGCAGCTGCATCAGGAGATTGAACAGCGCAAAAAGACGGAACGGTTGGCGCTGGATGCCAATAATTACGCCGAAAGCATCATTAACACCGTCCGGGAACCCTTGATCGCCCTGGATCAGAACTTAAGAGTAGTTTATGTCAGCCGCTCCTTTTACGATGTTTTTAAGGTAAAGCCCGAAGAGACCGTGGGGCAGCTTATTTATGATCTGGGAAATAAACAGTGGAATATCCCCAAGCTGCGGGAGCTGCTGGAAACCATCCTCCCGGAAAAGACAACCTTTGATAACTATGAAGTGGAACATGATTTTTCGACTATCGGCAGGAGGATAATGCTTTTGAATGCCCGGCAAATCAAGCGCGGGTTGGGCAAAGAAAAGATAATCCTTCTGGCGATTGAGGATATTACCGAGCGTAAGGAGATAGAAGCCGGCCTGGAAAAGACCCGGAAAGAACTGGAGGGGATTAAAAAATCCGCAGACGAAGTCAGTGAATTCGCCGAAAGCATCATCAACACTGTGCGCGAACCCTTAATTTCTTTAGATAAAGACCTTAGGGTGGTTACGGTCAGTCGTTCTTTCTATGATGTTTTTAAGGTAAGGCCGGAAGAGACCGTGGGGCAGCTTATTTATGATCTGGGAAATAAACAGTGGGATATACCTAAGCTCCGGGAACTGTTGGAAACTATTCTTCCTAAAAAGACAACCTTTGATAACTATGAAGTGGAACATGATTTTTCGACTATCGGCAGGAGGATAATGCTTCTGAATGCCCGGCAAATTGAAAGAATGTTGGGCAAAGATCGCACAATTCTGCTGGCAATTGAGGATATTACTGAGCGCAAGGAGATAGAGAAAGGGCTGGAAAAAGCCCATAAAGAATTAGAGGAGCTGGCCGCCGAGTTAAAACGTACCACCCGGGCTAAATCCGAGTTTCTGGCGAACATGTCGCATGAGCTTAGGACTCCGCTTAACTCGATCAACGGTTTCTCTGAGATATTATATGATGAGACTTTCGGCGCACTTAATGAGAAGCAGAAGAAATATGTGGAATATGTTCTGACCAGCGGAAAACACTTGCTCCTGCTGATAAACCAGATACTGGATATGTCCAAAGTGGAAGCCGGGAAGATGAAATTGGCTTTATCCAATTTGCCGATGAAAAGTTTATTAAACGAGATTTCGCTGCTTGTCGCGGACATGGTCAGTAGAAAGAAGCTGCAGATGTCGCTGGAGATAGCCCAGGA
>CAINQO010000032.1 GCA_903852325.1 Candidatus Omnitrophota bacterium
AATACGTTTGTAATTCCTGCGGGATGACGATCAAGGTGGATGAGCCTTGCGGTTGCGGCGATTCCTGCGCGGTAACTTGCTGCGGCGAACCGATGGAGTGTTGTTAGGATCAAGAGTTTTAAAGCGTCGGTTGGAAAAAGCGGAATATTTCCTCTCAATCACCAGGGATAATCCTTCCAGGATTATCCCTGGTGATTGCTTGGCGGGAGTTCCGATTTTTTTATTTTCGGGGTTTTTGCGGGATGGCCTCTAACGGGTTTTCTTTAAGGCGCGGGCTTAAATTCTCTTGACTGTAAGCCCGGCTTGCCGCATCATATAATACAGGTAGCTTATAGGCAGAGAAGTTATTTAAAACAGGAGGCAGGATGAAAAAGTTTATCTTTTTTTTCGTAGCCGCATTTTTGTCTATCACCGGAGCCGCTTACGCGCACCCTCCGGAGGATATATTGCTTACCTTTAACCCGCAGACAAAGATACTTACCGCGGTGGTTATGCATCATACCGCAAATCCGGCCAGCCATTACATTAAAAAAGCAGAGATCAAGCTGAACGGAGAGTTTGTCCAGGCACTATATTTTTCCCGGCAGGAAAACAAGGTCAGTCAGAGTTTCGAATTCCCCATCCCTAATGCCAAGGATAAGGATATGGTTTCCGTAGAGGGATATTGCAGCATCAGCGGACAGCTTGCCAATGGGATTACCGTAAATGTGCGGCCGCAAAGTTAAAAGGTTAATTGAAAAAAACCATGGATAAGCAGCAGATTGCTTTAGAAAACAGGATCCTGGATTTTTTGAAGAAAAAGATCGATTCTTCGCTTGCCGCGGAAGAAAAATCCAACATCTTCCTGAATACTTTTATCGACTTCTGTAACGAATCAAAAAAAAGCGGGGATGCCCTGGAAAAAGAATGCCTTTTAGACCAGCATTTAAGGGAAATCTTCCTGAAAGAACTGCGCAGCTACGGGGTAATCGATACCCTTCTGGATGACCCGCTGGTTGAAGACATCATCATTAACGGCCTTGGGCCGATCTATGTCCATCACGCTAAAGAGGGATTGAAAAAAACGGAAAACCGGTTTTCCGGCCCCGAAGAATTGAACCTGCTGATAAAAAAATTAATGGTTTATGACGGCAGGAAAGAATTGAAGAAAATAAATAACCTGGACCTTTTAGGGATGCGCGGCAGGGCAAATATCGTTTATTCTCCCCTGGGGCCGGAGATCACCATTGCCAAGATCCGTTCCCGGCCTTTAAGTATTATCGACCTGATCAATAACCGCGCTTTGCCCGCGGAGATGGCGGCGTTGTTTTGGCTGTACGTCGAAGGTTTGGGGGTCAGGCCGGCCAACATCATGATTGCCGGCGGGCCGGGCAGCGGTAAAACTACTTTGCTTAACGCCCTCTTAAGTTTTATCTCCAGCGATCAGCATATTGTGCTCATCGAAGACAGTTTTGAATTAATGACTTCCTGGATCAAGGATATTTCCCGCCTGGAAAGCGCGGATGGATTAACCCTGGCGGATCTGGTAAAAAACAGTTTGCGCATGCGGCCGGAGCGCATTATTATCGGGGAGACCAGGGGGGCGGAAGCCCAGGATATGATGACGGCGATGAATATCGGTAAATACTGCATGTCTACCATCCATGCCTCTACCGCCCGGGAAACTGTCCTGCGCCTGGAAAACGCGCCGATGAATGTGCCGGTGACCTTCCTTAATTTGATCGATGTATTTATCGTGATGCAAAAGTTTACCGAGCCGGGGATTTTGCGGGTTGTGGAAGAAATCGCCGAAACCAGCGGTTTAGAGCAAAAGATGGTCTTGCTCTCTCCTTTATGGAAGTTTGATTCCGCCGGCTGCTCCTTCAATAACCTGATGCCTACCAGCGCCTACCGGGATAAATTGTCCGTTGCTTCCGGAAAAAGCGGGAGAATGATCCTGGAGGAGATCGCTAAAAGAAGCAGATTCCTTGAGGGGTTAGGGCAAAAGGGGATCACGGATATAGAGAAGGTATTTTTTCACTGCCAGGATTACATAAAAAATCCGCCCGTCCGGTAAAATTCCTGAGCTGCTCTTAGCACAATGCCCGCAGTTTTTAAATCCGCTAAGGAGTCTCCTTTAAACGAATTTACTTGCCAATCCATAGCATCGTAAGTTATAATCAATAGGATAAAAATCAGTTTTTACGCCAATCAGGACAGGTTAGGAAAGGAGCACCCATGTTTGCCGCATTTCTTCCCAAAGAATTCAATTTTTTCGATCTTTTTGACAAGCAGGTTGATTATGCCGTAAGCGCCGCGGATTGTTTCTCGGCATTGATCGAGGCCGGGGTCAGCGAAAAGTCGCTTAAGCAAATCGGGGACATTGAGCATCAGGGGGATGAGATCTGCCACACTATCTTCGAGCATTTAAACAAAACCTTCATTACCCCTTTTGACCGGGAGGATATTCACGCCCTGGCCAAAGAGTTGGATAATGTAACCGATATGATCAATACGATTGTCAGCCGGCTGTGGATCTATAAAGTTACCTCCCGGGAGGAGAATTTGGTTAAGTTTGCCTCCGTGATCAGTGAATCGGTAAATGCCGTGGCCCGGGCAGTGAAGGGATTGAGGAATATGAAAAATTCTAAATCTATCCAGGAGGCCTGCGTGGAGATCAACCGCCTGGAAAATGTAGGCGATGAGATGCGCGATACCATGCTGGCGGAACTTTTTGAAAAAGAAAAAAATCCGATTACCGTGATCAAATTAAAAGAATTATATCAGGATGCCGAAACGGTCCTGGATATTTGCGAAGATGTGACCCATGTTGTCGGTTCGATTATTTTAAAACAGGCTTAATCCATGACTCTGGCAATAATTTCCCTGATCGCCCTGGCGCTGCTTTTTGATTTTCTCAACGGTTTTCACGATTCCGCCAATTCCATCGCGACCATTGTTTCTACCCGCGTGCTTAGCCCGCGCTATGCGGTGATCTGGGCGGCTTTTTTTAATTTTATCGCTTTTCTTTTTTTCGGACTCCATGTTGCCAACACGATCGGCAAAGGGATTATCGATATTGCGATCGTGGATAAAGGGGTGATTTTCGGTACGTTGGTCGGGGCCTGCGGCTGGGATATTATTACCTGGTATTTCGGCCTGCCGACCAGTTCTTCTCATGCCTTGATCGGCGGGATGATCGGGGCGGCGCTGGTAAAAGCGGGAGCTAAGGCGCTGGTCTTTAGCGGTATTTTCAAGACGGTTATCTTTATTTTTATTTCCCCGGTCTTAGGTCTTATTTTAGGTTGGGTATTTGGGATAATCGTCTATTGGTCTTTCCGCAAGAGCACCCCTTTAAAGGTCGACCATATTTTTAGAAAAGGGCAATTATTTTCCGCGGCACTTTACAGTATGGGGCATGGCGGCAACGATGCGCAAAAGACGATGGGGATTATCGCCAGTTTGCTTTTTAGCGCCGGGCTTTTAGGCGGAAAATTCCATGTCCCCTTTTGGGTAGTAATTGCCTGCCATACGGCGATTGCTCTGGGGACGATGTTCGGCGGCTGGCGGATTGTTAAAACCATGGGCCAAAGGGTAACTAAGCTCAAACCGGTGGATGGGTTTTGCGCTGAGAGCGGAGCAGCGGTAACCCTTTTTATTGCTTCGCAATTCGGTATCCCGGTGAGCACCACGCATACGATCACCGGAAGTATTATGGGTATCGGCTCGTTGAAACGTTTAAGCGCGGTGCGTTGGGGGGTTGCCGGAAGGATTGTCTGGGCCTGGATCTTAACCATTCCCTGCGCGGCTTTAATGTCGGCCTTAGCATATCATTTAGTGCGTAAATTTTAAGTTTATCAAGAAGTGTTGAAAATGGTTGTTCCCGGGTTATTCGCGATACTGGCCGCGGTATTATTCGCTCCTTTTCTGGTGAAAAAGGTAGAAGAGGAGCTGGAAATATTTTTATTTATCACAGGGTTAGTCACAGTCTCGATCGCTTCGGTCTGGAGCGTTTCTTTGTTGCAGGAAGCCCTGATCGAGCCGGTAAAAATCACCCTGGCGGTTTTTGTTGCCGGATTGCTGTTCAGGTTTTTTCAGCAGCCGATAGCGTATAATGTAAATAAGATCGCCGATGCCCTGGGATTAAAATTTTTCGTTTTCCTTCTGATCGTCGGGCTGGGAATTTTATCCAGCGTGATCACCGCGATCATTGCCGCGTTGGTACTAGTCGAGATAATTACCTGCCTTACCCTGGATAGGAAACACGAAATTACCCTTGTTGTCCTGGCCTGTTTTTCTATCGGCCTGGGAGCGGCCTTAACCCCTATCGGGGAGCCGCTTTCCACTATCGCTATCTCTAAGCTTAAAGCGGAACCCTATCATGCGGGGTTCTTTTTTTTATTCAATAACCTGTGGCATTATATCCTCCCGGGGATCCTGGCTTTTGGGATTCTGGGCGCTTTTCTGGTCCCCGGAAAACGCCGGCAAAAGCAAGGTTTAAAGGAGGGGCGGGCGGAAAATTTAAAAGCGATCAGCCTGCGGACCGTCAAAGTCTATCTTTTTGTCATGGCGCTGGTTTTTCTAGGCAGGGGTTTTAAACCGATCGTTGATGTTTTTATCTCCCGCCTGTCTTACCAGGGGCTTTACTGGCTGAATATGCTCTCGGCAATCGCGGATAACGCCACTTTGGCCGCGGCGGAGATCGGTCCGCAAATGAGCCTTTTACAGATCAAGTCGGCTTTAATGGGGCTTTTATTGGCCGGGGGGATGCTTATCCCCGGGAACATCCCTAATATTATTTCGGCGGGAAAACTTAAGATCAAAAGCTCGGAGTGGGCAAGGTTTGGGGTGCCTTTAGGGCTGGCGGTAATGGCGGTGTATTTTTTTCTGTTGATACTTGTAAAATAAAAATTACCTAACATAGGCGAGTAATTTTTATTTTACGAACATAGCAAGGGGCGTTTCTTGGAAATTCGAGACGCCCCTTTTGTTTTATTGTTTGGGATGGTGGTGTGTTTTATGGTGCAGCAGGCTGTGCTCGAAACTATAAGTAAAGTAAACGACCAAGCCGATGACCAGCCAGACGACAAACCTGATCCAGGTGATCAGCGGGAGCGCGGTCATTAAAAATACGCAGCTGGCTACTCCCAGGAGGGGAATGACCGGGTTAAGCGGGACTTTAAAGGTGCGGTGCTTGCCCGGCTCTTTGATGCGTAAAATAATGATCCCGAAACAGACCAGCACAAAGGCAAAAAGGGTGCCGATGTTGGTCAGGTCGACCATTTCATCGATATTGGTAAAAGCGGCGATACAGGCGATAATGATCCCAACCAGGATAGTCGTCACATGGGGAGTTTTGAATTTTTCATGGACCCGGGCGAAAACCGGCGGCAGAAGCCCGTCGCGGGCCATGGAAAAAAAGATCCGCGATTGGCCCAGGATCAGGACCAGTAAAACCGCGATGTGCGCGACGATCGAGCCGAAGGCGACTATTAATGCCGCCCAGGGAAGATTAATATGCTGCATGGCTAAGGTTAAGGGTTCTGCTTTTTCATGGGCCAGAGATGATTGTAATAACGGGAAAGGGACGATCCCGGTGAACACCGCGGCGACTAGAATATAAATAATCGTGCAGATGACCAGGGAGCCGATGATGCCGATAGGCATGTCGCGTTTCGGGTTACGCGTTTCTTCCGCTACGGTAGAGACGCAGTCGAATCCGATGTAGGCGAAGAAAGCGATGGCCGCCCCAGCCCTGATCCCGGCAAAGCCGTTAGGGGCAAAAGGGACCCAGTTTTGCGGTTTAACATAAAAAGAACCCAAGGCCACAAAAAATCCCAGCACCAGAAGTTTTATCGTGACCATGGCAATATTAAAACGGGAGCTTTGTTTTATGCCGGTAACCAGGATGGCGGTCAGGAGTAAAACAATAAAACAGGCCGGGAGATTGCATATAATAGGTAAGGCGAAGATATGCGGAGCGTTATTTACCGCGCTGTAGGCATTCTGCAGCACCGGCTGCAGTTGGTCAAAACTGGTCCCGGAATTAAGCAGCTGGCTGGCCTTGTGAAAACCGTGCATTGCCGAGCGGTAGTCAATGGTTGCCCAGGCCGGCAGGTTTATTCCGAACCCGCGCAATAACGCGCTGAAATATCCCGACCAGCTGATGGCTACCGCGATGCTGCCGACGCAATATTCAAGCATCAGGTCCCAGCCGATGATCCAGGCGATCAATTCCCCGAAGGAGGCGTAGGAGTAGGTATAAGCGCTGCCGGATATCGGCACCAGAGAGGCAAATTCCGCGTAGCAGAGTGCGGCAAAACAACAGGCTACCGCGGTCATCGCAAAAGAAACCATTAGCGCCGGGCCTGCTCCCGGGCGAAGCGCATCTCCTGCCGCCGCTGTTCCTACTGTGGCAAAGATCCCCGCTCCGATAATTACCCCGATACCCAGCAAGATCAGCTCGAAAGGGCCAAGGACCTTTTTCAGCCGGTGCCCGGGCTCATGGCTTTCGGCTAAGATCATGTTCAGGTCCTTGAGGCGGAACAACTGCCGCGAAAGTTTATTCATTGCCTATATTTTACTAGAAAAATCCGATTTGTGAATAAAAAATAAACGTTTTTCTGAAGAATTCCTAGAATATCCTTGATTATTAACCTATTGCGTTTATAATTAGGTTTGTGCCCAAAAAACGTTTTTGCTGAAAAAGGGTCTTACCGTGTAAGGAGAGATTATGCTGGCTGGCAGCGCAGATCAAATTACAAATATAATCGCCCGCTGGGGGGATTTCGGGGTGTTTGCCGGAATGTTTCTTGAATCCAGTATTGTGCCCATTCCTTCCGAAGCGGTGGTAATCGCCGCCAGCTCCATCGGTATACCCGTTGGAGCGATCGTGATCCTGGGATCATTGGGGGCGACCCTGGGAAGCATGGTCGGTTATGCTTTGGGCAGGTACGGGGCCAAGCCGGTAATCCTGAAATATGGCAAATTTGTTTTGATCCGGCCCCACCATATCGATAAAGCGGAAAGCTTTATGAAAAAGTACGGGGTTTACAGCGTGCTTATCGGCAGGGTCCTGCCGGTAGTGCCGTTCAAGGTATTTTCCATTGCCGCCGGAATTACCCGGGTCCCGTTTATGCTTTTTGTGATCTGTACCCTGGTCGGGGTTATCCCCCGGCTGTTCCTTTTAGCGATATTCGGCGTCAGCCTGGCAAAATATACTAAACCCACGTTGATTGCCGCCGCGGTGCTGCTGTTGATCTTTTTAGCGTATAAATCCAGCCGTGCGTTCTATCGGAACGCCCAGGAAAAGAACGGCACGGCCAAGGGGAAAAGATGAGCATTCTTTCTATTATTATTACCATTTCCGGTTTATGTCTGTTCGAGACGGTTTGCAGTATTGATAACGCGATCATTAATGCGGAGGTGCTCTCCGGAGTAGGGCGGCGGGCCAGGAGATGGTTTTTATCCTGGGGGATTTTATTAGCGGTATTTGTGGTTCGGGGGCTCTTGCCGCTGTTGATCGTCTGGATAACCGTGCCGCAATTAAGCATGTGGGAGGCATTTACCGCGACCTTTTCGGGGAACCCCAAAGCGGTGGCCGCGATCGAAAACTCCAGCCCTTTTTTGCTTATCGGAGGGGGGATATTCCTGATCCTCTTATTCTTCGGATGGTTATTCCTGGAAAAAAAACAGTTTGCTTTAAAGATAGAAAAATTGGTTTATGGCCGCAAGTTTTTATTTTACGCAGTAGTTTTGGCTTTATTGGGCGCAATCCTCTGGTTTGCTCTCCAAAAGCATCCCTTAATGGTTTGGGGGGTATTGGTTGGTCTGATTGTTTTTATGATCACCCATGGTTTTAAAAGGAAGGCTGAGCAGAAAGAGAAGGAGCTATCCGGTTTAGCCGCTTCAGATATCAGCAAGCTTTTATACCTGGAAATGATCGACGCTACTTTTTCCATTGACGGTGTCCTGGGGGCATTCGCCTTTACTTTTTCCCTGCCGCTTATTCTGGCGGGAAACGGGCTGGGGGCGCTGGTCGTGCGCCAGTTAACCGTGGGCAACATTGAGCGGGTGAAAAGATACATTTACTTAAAAAATGGCGCCATGTATTCAGTCTTGTTTTTAGGCTGGTTTATGGTCTTAAAAAGTTTCTCTGTCCATATCCCGGAGTGGATCTCTCCGGCAGTAACCTTTTTTCTCGTGGGGATCTTTTTTGTAAAATCTCACCGGTCGCTTAAGGGGAACGCGGCGGGCTCGAAAAAGGTTTAAAAGCGGTAAACGGCGTAAAAATTGTTGACAAAGAGCACAGAAGTGTTATACTTTTGGGAAATTTTTGTTTAGGGTTGCGCTCGCCTTATTAGCCCGCACACCGTTAACATCCAACACATAAGAAGGAGTAGGTAAAATGCTGCAAGGACTGGCTTTTTTTGAAAAAGTTGCTATTTGGAGTGTTTTGGGGATTTCGCTTCTGGGGTTGCTTTACGCCCTTTTCCTGCGCAAGCAGATCATGCGCGAAGATAAGGGGAGCGCCAAGATGATCGAAGTCTGGGACGCCATCCGGGAAGGTGCGGATGCTTATTTGGCCAAACAGCTTAAAACTATCCTGCCGATCATCGGATTCCTTACTTTTGCGCTTTTCTTTTCCGTATATGTTGTTCCTCCTTCGCGGGAGGCTTTGGCCCGTTTTGCCGGCTCATCCGAGCAGAGCGTGCGTTTTATCATCGGTATCGGTCGGGCGCTGGCTTTTGTCATGGGCGCTTTATTTTCCTTGATTGTCGGCCAGTTGGGTATGCGCATGGCGGTGCAGGCTAATGTCCGCGTGGCGCAGGCTGCCCGTAAGTCTTTTGCCGATTCTCTGCGGATTGCCTATCGGGCCGGAACGATCACCGGGATGCTGACCGATGGTTTAGGGCTTTTCGGCGGCACGATTATTTTCATCATTTTCGGTATCGCCGCTCCCGACGCGCTTTTAGGTTTCGGGTTCGGTGGAACCTTGCTGGCACTGTTTATGCGTGTGGGTGGCGGGATTTACACTAAAGCCGCCGATGTCGGAGCGGACCTGGTCGGTAAAGTTGAGGCCGGTATCCCGGAGGATGATCCACGTAACGCCGCGGTAGTCGCCGACCTGGTCGGGGACAATGTCGGTGATTGCGCCGGTATGGCTGCCGATATTTTTGAGTCTTACGAAGTGACCATCGTCTCCGGTTTGATCCTGAGCTTGGCGTTGTATCATCTTACCGGCAGGATGGAGTGGATCATTTTCCCGCTCCTGGTGCGCGGTATCGGAGTGCTTTGTTCGATCATCGGTACTTACGCGGTAAAAAGCGACGCTTCTAAAGCCGGAAACGCGATGAAGGCGATCTTTAAAGGTTTCCTGACCTCCGCTGTAATTTCCGTGGTGATGTTCGGCGCCGTCGCTTTCTTTTATATGAAGAATATACCCGGCGGTTGGTGGAGGCCGTTTTTGGCTACCGCTTTAGGCGTGCTTTTAGCGATCGTGATTGACCGGCTTACCGAATATTTTACCGGAACCGAAGGCAAGCCTGTGCAGGAAGTGCGTAAGTCTACCAACACCGGTTCAGCGACAACCATCCTTACCGGGCTTTCCGTGGGTTATGAATCAAGCGTCTGGGCGATCCTGGTGATTGCCGCGGCGATCTTCGGTTCGATCCTGATCTTCGGCACGATTCCGGGTTTATCCGCTACCTCTAAAGTCGCTTATATTTTATACGGCGTAGCGATGACCGGTATCGGCATGCTTACCCTTACCGGTAATAACGTGGCCATGGATTCTTTTGGCCCAATCTCGGATAACGCTAACGGCATCGGAGAAATGGCCTGGCATGGCCAAACCGATAAAGAAACAAAGGATGCCCGTAAAATCATGGCGGATCTTGATGCGGTAGGCAATACGACTAAAGCAATTACTAAAGGGGTGGCGATCGGTTCGGCGGTTATCGCCGCAGTTTCCCTGTTTGGTTCTTATATGGTGGATGTGAGCAATGTCCAGGCATCGATGGGTGTGCCGCTTGCCGATCAGTTAAATACTGTCGGTATCCGTGTTTCTATCCCGCAGGTTTTTGTCGGGTTGCTTATCGGAGGCGCATTGCCCTGGCTTTTTTCCTCTTTTTCCATTCAAGCGGTTTCCCGCGCCGCGGGCTTGATCGTAGAAGAGGTTAGGCGGCAGTTTAAGTTGGGAGTACTGGAAGGAAAGGTAAAGCCGGACTATGCTAAGCCGGTGGCTATCTCCACGCAGGCCGCGCAAAAAGAGTTGATCAGTTTAGCGACACTTTGTATCCTTGCCCCGATTTTAGTCGGGCTGCTTCTGCAGGTAGAAGCCCTCGGCGGATTCTTGGCCGGGATCATTCTTTCCGGACAGCTTCTGGCGGTATTTATGTCTAATGCCGGCGGCGCTTGGGATAATGCTAAGAAAACGATCGAAGATGAAGAGAGGGATCCGGCAAATAATCTCGGTAAAGGTTCAGAGAGGCATAAAGCCGCGGTAGTCGGAGATACGGTCGGTGATCCGCTCAAGGATACCGCCGGCCCGGCGTTGAACCCGATGATCAAGGTGGTTAACCTGGTTTCGGTAATCATTGCGCCGATCATTGTCCAGCACAGTAATCCTTCGGCAGCTAAACATATCGTGATGGTGGTTATTTTTGCCGTGATGGTCTGGGCGATCATGCAAAGCAAGAGGCCGGCTAAAGAACTTAAATAGCGGGCAATACTTTAAGCACAAACAAAGGCTATCGATCGGAAACGGTCGATAGCCTTTTGTTTTAGGGGTCGTTTTTTGCCCATAAAGGTAATTTGTATTTGAAAAACATATTTTATCAGGATATAATTGAGTAATTCCAGTTAAAGCTTAAATCTCCGGAGGGAATATGGCATTTTGGATGACATTGATTTTCACTTTGTTTATGGTTGTCCCCGTGTTTTCCGAAACCGAAATTTCCGGCCAAACCCTGGCTCCTGAAACTGAAGCGGCGCATGAGATAAAATATGATGAGACGATGGCAGAGGAGGAAGCCGGAGGAAGCGTCTCCGGGGTAGTGGTGAGCGTAAACCCGTCTTCCGGCACTTTTTCCCTGCGGGATACCGAAGACGGAGAAATGCACTATTTGGAGATTAAAGGGGCAACCACCTACGCGGGGATTTCTTCGCTTTCGGACATTAATCCCGGAGATGCTATTAGTGTTGATTGTTACGGCCCGGAAGGGCATTTGATCGCTGACACAATAACTCTCCAGGGACGGACATACCCGCAATCTCCTCCCCAAAAATTACAAAAAGTCCTATCGGACTAAATCATAATTATTTTTCCTCCTGAAGTATGTACCTGCCGCTTGGTGGAATTGAATAAGTATTATTCGCTTACGCACCCCGCGCCTAGTGGAGTTGCGCGATGTACCCCGCCAAAAATGATCGGCGGGTACGCCGCCGCCTGCAGCGTGTACTTCTTTCTGAAGTAGATAAAAGTCAATAATAAGCAGAACTCCCCAATTCACAATTTCTCCTTTTAGGATACTCTATACTGGTAAAATCTCCATTTCTGAAAAATACCTTCAGGAGGCGTTTAAATGGCCAAGATCAAAACCAGTAAACCTGTAATTTTTTCTGTCCAAAAGCAAAGCCAGCTTTTTGATAAGGTCAAGAAGAAAGCAGAGGAGCTTTATAGGAAAAACGGCTACCAGGGGGTTCCGGGAAAAATCGAAAAAGCATATATCGGCAAGGGCGAGAGCATATTATTCTGAAAATGGTGAAGAAAAAGCTAAAACTTTACGCATTATGGCCAATTTTTATAACTAGCCGTGAATAAAGACCGCCAGAGTATATCCGGGATGTTTTCAGCGGTTGCCTCAAAGTATGACCGGTTGAACCGTATCTTAAGCTTTAACCAGGACCGCCGCTGGAGGCAACAAGCGGTCGCTGTCGCAGCGATCAGGGATAACGCAAAAATATTGGATCTTTGCACGGGCACGGCAGAAACTGCCATTGAATTCGGCGAAAAATGCAGCGGTTGCCGGATATTCGGCGTTGATTTTTCTTTGGCGATGCTGGAAAAAGCCGAAAGCAAAATAAGCCGGCTGGGTTTCGGCAGGCAGATAAATTTGGTCGAAGCGGATATTCTCCAAATGCCCTTTCGGGCTGGTTATTTTGACGCGGTTTCGATCAGTTTCGGCCTGCGCAACCTTGCGGATTACCGCAAGGGGATGGGGCAAATTTCCGCCATGCTAAAAAAGGGAGGCTGCGCCGTTATTTTAGAGTTTTCTCCTTCCTGCGGAAGTTTTTTCGGTAAAGCAGCCGATGCCTACATTAAAATTTTGCTCCCGCTGTTCGCTCGGGTTTGCGGCGGCTCAAAACAGTCCTACGGATACCTGGCCTCTTCGATAAGCTCTTTTCTCTGCCCGCAAGAGATCCTGGATTGCATGGCTGCGGAAGGATTGGTCAATTTAAAACGTAAAGATTTAGGCTTGGGCATTATCAATGCTTATTACGGGGAGAAGCCGTAATATTTCAGGAAAATATAATCATGCACGCAGAAAAATTACAGGTAGTATCTTACAGCGACGTATCCTTTACCGGGCGCGCCCAAGCCGGCAAACTTCTGGCGGAAAATCTGCAGTATCTGAAGGGAAAAAATACGGTAGTCCTGGGTATTCCCCGGGGCGGGATGGTGATCGCCAATGAAATCTACCGGGCCTTAAATGCGGATTTGGATATTGTCCTGGCGCGAAAGATCGGAGCGCCCGGTGAGCCGGAGCTGGCTATCGGTTCGGTCGGAGAGGACGGTAAATTATTGCTTAATGACGATCTGGTCTTTCGCACCGGCGCCGATAAATTCTATATTGAGGAGGAAAATCAGCGTCAGCTGGCGGAGATCCGGAAACGGGAAAAAATATTCCGGAAGGTAAAACCAAAAGTCCCTCTAAATGGAAGAACAGTGATTATTACGGATGACGGAGTGGCTACCGGGGCAACGATGCAGGCGGCGCTTTGGTCCGTCCGGCAGGAAAATCCCCAAAAACTCATTGTGGCAGTGCCGATTGGGGCAAAGGAATCCGTGGAATTATTATCCCTGCAAGCAGACCGGGTAATTGTTTTGCGGGTGCCGCAATATTTGGGGGCAATCGGCGGATTCTATGAACATTTCGAGCAGAGTTCCGATGCCCAGGTACTGGAATTCCTGAAAGGGTCGGTGAAGGAAGCCGCGCATCGGAAGGGAGCTGATTAAAACAAAGTTAAAATTATTATAAACAGTGGTGGACTGTATTCCTTAAGAAAGCGCCATGTACTCCGCCAAAAAGGATCGGCGGGTACGTTGCCTCCTGGGGCGTGCGGTCCGTACACGGGGAGAATAAATGCCTTCATTAAAACCAAAAGTAGCGATTATCGGCGCCGGGAGCGTAGGCAGTTCTTTTGCGTTTGCTTTAATGCAGAGCGGCCTGGCGCGGGAAATTACCCTGATCGACCAGAATGATAAACGCGCCCAGGGAGAGTGCATGGATCTGAATCACGGAGTAAGTTTTGTCCAGCCGGTAAAGATCTATGCTTCCGGATTCCAGGGCTGCGAGGGAGCGGATATCGTGGTAATTACCGCCGGGGCAAAGCAGGAACCCGGGCAAAGCCGGATCGCTTTAGTTAAGGCCAATGTGGATATCTTTAAAACAATCCTTCCCCTGATCATTAACCATGCGCCGGAGGCAATACTTTTGGTGGTCACTAACCCGGTAGACGTGCTTACCTATGTAACCTTGAAGATCTCCGGTTTTCCGGTAAACAGGGTTTTGGGTTCCGGTACGGTTTTAGACAGTTCCCGGTTCCGTTATCTTATCAGCGAACATTGTAAAGTAGATACGCGCAACGTCCACGCTTATATTATCGGCGAGCACGGGGACAGCGAGCTTCCGGTTTGGAGCAACGCCAATATCGGAGGAATGGTCTTGGGCAAATACTGCCCGGTTTGCAGTAAGGAATGCGATAATAAAGGGGAGCTGGCTAATATTTTTGAGGAAGTCAAAAATGCCGCTTATAAAATAATCGATGCCAAAGGCGCCACTTGTTACGCGGTGGCCCTGGCTTTGGTGCGGATCACGGAAGCGATCTTGCGTAATGAAAACTCCATCTTGCCGGTCTCTACCCTGATCCGGGAGTATTGCGGTATCGATGATGTTTGTTTGAGTGTGCCTTCCTTGGTAAACAGCAGCGGCGTGGAGAGGTTTCTCCGGATTGATTTATCGGAGGAAGAACAGAAACAGCTTAAGTTTTCGGCAGATACCTTAAAAGAAATTATCCAAACGATTAAATTTTAGATGATGGGGGATAAAAGTCAATCTAAAGAGGAAATTGACTATTTTCCACTTGAAGAATAAATATAGAATATAGCCAGAAGCAGGGATATCCAAAAGCAAAAAAGGGGGCATTATGAAAAAATTATTTATTTTTTTAATGCTTTTATCGGCCGCAGGCTGCGCCAGTGTATCCGTCCAAAAATTTAATAAAGGGGTAGTTTATCCTCCGACCGATCCGGCAAGCATTACGG
>CAINQO010000033.1 GCA_903852325.1 Candidatus Omnitrophota bacterium
CCAGGGAGGAATTTGAAAAACAGCTTAACGATTTAAAAGGCGCGTTGAGTATCCTGGACGCCGTAGAAAAAGGGTCGCTAAATAAAGAGCTTGCCATTTACTTGTTCCAGGGATCATTGCACATGCTTGATAAGGAATATGAGCAGGCCAAGGCCTCTTTTGAAAAAGCCTGGGAGATGGATCCTAAAGATCCGGATGTAAATTATAATCTGGGTTTTGCCTGTTTTTCTCTGGGGGAATATGATAAATCGATCGCCTATTTGTTTGTGGCTTTAAAGTTCCAGCCGGACGATACATCTGCCTATGAGTTGATCGCTAAAGACTACTGCAGTGTCGGAGAATATCAAAAGGCTAAGGAAAACTTATTGGTTGCCAGGGAATTATTCAAGAAAAACGGAGAGGAAAGCGGGTTAGCGCACATTAACGAGTTGATCCGCATTGTCGAAACAATCGTTCCTTAATTCAAGGGTCCTGCCAAATTAGCTGGAGATTTTATTGAGTAAATGTTAGAATAAGTTTGAGGGATTAAAATGCCTAAATTGCAAATACTCATTATCGAAGACGATAAGCATATCTCTAAACTTGTGAAATATAATGCCGAACAGGCCGGGTATTCCTGCACGGTTGCCCAGGACGGTGAGGAGGCGCTGGATATCTTGAATAAGCAGGGCGCCGACCTGGTGATCCTGGATATTATGCTTCCGAAAATGGACGGTTTTGAGGTTTGCCGCACGATCAAACAAAGCGCCAAGCTTAGAAATATTCCCGTGATCATGCTTACGGCTAAAGGCGCGGAAGTGGACAGGATCGTGGGATTAGAGCTGGGTGCCGATGATTATGTGGTTAAACCTTTTAGCCCCAGGGAATTAATGCTGCGGGTGAAAGCAATCCTGAAAAGGGGCAGCGGAGAAGAAGCGCCGGGGGATTTTATAAGAAGGAAAGGCCTGGTAATCGACATCCCCAGGCATAAGGTGAGCGTTAACGAAAAAGAAATCGAGCTTACCCCGATCGAATTTAAACTCCTGGTTACCCTTATTCAAAGGAGCGGCCGTATCCAGTCGCGGGATAAGCTTTTGTCCGATGTCTGGGATATGCACTCCGATGTGTTTACCCGCACTGTGGATACGCATATTAAGCGCCTCAGGGAAAAGCTGGGGAAAATGGGAAAAATTATCGAGACGGAGAGAGGTTTAGGGTATAGATGCAAAGAAGATGAAGATTAAGCTTTATTGGAAATTAACTTTTGTTTTTTGTTTTGTCGTCGTTCTGGCAATTACCTCCGGCTATCTATACCTGGTTCCCCGCCTGAAATCCTACGTTGAAAATAATCTTGCCAATAACATAAAGAGGCAGCTTTTTTTAAGCAAAGACTTTTTAGAATCCTCCCAAAAAGACATGCCCGGGCAAACTGATCTCCAGTCTGCCGCGGGAAAGATTGGCAGTATTCTGGGGCTAAGGGTGACGATCATCTCTCCTGATGGCAAAGTGCTGGGTGATTCAGAGTTGACCCGGGAAGGATTATTGGCTGTAGAAAACCACTCCGATCGGCCGGAAGTCAAAGATGCTTTATCCCGGGGATTGGGAATGAGCAAGCGTTTCAGCTCTACCGTTAAAAAGGAGATGCTTTATATGGCGGTCCCTCTTAATTCCGGAATGAGCCGGGGAGTTTTACGGTTTTCGGAGTCTTTGCAGGATATCGATTTACTCGAAGCAAAGATCAATAAAGTGGTAGGTTTGGGTGTAATCGGCATCCTGCTGTTTGGCCTGGGGTTGACCGCTTTTGTCTCAGTGTTTGTTTCACGCCCGCTGGCGGAAATGTCCCTGGTTGCCCGGGGGATGGCGCGCGGCGATTTTTCCAGAAAAGCCTATTCTCATTCCCGCGATGAGATCGGTGATCTGGCCCAGGCTTTAAATGCGATGTCCGAAGAAATCAAGGATAAAATCGGGAATCTGAATTCCGAAAGCGCCAAGCTTGACCTGGTCTTATCCAGCATGTTTGAGGGGGTAATCGTAACGGATGCCGACGAAAAAATAATCCTGATGAACCCGTCTTTAAGAAAAATTTTCCTTATCGATACAGACCCGCAAGGTAAAAAGCCGCTTGAGGTTATCCGCAATACGGCGGTAGATGATATGGTAGAAAAAATTATTCAGGGAAAGCAACAATTGACCACCGAAGAAATCGTCATCAGCATTCCGGAAGAAAAGATACTTAAAGTCAACGGCGTGCCGATAATGAGCAATAACCGCCTGGAAGGGGCAATACTGGTTTTTCATGATATTACGGAATTAAGGCGCCTGGAGCGGGTGCGTCAGGATTTTGTCGCCAATGTTTCTCATGAATTGCGTACCCCCATTTCCAGTATCAAAGGGTATGCGGAAACTTTGTTAGAGGGGGCGCTGAAAGATAAGGTCAATGCCAGAGAATTTGTGGATATTATTTATCAGGATGCCAACCGCCTGGCCGCCTTAATCAACGATCTCCTGGATTTATCTAAAATAGAGTCGGGGAAGCTGAAGATGTCCTTTACGGTCCTGGACCCCGGTGTTTTAATTAAAAAAGGGTTAACGGTCATTGAGAACCAGGCGAAAGCAAAATCGATCACCCTGAAAACCGATATCCCGCTTGATTTGCCTGAGATACAAGCTGATGAAACAAGGTTTTCCCAGGTGATGATCAATCTTCTGGATAATGCTATAAAATACTCATCTGAGGGGGCGCAGGTTATTATTTCGGCTAAAGTGGCTGATAGCTATCTGCAGATCGACATTTCAGATACCGGAATGGGTATTTCCGAAGATGACCTGCCCCGGATATTCGAAAGGTTTTACCGCGTGGATAAGGCCCGCTCCCGCGAGTTGGGCGGCACCGGATTGGGTTTGTCCATTGTTAAGCACATAGTTTCCGCTCACGGCGGCCAGGTCTGGGTAAAATCCGAACTCGGCCGCGGCTCGACCTTCAGTTTCACCATCCCCCTGGCTTGACGTTTTTTGCCAATCTTCCTAAAAATCCCGCTTTTATAATTCACACAAATGTTACTTTAGCTTAATGATATTGTAACCGGCGTTTTGTACACTTTAGCTGAAGATACAAATCCAACAGAGTAATATTTTTAGGTTTTCCGGAGAAGAAAATGGATCAGAAAAAGAAAATTCTGATTGTCGAGGATGAAAAGGAGCTGATGAAGCTGATCACTTTTCATCTGGTTACCTCCGGTTACGATGTGCTTTCCGCTGATGACGGTTTGGAAGCGTTGGAGATTTCCGAAGCGAAGCCTGATTTGATTATCCTGGATATTCTTTTGTCCGGTTTGGACGGATGGGAAGTGTGCCGCAGAATAAGGCAAAATCCCCGGACTAAAAATATTCCCGTGATTATGCTTACCGCTCTTGCCGAAGTCAAAGACAAGCTGAAAGGTTTTGAACTGGGCGCCGATGATTACGTGACCAAGCCGTTTAGCCCCAGGGAGCTGCTGGTGAGGATCAAGCGAGTTCTCCTGCGGGCGGAAAATAAAACCTCCAGCTGCCACCAGATAGTTAAGGTCGGTTCCCTGGAAATAGACGGGGCAGAGTTTACGGTGAAGCGGGAGGGGCAGGAAGTCGCGCTTACGGAAAAAGAAAAGGGGATTCTCAGGTTTTTACTTAATAACCGCGGGGTGGTCTTAAGCCACAATGATATCCTGGATGCGGTCTGGGGACAGGACAATATTGTCGAGTACGGCAATATTGATGTGCATATCCGGCACCTGCGGGAAAAAATCGAAAAAAACCCCGAAAGCCCGCAGTTGATCACCACCGTCAAGGGTAAAGGGTTCAAACTGGAGTGCTGAGAGTTCACCTAAAGTTCACATTGCCTTAAGGATTTTGTTACATCTCTTTAGTAAACTCAAAGCAGAAAGGTGGAAACGATGAAAAAAACAATAAGAGGCATATTCAAAAAAATAGCAGATTATTTGAGAGCGGCCGTTGCTGAAGAGCTGCAGGTGATGGATGCTTTCTATGCGCAATTTGAAGTAAAATAAATTATGTATACCGACGGGTCAATAAAAGAAAAAAAGGTAATGGTGGTTGAAGATGATCCGGGGATAAACCGGCTTATCGCCTATAACCTTTCCAAGAACGGTTTTAGCCCGGAATGTGTATATGACGGTTTAACGGCCCAGGAAAAACTGGCCAAAGGAACCTTCGATATTGTGTTGTTGGACGTGATGTTGCCGGGAGTGGATGGTTTTCATCTTTGTAAATTGATCAAAGAAAATCCGGTTGCCTTTAAAACTTTCGTAATCATGTTGACTGCTAAAGCCGAAAGCCAGGATAAGATTTACGGCAGCCTTTTGGGGGCGGACTATTATCTTACTAAGCCTTTTAGCGTTGCCCGGTTGATGGAGATCGTTAATGAATTTTCCGGGATGAGAGATAGGGATTATTCGGTCGGGGTGGATGCGGGCACTTTGATCAGGCAGCAGGAAGTTTTAGCCGGGAAGCTCGGTTAAGAAAACAAAGCAGGAGGATAATACAATGAATACTATTTCATCTATCCGGAAAGATTTTTTAGCCAGCCACCTGAGGAGCCAGCTGGGTAGGTTAAGCAGTATCTTAAATAATATTGAAGAGGATAGGATTGTTGACGGGGAATGCGCCAGCAATTCGTTAAAAGAGGTAGAGTTGAATCTACGCCAGATACGCAAGCTCTGCGTGGAAGGCTAACAAAAAAAGGAGGAAGGGTGATGAAAAGGTTGTTAATCGCGGTGCTGTTGGGAACTTTCTGCTTGATGGGCGCAGGAATTCGGGCTTCATCCGCAGGAGAAATCGATCTCTTGCTGCAAAAATTAGTGGATAAGGGTGTTTTGACCGGCGCGGAAGCCCAGCAGGTAAAGCTGGAGACGCAAGAGAAGGTGAAAAAAGAAATTGCCGAGGGTAAGTCCTGGTCCATGCCGGCCTGGGTACAAGCGATAAAGTTTAAGGGTGATTTTAGGGCCCGCTATCAGCTTGATCATGCCAAAACAAGCGATACCGGAGTAACTAGCGATAGAAATAGAGCCCGGATCAGGTTAAGATTGGGCGTAGAATCTAAGATTAATGAAAAGGTAATGGTCGGAGCGGGTATTGCTACCGGGACAACAGACGTAACCAGTTATGATGCCGCGCGTTCCAATAACCAGAGCTTTGGAAGCGGATTCGCCAAGAAAGCTGTAGTTCTGGATTATGCTTATGCCCGGTACACTCCGGTTCCCTGGGCCGCGATCATGGGCGGTAAGATGAAATATCTTCCCTGGAGGCCAACGGATGTAATGTTTGATAACGATATTACTCCGGAAGGCGGGGTTTTACAGTTAAATAAAAAATTCGGTAATGTTAATCTATTTTTAGATAGCATGGTTCTGGTCCTTTCTGAAACCGAACCTACTACCCACAATGCTATGGTTTATGGTTTGCAGGGTGGTGCAGATTATGCTATTACCGATAATCTTTCTGTAAAAGGCGCACTTTCCTATTACGATTTTTCAAATGTTAAAGGAAGGGCGATAGATGGTACCACAGGTAGTAATACCAGGAATCCCGGAAGCGGAACCCCGGATTCAAACGGTTACTATGTTGTTGGAACCGGTACCACGGCGGGTACTTACAAGTATGCTTATAGAGAGTTAACTCCCGCAGTTGAATTTGGGATCAAGGATCCGTTCAAGATCCTTGCAAATGTTCCTGGTTTAAGCATCTTGAATTTTGAAAAATTATCATTCTTCGGAGAATATTATCAGAATCTCGCTGCTCCGGATAAGAATAAAGGGTTTGCTGCAGGCATGGGATTTGGGAATGCCGCAGTTGATGCCTGGGGAAAATGGCAGGTTCAATATGTATATAGCATGACGGAAAGAGA
This sequence comes from Candidatus Omnitrophota bacterium, assembly GCA_903852325.1. Classification (GTDB taxonomy): domain Bacteria; phylum Omnitrophota; class Gorgyraeia; order Gygaellales; family Profunditerraquicolaceae; genus UBA6249. The sequence goes on from CAINQO010000033.1 coordinate 5,879, forward strand.
TTCGGTTATGGACATTACCCCTGACTCTGACCGTTACGCCGGCCGTACCGGGATTAGAGGCCATAAAGGTTCTTTCCAGTTTGGTTTGGGAAAAAATACCTGGCTTCAATTCGCAATATTCCGTTACCAGAATATTGACAGCGCCTTTATGAAAGGTAGAAGGGCTCCGACAACCGTCGTACAGTGTGATTGGAATATGAAGTTCTAAGTAAGCGATTAATCATCGGCTTGGCCTGGCGTAAGCCGGGCCAAGCCAAAATAATCACCAGAATAATCAATTAAGGAGGAAGGTTAAATGAAGAAATTAGGAATGTTAGCGTTGATGGGGATTATTGGCTTAGGCCTGATCATTCCCTGTTACGCGGAAAAAATCGTGCTCGAAGGTTCGACTACCGTGCTTCCCATTGCGCAGAAAGCGGCGGAAGCTTATATGGATAAAAATTCCGGGGTTAATATCTCGGTACGCGGCGGCGGCTCAGGAGTAGGGATCGCGTCGTTATTGGATAAAAACTGCGATATCGCCGATTCCTCCCGTCCGATCAAAGATACCGAATTAGACAAGGCAGTCACTAACGGGGTGGATGCCACAGCGAATATTATTGCCATGGACGGTTTGGCGGTTATTGTCAATCCGGCGAATAGTGTCAGCAAATTAACCAAAAAACAGGTCAAAGATATTTTTATGGGCAGTGTCTCCAATTGGTCCCAGGTAGGCGGAAGCGATGAAAAAATCGTGGTGGTTTCCCGCGATACTTCCAGCGGTACCTTTGAGGCTTTTATGACCTTAGTTTTAGAAGGCAACAAGACCCGTTCCGACGCTTTAATGCAGGCGTCCAACCAGGCGGTAGCTTCCACTGTTGCCGGAACCCCGGGAGCGATCGGGTATGTCGGGTTAGGTTTTCTTTCTTCTTCAGTTAAAGCGCTGGAGTTAAACGGGGTGGTTCCTTCAAGAGAGACGGTTATTTCCGGAACTTATCCGGTGACCCGGCCGCTTTTTATGTACACTAACGGAAAACCCAAGGGCCTGGTTAAAGACTTCATCGATTTTATTTTAAGCGATGACGGGCAGAAGCTGGTAGAGGAAGAAGGTTTCGTGGGGCTGAAGGAGAAAAAATAAAATATTTTACTCCTTTGACGCTGGATGTTAAGATGATGGCACGGCGGAGTTATTCTGCCGTGCCATCAGTTCTATTATGAAGATATTCCATTTAAAAGAAAAATTATACAAGTGGCTTTTTACTATCCTCGCCTTTGCCTCGCTTTTTTTCCTGATCGGTATCGTCCTGGTTTTGATCAAGGAAGGCTTACCCATATTCCACAAGGTAAGTTTTAGTAAATTTATCTTCGGCCGTTTTTGGTATCCCACTTATAGCCCGGCGGAATTCGGAATCTTCCCCCTGATCATGGCTTCCATTTGGGTTACTTTAGGGGCAGTGATCGTTTGCGTGCCTTTGGGGATCGGCAGCGCCTTGTATTTGAATGAATTAGCCGGGGTGCGCCAGAAAGCCATCCTTAAGCCGATCGTGGAGTTGCTGGCCAGTATTCCTTCGGTAGTTTTCGGTTTTTTCGGCATGGTCATCCTCACCCCTTTTTTACAGAAAGTCTTTAATTTACCCACGGGGTTAACCGCTTTAAATGCCAGCATCATTCTGGGGATAATGGCTACTCCGACGGTATGCAGTATTGCCGAAGACGCTTTAAATTATGTCCCCAATGCTTTCCGGGAGGCTTCTTTTGCTGTCGGGGCCACCCGCTGGCAGACCTTGACCAGGGTAGTGATCCCGGCGGCAGGTTCAGGGATCTCTACGGCGATAATCCTGGGAATGAGCCGGGCGATCGGGGAGACGATGACAGTATTGATGGTCGCCGGAGGCGCGGCAGTGATGCCGCATACATTCCTGGAGCCGGTAAGGCCGATGACGGCGGCGATCGCCGCGGAAATGGGGGAGGCGCCGGTGGGGGGAGACCATTATCACGCGCTATTTGCGATCGCGTTGATCCTTTTTGTAATCACTTTTGTTTTTAATATTATTGCCGAGATGATTAGCCGCCGGTTCCGGATAAAGCTGGGGTTGAGCGGATAAGTTTTTCAGGGATTAAACAATGAGAAAAGAATTTTCGCAAAATCTGGGATTTTTCGGTTTATTTCTCTGTATGGCGGCCACCATTTTGACCCTGGGGGCGATTGTCTATTTTATCGCCGCGCGGGGGTTAGGGGTGTTAAGTTGGGGCTTTCTTACTCAGGCGCCGCGTTCAGCCATGACCGCGGGGGGGATTGCTCCGGTAATCGTCGGTACGCTTTATATTACTTTGGGAGCGATTATCTTTGCCTTGCCTTTAGGCTTAGCCTGTGCGATATATCTGTGTGAATATTCTCCGAAGGGGATTGTGGTCAACATTCTCCGGATCAGTATAAATAATCTGGCGGGGGTGCCTTCGGTTGTATTCGGCCTTTTTGGCCTGGCGGTGTTCGTTAAATTCTTCGGGTTTGGGGTTTCTATCCTTTCCGGCAGCCTGACCTTGGGGATCTTGGCGCTGCCGATGATCATTTCTTCCGCCCAGGAGGCTTTGATCGCTGTTCCCCAATCGATCCGGGAGGCCTCCTTATCTTTAGGGGCGTCAAAATGGGAAACGATAAAGAATATTGTTCTGCCTACGGCTTTACCGGGAATCCTGACCGGGGTGATCTTAAGCATCGGCAGGGTAGCCGGAGAAACTGCTCCGATCCTTTTCACCGCCGCGGCATTTTATACCCGGGGTTACCCTAAATCTATATTTTCCGAAGTGATGGCGTTGCCGTATCATATTTATGCCTTAATGACCGAAGGGGCGCATCCGGATAAGCAAAGAGCGATCGCTTACGGATGCAGCCTGGTGCTTTTATTCCTGGTATTATTTATTTCCGGATTTGCCATATTTTTGCGTCAAAGACAGAGGAGTTTACATGGATAATCAGGTAAAAATGCGGGCCCAGAACGTGGATTTTTTTTACGGTAAGACCCAGGCGCTGAAAAATGTCAGCTTGGATATTTATGCGAATAAGGTTACGGCGATGATTGGGCCTTCCGGTTGCGGAAAATCGACTTTTATCCGGTTGTTTAACCGGATGAATGAGCTTGTGCCGCATACCGCCCTGCGCGGCAAGATCTTCCTTGATGATCTGGAAATTAACGGCCCACTGGTCGATGCCGTGGATATCCGCAGAAGGGTGGGGATGGTGTTTCAGAAGCCTAATCCTTTCCCTAAATCTATTTTTGATAATATAAGTTACGGATTAAAAGTTAACGGGATAAAGGATAAGGCTTTTATCGAGCAGAAGGTGGAGGAATCATTAAAAAAAGCAGCGATCTGGGGGGAAGTGAAAGACCGGCTGGGAGATAGCGCTTTAAAGCTGTCCGGAGGCCAACAGCAGCGCTTGTGCATTGCCCGCTGTTTGGCGGTGGAGACGGAGGTGATCCTGTTCGATGAACCTTGCGCCAGCCTGGATCCGATCTCCACGACAAAGATAGAGGAGCTGATCCTGGAGCTGAAAAAAGATTATTCGATCATTATCGTCACGCATAATATGCAGCAGGCGGCGCGGGTTTCGGATTATACGGGTTTTTTTCTTCTGGGGGAGATGGTGGAGTTCGGCAAGACCCAGGATATATTTACCAAGCCGCAGGATCCTAAAACCGAAGCTTACATTACCGGAAGGTTCGGATAAGCCGGTAAAAGCGCTTTTTTTATCCGCAGAAACGGAAAAAGATCAATCAGTAATTTAAAAAGAAAAGAGGCCTAAAGTGGAAAGACATTTTGACCAGGAATTATCGGATTTAAAGAAACAGCTGCTTAAAATGGGGACCATGGTTGAAACATCTATTTTTGAGTCGGTAGAGGCGCTTAAAGAGCTGAATGTGGAAAGAGCCATTAAGGTGATCAGCGATGATAAAGCCATCGATGACCTGGAGAACCAGATCGATGAATGCTGCCTGGACTTATTAGCGCTCCAACAGCCGATGGCCGTGGACCTGCGTTTCATTACCATGTCGATGAATATCGCCACGGATTTAGAAAGGATTGCCGACCTGTCGGTAGATATTGCCCAGCGGGTCATGGACCTGGTCGGCAAGCCGCTGCTTAAGCCGTTGATCGATATACCGAAATTAGCTAATATTGCCAAACAGATGTCCAAGGATGCCCTGGACGCTTTTGTGAACAAAGATGCGGAATTGGCCGGCAGCGTGATCCTGCGCGACACAGAGGCGGATAAATTGCGTAATTTAGTGCAAAAAGAACTGATTGAAGATTATATGCTTAAAGATACCTCCACGGTTACCCGTGCCGTTCCGCTGTTGTTGATCGCCCGCCACCTGGAAAGAATCTGCGACCATGCCACCAACATTGCCGAGGACATCATTTATTTTGTCAAGGCCGATGTCGTCAAGCACCATCCGGAAAGGCTGGAAGGGAATAACTGATCGATTTTTCCTTGAAAGTCAATTCCTTGCCGGCGGTAAAGCCGGCCCCTAGACGAAAATGAAAAGTGTTTTGTTAAAATTAATTCTTTCCGTATTGCCGTAACCAATAAAGGTTTATGGCAGTTTTTGTTGCCCGGGTAAAAGGTTTTATTGTTTACTAAGTTTTCAAACTATAATATAATGCTTGCAAGATGGAAAGACACATAGATCAGGAATTAAAAGCTTTGAATCAGGATATCCTCAGGATGGGGGCCCTGGCGGAGGAAGCGATCTACCGGTCCGTCGAAGCGCTGAAAAACCGGGACCCGCAGGAGGCCAGAAACGTCATCGATAACGATTCCCAGATCGATAGACTGGAGCTGGATGTCGATGAGCATTGCGTGGACCTGATCGCCCGTTTTCAGCCGATGGCTAAGGACTTGCGTTTTATTGCTACGGGGATGAAAATTAACGCTGAGCTGGAAAGGATCGCCGATATCGCGGTAGATATAGCCCAGCGCACCCTGGAACTCGTCGAGAAGCCGCTTTTAAAACCGCTGGTGGATATCCCCAGGCTGGCGGCGGTCGCCCAGAATATGGTTAAATTATCCATTGACGCATTTGTGCAGGGGGATATCGCTTTAGCCAAACAAGTATTGTCCTCCGATGCCCAAGCCGACCAGTTGCGTAATGCTATTCAAAAGGAGTTGGTCGATAACTATATGGTTAAAGACGGGGCTACCGCTCCCCGGGCAGTACAGTTGCTGTTGATCGCCCGTTTCCTGGAAAGGATCTGCGATCATACGACCAATATCGCCGAAGACGTAATCTATATGGTCCAGGCGGAAGTAGTCCGGCATCATCCGGAGAGGCTGGAAGGGCAAAATTAGTTTTCCGCAAGCGGCCAATCCTGCTTCGCCTTTCGGCTACGCAGGTACCTCGCGCCTAGCGGAATCACCCGGCGCTTAAAGAAATTGCGCCGGTGTGGCCCGGCGGCCGATGCGCGGGTCCACCAGAAAGGTGACACCCGGCACACCTTTTAGCCGGGGTGTGTCGCCCCGCTGGCGGAATTTCGCTAGATTTAAAACCAGGGTGCTCAAGATAACCCTTGACAAAGCAAACAGGGGTGCTAAACTTGGTTTGAAAGTAAACAGCCGCTTTAGAATGATTATTAAAAAGAATGCACTTCCCTTTTTAAAGCAGAGGATGCTTTTAGAAAGGGCTTTATTTTTTTTAAAAGACAGAGACGTCAACCGCCGTTAGAGGGGAAGCCGTCTCTTATTTTTTTTAGGGAATAATTTTACCGGCTTAGGTTTAGAATGGAGGTTTCTTGGGCGATGTCTAAATATATTTTTGTTACCGGCGGGGTCATTTCAAGTTTAGGCAAAGGGATCGCTTCGGCTTCTATCGGCAAGATCCTGGAATCGCGGGGTTTAAAAATCGCCCTGATGAAACTGGATCCTTACATCAATGTCGACCCGGGGACAATGAATCCCTATCAGCACGGGGAGGTTTACGTTACTGAGGACGGAGCGGAAACCGATTTAGACCTGGGGCATTACGAGCGCTTCACCAATACCCTGTCTTCAAAATTCAACAACATCACTACCGGCCAGATTTATCACAGCGTGATTTCCAAGGAGCGCAAAGGGGAATACCTGGGAAAAACGATCCAGGTCATTCCGCATATTACCGACGCGATCAAAGAGAGGATCAGGCAGTGTTCCAAGGTTTCCAAGGCCGATATCGTGATCGTGGAGATCGGGGGTACGGTGGGAGATATCGAAAGCCTGCCTTTCCTGGAGGCCTCCCGGCAATTTAAAATCGATATGGGGCCGGATAATGTTTTTTATATTCATCTCACGCTGATCCCCTATATTAAAGCCGCCGGGGAAGTGAAAACCAAACCCACCCAGCATAGCGTCGGCACCTTGCGCGAGATCGGGATCATCCCGGATGTATTGATCTGCCGCACGGAAAGCCCCCTGGAAGAGGATGTGAAGGAAAAGATTTCGCTGTTTTGCAACGTAAGAAAAGAGGCGGTCATCGAATCCCCGGACATGGAATCGATATACCAGGTGCCCCTGGTGTTTAAGCGGCAGATCCTGGATGAGATAATTTTGAGCCATTTTAAATTGATCTGTAAATTTTCCGACCTCAAAGATTGGGAGAAAATGGTGGTTAACCGGGTGCTTAACCCTAAATACAAAGTGACCATCGCCGTAATCGGAAAATATATTGAACTGCAGGATGCCTATAAATCGATATATGAAGCGCTTTTCCACGGCGGCATCCACAATGACGCGCGGGTGGAGATAAAAAGGATCGATTCGGAAACCCTGGAGGACGGCAAGCATGAACAGATTTTAAACGGGGTTTCGGGGATCCTGGTTCCCGGCGGATTCGGGTACCGCGGGATCGAAGGGAAGATCAAGGCGATCAAATTCGCCCGGATGAATAAGATCCCGTTTTTGGGCATCTGCCTGGGAATGCAGTGCGCGGTGATCGAATTTGCCAGGAATGTCTGTAATTTAAAGAATGCCAATTCGACGGAATTTAAAGCGACCAAGTTCCCGGTGATCAGCTTGCTGGCGGAGCAGGCTAAGCTTAAAGACCTGGGCGGGACAATGCGTTTGGGCGCTTATCCGTGTAAGGTCAAAAAAAACAGCCTGGCCAGCAGGCTTTACGGTAAAAACCTGATCCATGAGCGCCATCGCCACCGGTATGAATTCAACAACAAGTTCAGGAAGTTGTTCGAAAAAGCGGGAATGCTCCTTTCCGGGGTTTGCGCGCATAAGGACCTGGTGGAAATAATCGAATTAAAAAACCATCCTTATTTTATCGCCGTCCAGTTCCATCCCGAGTTTAAATCCAAACCCGACCGGGCGCATCCGTTATTCAGCGGATTTATCCAAGCGGCTTTGAAGCGCCAAGATTTAGCGAATAAGGTATAATTGGCTGCAGACATTGGACTTGACAATCTTTTTTTTGTGATTATAATGGCTTGTAAGGGGGAAGAAAATGAAACTTAAATTATTAATTATCTTTTTATTTATATTGTTATTCACGGGGACTTTGTTTGCTTTAGACAGGAGCCGCAAGATTTTACCGGTAACCGATGCCAATCCTGTTTTGACCAAGAGCCTTTATAATGCCACGCTCGATATGGATGCGGCCTCCCGGAAACTGGTTTATATTTCTTATGTTGCCGGGTTCGTGGACGCGATGCAGTTAAATTCCATGGATAATGGAGTAGCGAAGAAATTTTTAAGCGAAGACCAGGGCTTGACTTTAGGCGATCTTATCGATATGAGCATCAGCTTTAAAGATAAGTTTGCGCAATACCGGGATGTCCCGCCGGCAGTAGTTTTGACGGAGGTTATCCCCAGATTGAGAAAAGGCTTACCGCCGTTCCCCGAACAAAAGTACGATATTCCCAGAGAATAAAAAAGCAGGATCAATTATTTATAGATTAAAAGACCCCAAAGATTTTTTTGGGGTCTTTTAATTTTATCCCATTTTAGAATGAATTACGCTTTGGTTTATCGAAAAAGACCTTTTGCTTTTGGTCCCACCGCGTTATAATGTAACGTGCATTGTTAAGGCAGAGCTTTTAAGCGCTATTCTTAAACTCTTAAAATCCAATGAAAACAATAATTTATTATTTTTCGGCCACGGGTAATTCTTTAACGGTGGCCAGGGACCTGGCGGCGGGCCTGGATAACGCCCCGGTCATTCCCATCGCTAAGGTTTTAAGCAACCCGGACGCAACCGCTTACGAACGGGTAGGGATTATTTTTCCGGTATATATGTTCGGAATGCCTTTGCTCGTTGCGGAATTTTTAAGGATGGTAAAAATCAAGCCCGGCACTTATGTGTTTTGCGTCACTACTTCCGGCGGGTTAAAAGGAAGGGCGCTTAGTCTGGCCAGGGAGATCCTGAAAAAACGCGGGATAGAGTTGGTCAATGGGTTTTCCGTGCTTATGCCGGGTAATTATGCTCCTCTGTACGGGGCATTTTCCTCCGGCAGGCAGGAAAAAATGTTCGCGCGGGAAAAGATAAAAGTTCAGGAAATACTCGCCGCGTTAAACCGGAAAAAGAGCGCCTGCTGCTTAATGGAGGAGGCGCCTTTTTTGTTGAACCTGCTGCTCTATAAGTTAATCTACAAATACGGCGCTGCGCAAATCCCGCTTTCGGACAAGGGGTTTTGGGCGCAGGGAACCTGTGACGGGTGCGGCCTATGCGCCAAAGTATGCCCGGTGCGCAACATCCGGATGGAGCAGGAGAGGCCCGTCTGGCTGAAGCACTGCCAGCATTGCATGGGGTGCTTGCAGTGGTGCCCGCAGGAAGCCATCCAATATAAAAATTTAACATTGGGGAAAAAACGCTACCGTCATCCCGGGATCAGCGCCGCCGAAATTGCCGGGCAGGGGGAGGTTTGATGGATGGCGGGGAAATTAAAAGGAAAGCGAAAAGGAAAGAAGTTTTTTACGAGATCAAGGTCCGCTTTACCGGGCAGCTCAATTATACTTTCCTGGTAGTCAAAGATATCAGCGCGATAGGGATGCGGGTGATCATGCCCAGGCTGCTTAGCCCGGGGGATATTTTAGAAATTCTGATGTTAATTGAAGGCCGGGAGATCAAATGCAGCGGTAAGGTTGCCTGGTCGCTCTTGCTTAGGCCTGTCCTGGGAATGATCCCTTCTTTTGACGTGGGAGTAGAGTTCGAGGGAATGAATGCCGGGGATAAGGAATTTTTAGAGAAAATAACCGGGCAATAAAAGGGGAGTTTCTACCGATGCGGCGTTTCCTTTGGGTTTTTCTGGCTTTGTTTTTATCCTGGGCGGGGTTAGCCGTTTTTATTTTTAATGAATACCGGTTCCGGGACGCTTTTAACCAAACGCGGAAGGATTTAATGGCGATCGCCTCTAACGCCGCGCTTTCGATCGATACCGCAACACTGCTGGCGGTGCCGCTTGAAGAAACCGGGGACAGCTCGCCTGCCTACCGGGAAATTTTCGGAAAATTATCCCTGATCAAGCAAACAAACTCTTCCCTTAAATATGTTTATATTATGATGGCTACGCAGGAGCCCGGCATCCTGCAATATGTTGTGGATGCCGACCCGGCGCCGCAGATCATTACCGCAAATTGCCCGCGCGCCCTTCCCGGGGATAAATATGACGCGCGCAAGCTCCCGGAACTGTTAAGCGCTTACAACGGCCCGGCCGCGGACAAAAAGATTACCGCTGATTCCTGGGGGGTATTTATTTCCGGATATGCTCCGGTGCGCGACAGCGGGGGAAGGCCGGTCGCTATTTTAGGGGTGGATATGGATGCGGCCGGCATAGCGAAATTGCAAAAGAATGTCCGCATAAGTTTATTGTCGGCGCTGGGCGCTTCCTGCATGTTTCTTATTTCTTTATTCGGAATTTTGATCATCCGGCCAAAGAGGGGTATTTAAAAAATTCCCTTTATTCCCCGGCGGGTTAAATTAAAATAAAAAATGCCTGATGAAAAAATAATCCTGGATTATTCTCAACCGAAAACCCTGTGCGTCAGGCTTAACGGCGATTGGCTGATCGCTGCGGAGCTTCCCCGGGTGGATCCGGTTATCGCAGAGGTTTCTTTGAAAGATATTTCCCGGATTACTTTTGATATCTCCGGGTTAAAGGAATGGGACAGCGGCCTGGTCGCTTTTTTACTGCATTTAATCCGGCAATGCCAGGTTAAACCTATTCAGGTGGATTTAGAAGTCTTGCCGGAAGGGGTAAAAAAATTACTGCTTTTGGCTTTGAAAGTTCACGAGAAAACGGAGACAGTTAAAGCCGAGGAAGGATCTTTTTTTACCAGGATCGCGGATATGGTCTTAAAGACTATTGACGGGGTTGCGGTTTTGCTTGATTTCCTCGGAGAGACCGCCATTGCTTTCGGGCGGCTGTTAAGGGGGAAGGTGTATTTCCGCCGGGATGATTTTTTGTTTATCCTGCAGCGCTGCGGGGCCGACGCCTTGTTCCTGGTTTCCTTGATCAGTGTATTAGTGGGGATAATCCTATCTTTTATCGGAGCCAATCAGCTTAAGATTTTCGGCGCCCAGATTTATATTGCCGATGCCGTGGGTATCGGGATGGTCAGGGCAATGGGAGCGATGATGACGGCGATTCTGATGGCCGGACGCACCGGCGCTTCTTTCGCCGCCGAACTGGGGCTGATGCAGGATAATGAAGAGATAGACGCTTTGCAAACCCTGGGGGTTTCTCCGGTTGAATTTTTAGTCATCCCGCGCGTATTGGCCCTGGTGATCATGATGCCGCTTTTGACTATTTATGCCGACCTGATGGGAATTTTGGGAGGTTTTATTATCGGGATAAGCCTTTTGGGGCTTAATCCGGTTGAGTATTGGCAGCATACCCAATCGGCGGTAACCTTAAGCAACTTCTGGGTGGGGCTGGTGCATAGTTTTGTTTTTGGCATAATCATCGCGATCGCCGGCTGCTTCCACGGCATAAAATGCCAAAGAAGCGCCGCCGCCGTAGGCGAGGCGACCACCAAAGCGGTGGTCAGTGCGATTATCAGCATCGTGGTGGCTACCGCGGTGATCACTTTTGTCTGCCAGATTTTGGGGGTGTAATTGATGGAAGATGCGCTAAATCCGGCTATTTGCCTTAAAGATCTTGAGCTAAGCTATGAAGATTATGTCGTTATGCACAGTATTAATTTTGTCGTAAACAAAGGCGAAATTTTTGTGGTGATGGGGCAAAGCGGCTGCGGCAAGAGCACCTTACTTAAAGCGATGATCGGGCTTAAGGAGCCTCAGTCAGGAGAAATTTTTTATAACGGGGTAAATTTCTGGTCGCAGGAAGAAACCGCCCAGCAAAAAATTATGCGCCGTTTCGGCGTCTTATACCAGGGCGGGGCGCTGTGGAGTTCTTTTACCCTGGGGGAAAATATCGCCCTTCCCCTGCAGTTGTATTCGAAGCTTACAGCCGGGCAAATTCGGGAAGTAGTGGAATTAAAACTGTCCTTAGTCGGATTATCCGGCTACGCGGAATTTTACCCGGAACACATCAGCGGAGGGATGCGTAAGCGCGCGGCTTTAGCCCGGGCGATCGCCCTGGACCCGGAAATTATTTTTTTCGATGAACCTTCGGCCGGACTTGACCCGGTAAATTCCCGCATGCTTGATGACCTTATCCTGCAATTAAGGGAAACCTTGGGGGCGACGATCGTGATCGTTAGCCATGAACTGGCCAGTATCTTTGCCGTGGGTGACCGGGCGGCATTTTTAGACGGGGAAAGTAAAAGCGTGCTGGCGGTAGGAAGCCCGAAAGATTTATTAGCTGGTTCCAAAGACCCCCGGGTAGTTAGATTTTTGACCAGGGCCAAAGAGCAAGGAGTAAGCCAAAGATGAGAAAAGCAAATAAAACAAAGATCGGCATGTTTGTCGTGGGGGCGGTAGCTTTACTGGTAGCGGCGATTTTAATCTTCGGTTCCGGCGCTTTTTTCAGGCAGTCGGACAAATATATCGTATTTTTCGACGGCTCGGTTAAGGGGCTGGTCGCGGGAGCTCCGGTAAACTTTCGCGGAGTAAAGATCGGCACGGTCACCAGCATTGACCTGGCTTATGATAAAGAGGCCAAAGAAGTATTGATCCCGGTAGTCATTGATGTGGAATTGTCCCGGGTGAACGGGGTGCCGGAAACATTAGGTTACCCGGATTATGAAAAATTCATCCAGGACGGGTTGCGGGCCAAGCTTGAAGTGCAGAATTTTCTGACCGGCCAGCTGATGCTTGGTTTTGATTTTTATCCCAAGAACCAGAAGAAAATGCATAATCTTTCCAAGGCGTATCCGGAACTGCCTGCCCTTCCAATCTCACCGGATATTTTTGAGATCATGAATGAGATCCCGATCAAAGAGATCACCACTAACCTGGCGCAAGCGGTAACCGGCATAAACCGGTTGGTAAATTCGGAAGGGATCACCGACCTGGATAAAACTTTCCGCGAAATAACCCAATCCGCCCGCTCTTTCAGTTTACTGCTGGAGTATCTCGAATTGCATCCGGAAGCGCTTTTAAAAGGAAAATCAATTACTAAAGGAGAATAGGATGAAGCGCAAAAGTTTAATGCCTGCATTAATTTTAGTTTTATGTTTAAGCTTGTGCGGATGTTTCTCCGTTCCCAACAGCCCGTCCCCCAGGTTTTATACCCTGCAGCCGCAAGGGGAGCCGGGTAAGCCAAAACAGCTTGCGCTTGTTTCTAAATTAATTATCGGCATTGGGCCGGTTGAGGTACCCGAATACCAGAACCGCCCGCAAATCGTTACCAAGGATAAGGAGGGGATGCTTACTTTTGCCCAGTTCGAACGCTGGGGGGAGCCTCTGGATATGGGGATAGCCAGGTTGATCATGGAAAATCTGACTACTGCTTTGCCGCAGGCGGATTTACAACTCTTCCCCTGTAATTTTTCTATCCCGTTGAATTACCAGGTACTGGTGAATATTGTGCAATTGGAAAGCCGGCTGGACAAAGATATGCTTTTAACCGCCCAGTGGACAATCCTTGATGCTAAAACAAAAAAAATGGTTGTGACCAGGAGGTTCCAGAACCGGCAAGAGATCAATCCGCATACTTACGCCGGGATTGCTTTGGCTTTAAGCAGGGAGGTTACCTTGTTAACCGATGAAATCTCTGATGGGTTGTCAGGAATAATCTCCGGAACTGAAACTAAAGATTCTGCGGTACAATAGGTTATAAAAAATGGAGGATGATGTGTTGAATAAATTAGCCGCGTTCATTTACGTTTTTATATTGATTTTAAATATTAACGGCTGCGCTACGGTATCCGCTCCGGCGCGCAAGGAGCCAAAATTAATCTGCAACGCTTCTTATGTTTCTTCTATGATGATGGCTAAGGCCGCCTTAAAGGCAGAGCCGCTGCAGCTGGAAAACGGAGTGGTGACCAAAGACTCGGCCACCTTAAAAGGCACCTATCCCGGAGGCCAGACTGTGCAGATAGTGATCACCAAGATCAATAACTCCTCCTCCAGCCTTGTGGTGCGCGGCGCAGATACCCCGGAAGGCAAAGCCCAGGCGCAAAGGCTGCTTGAGGTGATTATGCAGTATAGTAAACTGAGAAAATAACGATTTTCGCAATTATTTTATTGACCCTTACCTATATGAGAGTATAATAATAATGCAGTTCCATCAAGAATAAGCCAAAAAATAAGGACGATCATACAAATAAAATAAGAGTGGACATCCCCTTCAGGTGATTGCATGTAACCCCCAAGATGAAGCAGGTAAAAATGCGGATTTTGGGGTTTTTTTCTAAACTAAAACCATGACCCAAAAAGACGAAGGCGAAGCAAAATACACCAATGAAATTTCCCGTTTAAAGAAAAGGGTGGCGGAGCTGGAAGAGAAGCTCGGGAAATAATTTTAAACAGCCGGGTTATTCCGTTAGGGAAAATTTAAATCATGAAAAAAACAAGTATTAGTAAAAAAGCTTCAAGGTTTGTAATCATGGTTGTCGGTATTATAGTAACGTGCGTCCTTGCAATCGGTTTTATGAGTATATGGGAATTGCGTTTTGATACTGTCGGCCAGAGGCAAAAACAGGATGCTCAGATATTTTCCGGGTTTATCTCGCAGCAGATCGATAATGAAATTAATATCATCAGGGCTTACGTGATCAGCCCCTGGTGGCATGACGCGATCAAGGAAGCGAATCTGCGCTATGTAAATTGGGAACCGAAAGCCATCCAGGAATATATGGCGCGGATGGATAAAGAATGGCTTGTTCCCGGCAGCCAGTTTGTGCAGGAGACATTAAGCTCTCGGATGAGCCAGCGGTTGACGGCACTGGCAAAAGAAGATTTAGTCGTAGCGGAGATTTTTCTTACGGACCGTTACGGCGGGTTAGTGGCCGCTTCGGGTAAAACCAGTGATTATTATCAGGCGGATGAAGATTGGTGGCAGCGCAGCTATGCTAACGGTAAAGGAAGCGTATATGTCGGGGAAGTTGAGTTTGATGAATCCAGCGGAAAAATAAGCACGGCGATTGCGATTCCGGTCAAAGATAAAACCGGGCAGGTGATCGGGGTGGCCAAGGTGGTACTGGATATTTTTGTATTTTTTGAGCCGTTGATGCGTTATAAATTCGGGGCAACCGGCCACGTAGCCTTGCTGGATAAGCAGGGGGAGGTAATTTATCATCCGGGCATGAAACCAATGAGTAAGTCCGGATTTTCGGAAAGTGAATTAAGCCGGATATTGAACGATAAAAACGGTTTTGCAATGATTGAGGCCCCCTGTTTAAAAGCGCCCTCTGTCGTTGCCGCGGATAAAATTAAAAATGTGTATCTTGAGGCCAACGGAATTAATTGGATGGTGCTGGTCACTCAAGGCAAAAAAGAGATTTTTTGGCCGCTATATAAGATTTTTTTCTTGAAGATAATTTTAGTTTTATTCCTTTCCGCATTGATTATTTTTGTATTGCACCGGATTGTAAAAACAGTTCTCGTTGATCCGTTACAAAAGATCAAACAGGGAATGCAGCGTTTTTCCGAAGGCTATGCGGATTCCAGAATAGATTTAAAAACCGGGGACGAAATGCAAATACTTGCCGAAACTTTTAATGAGATGACCGGGAAGCTGTATAAAACCACTGTTTCCAAGGAGTATCTTGATAATATCCTGGTCAGCATGAGCGATGGCCTGATCGTGGTCGATCCGGACTCAAAGATCATCATGGCCAATAAGGCCACTTGCGCGTTTTTTGAATGCACTGACCAGGAATTGATCGGTAAAGACGTCAGCTCTTTATTCCCTGGCGCTGAAGATGAAAAGGGAAGCCAGCTTACCGCGGATAAATTCGATGCGCTGATCCGGGAGGGCAAGTTAAATGACTATGAAATAAATTACAAGTCTAAGGAAGGAAAGGAAATTTCTATCCTCCTTAGCGGCGCAGTGATGCAGTCAAGCGAGGAGCAGCCGGAAGGGTTCCTCTTCTTAGGGGGAGAGGAAAAGAATAAGAACCCGAAAACCCTGGGGGCAGTGTATGTGATCAAGGATATTACTGAACGCAAAAAGCTGCAGGAAGAATCAAGAAGGCGCTTGCAGGAACTGGAAGTTTTTTATAAAGTCGGTTTCGGCAGGGAAGAGCGGATTATCGAGCTTAAAAAAGAGATCGAGCAGTTGAAGAAAGAGCTGGATAAATAGGGGACTAATATGAAAATTCGCACCAGGTTGCTGTATTTATTGGTTTTATTAGTGGTTATATTTTTGACCATATTTATAATCCAAAAAATATACAATCAGCACCGGTTAAACGATCTTCTCAGGTCGGTGCAAAGCGAACAGGAAGCTGTTTTTGACAAAATCAGCGGCCTGATGCAAAAACCTCTGCAAACTTTCGTCTATGATTATTCCTGGTGGGGGGAAATGGCCAGCTTTGTTACTACGGCAGATAAAAAATGGGCTGCTGATAATATCGATCTTAGCCTTGGAACTTACCAGGCCAATGCTGCCTGGGTATATGACCCGGATTACCGGCTTGTCTATTCAACTAACAATTTAGAGGAAAAGGCCGGGCTTATAGAGGTACCGATCCCCCGCCAGGCATTAAGGAGCTTATTTGCCCGTTCACATTTTTGTCATTTTTTTGTAAATACCCCTCAGGGATTAATGGAATTTAATGGTGCCTCTATCCATGATGCCGATGACGTCCAAAGGGAACACTCTCCCCGGGGGTATTTATTCTGCAGCCGCCTATGGAGCAAAAACTATGTTGCTGAGCTTGCGGAGTTAACCGGTACCACGGTAACCTTGTTGGATCCAGCGGTGAACAGGGCGTTTAAACCAGGAAAGGATGAGGTTTATTTTTCCAGGGAATTACTGCAATGGGATAATCAGCCGGCTAAGTATCTTATGATTTCTGCTACGTCGGCGGTCTTAAGCGTATCAAGAAAATCCGCTGATCAGGCAGCGGTGCTGTTTTTTGTTTTCTGTGTCGTTGTCTTGGGCATGGTTGTATTCTTTTTATTCCATTGGATCAATCTTCCTTTGAGATTAATTACGCTGGCGCTGGAAAAAGGGGAGTCTTCGCATTTATCGGTGATAAAAAAGCAAAACTCCGAATTTGGAGAGGTATCCAGGATGATCGATAAGTTTTTCCGGCAGAATGATGAAATTGTCCGGGAAATTGCCGAACGTAAGCAGGTGCAAGAAGCGTTAAATATGGTTAATCAGTGTTTTTCTTTTTTTGAACCGGATCCGGATAAAAATATCCAGTTGCTCACCGAAACCGCCGGTAAGGTCCTGGGAGCCAAATGCATGTTATACAATTACCGCCGGGGTGAATTTCTGGATACCATAGCCGGATGGAACCTCCCTGCGGATTTTCCGCGTTCCAGTTTAGGCCGCGGGCATATTTGTTCCGAGGTGATCGAAGGACAATACAGCCAGCTGGTAGTAATCAGGGAGCTGGGGGTTTCGAAATTCGCCCAGACTGATCCCCGCGTGAGTAAATATAATTTAAAATCTTACATCGCTTACCCGGTAAGGGTGGGGGGTCAAACCGTGGGCAGCTTATGCGCGCTGTTTGACCGGGAGACACAAGCGGCGGATGATTATCATCTGAACCTGCTGCAGGTTTTAGGCCGGGCGATCTCGGTTGAAGAAGGGCGCAGGCAGACGGATAAAGTTTTGCGGGACCAGGCGCTGGAGTTGGACAATGCTTTGAAGGAGGCGCTTAAATCCCGGGAGATCCTTTTAAGTATGCTGGAAGACAATCAATTGAATAAGCTCAGATTGGAGGCTAGCGTCCAGGAGCTGGCTTTGGCTTATTCCAAGCTGGAGAAGTCCCAGGAGGAGGTTATCCAGGCCGCCAAATTCGGAGCGATCGGACAATTAGCCAGCAGCGTCGCCCATGAGGTGCGCAACCCCCTGGCGATCATCATGCAGTCTATCGAATATTTAGAAAATAAAGTCCCTGCGGCGCACCGGGAAATAATCCAGGTTGCCGCCAATAACATCAAACGCGCCAATACCATTGTCGGGACACTTCTGGATTTTTCCAAGGCCAAGAAATTAAACCTGGAGCCGGAAGACGTGAATTTCGTCCTGGCAGATTCCCTAAAGTTAACCCAGTTTAGCAACATCAAAAACAAGGTGGTCGTGATCCGGGAATTTGAACCGCAACTGCCCAAGGTTTTGATCGACCGCCAAAAAATAGAGCAGGTATTTGTAAATATACTTTTAAATGCGATGCAGGCAATGCCGGAGGGGGGGAATCTTTATGTGCGCACGTATCTTATGGAATTTGATAAACTCCCTGAGGCGGCAAGAAAAGCGCTTGCCGCTCCGGAGCTGCCTTTAAATGAAGCGGTGAACATCGAAATCCAGGACGAGGGGGTGGGAATCCCGGAAGAAAACATGGAAAGTATCTTTCGCCCGTTTTTTACCACCAAAGGGGCAATGACCGGTATCGGCCTGGGCCTTTCAGTGGTCAAGGATATCATTGAAATACATAAAGGTTACATCGATATATCCAGCAAGGTTAACGCGGGGACAAAAGTCACTATAACCTTAAAAGTGATATAGCCGGTTAAGGAGGCCAAAGATGGCAAAAAGAAAGATTATGGTAGTCGATGACGAGTTAGATTTTTTGAGGATGGTCAAATTGAATTTGGAGGAAACCGGCAGGTTCGAAGTGCTGCCTTTGTCCAGCGGCAATGAAGTGATCTCGCACCTGCATACCTTTAAAGCGGATCTGATCATTTTGGATATGGTGATGCCGGGGATCGGGGGGATCGAGGTTTGCGATATGCTCAATAAGGATACGCTCGGTCAGACTTTACCGATTATTATCCTTTCCGCCCTGGATAAGGATAAAGATAAGCTGATGGCTTATAAAAAAGGGGTGGTCAGTTACTTGACTAAGCCGATCGAAAAAGATGTATTGATCGCTAAAATAGACAATATTTTAAATTCTAAGGTTGACCGTTAAATTATATTAAGCTAAGGAGGTTGCATGCATAACGAAGACATAAAAAAACTAATCGAAAACGTGGAGAAAGTGATCGTCGGAAAAACCGAGGTGGTTAAGCTCCTGCTTACCGGTATCCTGACCAACGGGCATATCCTGATCGATGATGTACCGGGAATGGGCAAGACGATGCTTTCCCTGGCGCTGGCCAAATCGATCCACGCGGATTTTAAGCGGATCCAATTTACCCCCGACCTTTTGCCTTCGGATGATTCCGGTCAGCACCCGGACAAGGTTGGCCAACGCGGTGAGAATGCGATGCCGTAAACAGACGACTTCACCGATTGTGGCGAGAAAAAAAATCGTACTATGCTGACGTTTTAAATGCGTGGTGAATATGCTAAGAAAGGACACAGGGATATATGGTCATACA